>CAIULK010000051.1 GCA_903899885.1 uncultured Rhodospirillaceae bacterium
GGCGGCGGCCAAGGGCGCGGACGCGCCCGCCCGACGAGGGACAAGACACAAATACCAATCGGTCATTTCAATGGCCGATTGGTATGATACCCGCGAGCACAACGCTTGACCCAGACTCAACACGTTCTCGCCGGTATCCAGCGGCCGTTGAGGCTGCGGCCAAGCGCGCGGACGCGCGCGCCCGGCGAGGGACAATACGGTGAGTCGATTTATCGGCTCACCGGTATGATCCTTGCCTCACCCGAACCGGTGCAGCCCGGCGCCGTTCGCCTTCAGCCATTGTTTGGCGGGAGCCGGATCGCCCGCCAGATCCGCGACCACCCGCCAAAAAGCGGGGGAGTGATTCATTTCCGCCAGATGCGCCACTTCGTGGGCGACGACATAGGACAGAACCCCGGCGGGCGCCATCACCAGGCGCCAGGAAAAGGACAGGTCGCCCCGGCTGGAACAGCTGCCCCAGCGCGAGCGGACCTCGCGCACCGTGATGCGGGCCGGAACCCGGCCGATCCGTCCGGCCAGTTCGAATGCGTGGGGGTAAATCCGCCGTTTGGCCTCGTCCTTCAAGAAGGCCGATACCCGGCGGGCCAAATGCTCCGGCCGCCCCGAGACGAACAGGACCCCGTCTTCCGCCCACACCCCGCGCCGGGCGGCGGGCACGGCTTCGATGCGGTGCGGCACGTCCAACAGCGGCACCAGGGCGCCGGACACAAAGGGGGCGCGCTCCGGCACGGCACTCAGGCGTTCGCTGAGCCAGTCTTGGTGTTTGCGGACGAAGATCTCGGCCATCGCCGGGCTGATACGGGGCGGCAGCACCGCCAGAGGTCCCAGCTTGGGATCGATCCGCAACGACAATCGCCGCGCCCGCGCCGAGCGGCGCAGCGTAACGATCACGGTCCGCCCGTCCAAATCCAGCCGCAGGGCGGTGATGGTCACCGCTCATCCTCGTCAAACAGCGCGGTCAACTGGCGCATGACGGTGCCGCCCAGATCCTCGGCATCCATGATGGTAACGGCGCGGCGGTAATAGCGGGTGACGTCGTGGCCGATGCCTATCGCCAACAGCTCGACGCCCGAGCGCGGGGCTTGCAACCGCTCGATCACCTCGCGCAGATGCTTTTCCAGGATATTGCCGGGATTGGCCGACAAGGTGGAATCATCAACCGGGGCGCCATCGGAAATCACCATCAAAATCCGTCGGCCCTCGGGCCGCGCCAGCAGGCGGCGATAGGCCCATTCCAGCGCCTCGCCGTCGATATTTTCCTTCAAGATGCCTTCGCGCAGCATCAGGCCCAGGTTGCGGCGCGAGCGCCGCCAAGGCGCGTCGGCGCTTTTATAAATGATGTGGCGCAGATCGTTGAGGCGGCCGGGGGCGGCGGGCTTGCCCTGGGTCTGCCACATCTCGCGCGATTGACCGCCCTTCCAGGTCCGGGTGGTGAAGCCCAGCACCTCGACCTTGACCCCACAGCGTTCCAGCGTGCGGGCCAGGATGTCGGCGCTCATCGCCGCCACCGAAATCGGACGTCCGCGCATCGACCCGGAATTGTCGATCAGCAAGCTGACCACCGTGTCGCGGAAATCGGTTTCGCGTTCGGCCTTGAACGACAGCGACAACAACGGATTGGCGACGATGCGGGCCAACCGCCCGGTGTCGAGCATGCCTTCGTCGAGATCGAAATCCCACGAACGGGTTTGCCGCGCCATCAGTTTGCGTTGCAGCCGATTGGCAAGCCGCGCGACCACCCCTTGCAGATGGGCCAGCTGTTGGTCGAGCTGATGACGCAGGCGGGTCAGTTCCTCGCCCTCGCACAGATCCTCGGCGGCAACCACCTCGTCGAAGCGGTCGGTATAGACGCGGTAGACCAGTGGGCAGGACCCGCGTTCCGGGCTGTTGCGGCGCAGGCGGGTGGGGCCGCCCGCTTCCTCGGTGCCGCTGCCGCCGAAGGGCAGGTCGTCGGCTTCCGACAGGCCGGTTTCCTCGACGTCGCCCTCGGCGCCGCCCGGCGCCGATTTCATCTCGTCGCTGTCCTCGCCGCCGGTTTCCTCGGGCGTTTGGTCGCCCGAGCCGCCCTCGCCCTCGCCGTCGCCAGCGTCTTGCTCGCTCTCGTCGCCGCCCTCGGCCGATTGCTCCAGGGATTGCTGTTCGGTGGCGGTCACCAAGCCCAGATCGCTGAGCACGGCGGTCAACGAGCGTGAAAAGGCCTCCTCGTCGTCGATCAGCGCGGTAAGACGGGCAAGGCTGGAGCCCGCCTTGGTATCGATGTCGTCGCGCCACAGATCGACCGCCGCCTGGGCGGCCGGGGGCGGGGTTTGGCCGCTGAACAGTTCGCGGGCCAGGAAGCGCATCGCCTCGGCCAGCGGTACGTCGTTTTGACGCCGGGCGTCGGGCAATCCGTCGGCGCGCGCGCGGGCCTCCAGCACGGCGGCGATGTTGCCCGCCACCCCGGCCATCCGGCGCACGCCCAATGCCTCGATCCGCGCTTGCTCGACGGCGTCATAGACCTTGCGCGCCTCGGGCTCGGCCGGATGGCGGGCGGCGTGCAGACGGTCGTCGTGATAACGCAGCCGCAGCGCCATGGCGTCGGCCAAACCGCGCAGACGGGTAAGGTCCTCCAGCGCGATGGTCGGCCCGGGGTTGGGCAGCCGCACCTCATTGCCGTGCAGACCGGCGGTCCCGGCCGGGGCGAAGGCGACCTCCAGGTCGGCCCGGCCAGCCACCGCCTTCAGGGTCGAGGCGGTGGCGCGTTTGACACGGTCGGCGGGGGTTTCGCCGGCTATCTTCACATTTTCACTCGCGCCGGACTTTCGGGAAGCTCGGTTCCGAAACACCGCTGATAATAATCGGCGACCACCGGGCGTTCGGTCTCGTCGCACTTGTTCAAGAAGGTGAGGCGGAAGGCGAAGGCGATGTCCTTGAAGATCGCGGCATTCTCGGCCCAGGTGATCACGGTGCGCGGGCTCATCACGGTCGATAGATCGCCGTTGATGAAGCCCTGGCGGGTCAGATCGGCCAGCGAGACCATGTGCTCGATGGTCTTGCGGTTCTCCGGGGTATCCCAGGTCGGTTGCTTGGCCAGCACGATCGCGCATTCGGCGTCATGCTCCAGATAATTCAAGGTCGCCACTATGTTCCAGCGGTCCATCTGGCCCTGATTGATCTGCTGGGTGCCGTGATACAGACCCGTGGTGTCGCCCAGACCGACCGTGTTGGCGGTGGCGAACAGGCGGAAGGCGGGATGCGGGGAGATCACCCGGCTTTGATCCAGCAGGGTTAAGCGCCCCTCGACCTCCAGCACCCGCTGGATGACGAACATCACGTCGGGCCGGCCGGCGTCGTATTCGTCGAACACCAGGGCGCAGGGATTCTGCAACGCCCAGGGCAGGATGCCCTCGCGGAATTCGGTGATCTGCTGGCCGTCCTTCAAGACGATGGCGTCCTTGCCGATCAGGTCGATGCGGCTGACATGGCTGTCGAGATTGACGCGCACGCAGGGCCAGTTCAAGCGGGCCGCGACCTGCTCGATATGGGTCGATTTGCCGGTGCCGTGATAGCCCTGGATCATCACGCGGCGATTGAAGGCGAACCCCGCCAAGATGGCCAACGTGGTGTCGTGATCGAAGCGATAGGTCGGGTCCAGCTCGGGGACATGCTCTTCCGCCACCGAAAAGGCGGGCACGGTGAGGTCGATGTCGAGGCCGAACACCTCGCGGACGGATAGGGTAACGTCGGGCAAAACGGGCAGGCTATCGGAACGCATCGGATCTTTTCCTTCGCGCGGGTTTTAGACGCCGAGACTGGCCAACAAGGTCGTATAGGCTTGATTGATCAGCTTGAATCGCTCCTCGGCATCCTTGTCGCCGTTGTTGGCGTCGGGATGGTGACGTTTGACGAGTTCCTTGTAACGCGCCTTCAACCCGGAAAGCGAGAGCGGCGGTGTTAAACCCAAAAGACGCATCGCCTTTTCCTCGGCCGTTTCGGGGGCGGGGCGGACCGGGCGGAACGGATCGCTGGCATCGTCGAACACGCCCAACGGATCGTGTAGGCCGAACACGAAGCGGCGGTTGCCGGTGCGTTCGCCCAGGGGCCAGGTTTGGCGCTGCCATGTGGTGTCGCGGCGCAGCTCGCCCTCGATCTCGCCCTCGCTCATTCCGGCATAGTAATTCCAAGCGGCGTTGTAGGCCCGCACATGGTCGAGGCAGAACCAGTAATATTCCGACAATTTGTCGCGGGCGCGCGGCGCGCGGTACTGCCCGGCGCCGTCGCAGCCGGGATGGTCGCAGGCCCGGGTGGCGGTACTGATCTGGGGTTCGTCATGGGTGGGACGCCGAACGCGGCGGAAACCGGCTGCTTTCATCCCTCCAGTATCGCGGACGAAGGCGGATGGTGGCAAGTCCGGCGGCACTTATTCCGTTCGAAGCCGGGGAAAACGGCGTTTCCAGGCATGCTCGCGGGCGATCGCATAGGTCGCCAGGGTCTGTTCCATGCGCAGGTCGATGCGCATCGTTCTTTCGGCCAAGCGGCGGGCCTTGGCGGCGACCACGCTTTTTTTGATAGGATCGGCCAACGCGTAATGAATGGTGTCGGCCAGCGATCCCGGATCGGCCGGGTCGGCCAGCCAGCCGGTCACATCGTGTTCGACGATCTCGGGGACCCCGCCCACCCGTGTGGCGACCAGCGGCGTGGCGCTGGCGAAGGCCTGGACGGCGACCCTTGGCTGCCCCTCGACCAGCGAGGAAATCACCGCCAGATCGGCCGCCCGCATCAGATCGGGCACGTCGTCGCGATAGCCCAGGAAACGAACGCGGTCGGCAACCCCGGCCTGCGCGGCAAGGTGCCTTAGCCCATCGGCATAACCGGCGGATTCAGCTGTGGCCGCACCGGCCAGCAGCAAAACCGGCGCCACGCCCCGGTCCTTCAACCGCGCCATGGCCCCAACGAAGTGATCCTGGCCCTTATCTGGACGCAGCATCGCCACGCACAGCAAAACCGGAACATCATCGGCCAGCCCCAAGCTTCGCCGTAGATCGGCACGGGCGACGGCGGGTGGGGCGAAGAATTTTTCATGGGCCCAACCGCCCACCCAGGTCGAGCGCTCGGCCTCGGCCAATCCGATTTCGATCAAGTGCCGGCGGATCGACCCGGCGACGGTGATGACGTGATCGCTGCCCAGCCGCCATTGGGCGCGCCGGGCGGCCGTGGTTTCCAGCGGCTGATCGACATGGCGCGACCGCACCACCGCGCACAAATCAAGACAGGCCATCGCGGCCTTGGCATCGCGAGTGACATGGGTGTCGATGATATCGACCTTGTGCCCGGCGACAAAGCGGCGAAGCCGCAGCATGGTATCGGGCCGCCAGGCCGGATCGAACACCATCGGAATCACCGGCACGCCCGCCGCCCGGGCTTGGCGAAAGGGTTCGCCATCGGGCGGGGCCGCGTACCATGCGTGGTGGCCGTGATCGACAAGCCAGCGCACCTGTTCCAGCGCCCGCTGCTCCATGCCGCCCCAGTTCCGCCCCGGAATCGTATGCAGGATGTTCAAAATCGTCACGAACCTTACGCCGAGGGACCCATCCTCGGTTTAGGCTGCGACTGTGACGCCGAAATGCCGCATTTGGACGATTTTGGTAACATCCGGTAACGCCGTTTCACGCGGCGTGATCAAGCAGCGCCAGCAAACCGGTAAGAAGCTGCAAGGGGGTCGGCGGGCAGCCGGGGATATGAAGATCGACCGGCACCACCTTATCGACACCGCCCAAAACCGCGTAACTGCCCGCGAAACAGCCGCCGTCGCGCGCGCAATCGCCCATCGCCACCACCCATTTGGGGTCGGGGGTCGCGGTCCAGGTGCGATGCAGGGCCTCGGCCAGATTGGCGCTGACCGGGCCGGTAACCAACAGCACATCGGCATGGCGCGGGCTGGCGACGAAGCGCAGCCCGAAGCGTTCCAAATCGTAAACCGGGTTATTCACGGCGTGGATTTCCAGCTCGCAGCCGTTACACGATCCGGCATCGACCGCCCGGATCGCCAACGAACGGCCCAGACGCGCCTTGGCCGCGCCCTCCAGCCGTGCGGCGAGTTCCGAAACGGCGGCATCATTGGGGGCCAGCCGGGTCTTCAAGGTGGCGGGACCACTCAGAAGGTGACGAAACATAAGGCGGGCGATGGGCGGGATCACAGGTCCGCTCCCGAATAGGAACAGTTGAAGGATTTGTTGCACAGGGGAAAGTCGGCGACGATGTTGCCCTCGACCGCGCCCTCCAGCAACGGCCATTGGAACCACGACGGATCGTGCGGATGGCAGGCGAGTACCCGCCCCTCGGCATCGACGCGGACCCACACCGCCACCTCGCCCCGGAAGCTTTCGACCAGCGCGGTTCCTTCACCCGCTTTGCCCGGCACGTCGGCTTGGACCGGCCCGCTTGGAAGATCGGCGGCCAGGGTGGCGATCAGATCCAGACTGGCCCGGACTTCCTCGACCCGCACCATCAAACGGGCATGCACGTCGCCGTCGCTGTGGACGGGGATCGGGAAATCCAGCACGTCATAGGGCGGATAGCCCGGCACCCGGCGGGCGTCGTGCCCGCGCGACGAGGCGCGGCCGACGAATCCCCCGGCGGCGAAGCGATGAACGATCCACGACGGCACGATGCCGGTGCCGTTGGTGCGGTCCAGCAGCGACGGCGTTTCGTCGTACAAGGTCACCGCGCGTTCGAATCGCTTGCGCAGGTTCGACAAAAGATAGGCCAGGGATTCCAGCGCGATATCATCGACATCGACCGCCACGCCGCCGGGAACGATGCGGTCCATCGCAAGCCGGTGGCCGAACAGATGTTCGTTGGCGTTGAGCAGGCGTTCGCGGAGGCGCCCCATATGGGCCAGCATGATCCCGAAGGCGGCGTCGTTGCAAATCGCGCCGATGTCGAACAGATGGTTGGCGACCCGTTCGATCTCGGCCATCAGGGCGCGCAGCCAGACCGCGCGCAATGGCACCTCGCACCCAGTGGCCGCCTCGACGGCGCGGGCGAAGGCAAAGCTGTAGGCCACCGTCGAATCACCCGACACCCGGGCGACGATGCGCGCCGCGTCGGCGATCGGCTTGCCCATTACCAGCTTGGCGATGCCCTTGTGGGTATAGCCCAAACGCTCTTCCAGCCGGACCACGGTTTCGCCCGAGGCGTGAAAACGGAAATGTCCGGGCTCGATGATCCCCGCATGAATCGGCCCCACCGGAATCTGGTGCAGCCCCTCGCCCTCGGCGGGCAGGAAACGATAGGAATAGGCGGCCTTGGCGGCCTCCTGCGGTGTGGCCGCCAGCGGGCGGCGTTCGCTCCAGCGGCCGTGATCCAGCCAGTGGCGATGATCCTCCAGCCCCTCGGGGGCCAGACCGCAAAGGTCGCGGATGGCGCGCTCCAGCCGGATCGCCCCTGGCCGCGCCAGGCTGACCGAAAAGAAGCGGCCGTCGTGGCAATCGCGGGTGGCGATGGCGATGGCGCCATTGGCTTCGTCGCGCAGCAGAACGTGAACCGCGTCGGCCTCGCCCCATTCGGCCAGCAGCACCCAGGCGCAGTGCTCCATCCGCTCGACCATGTGGCGCCAGCTCTTGCCGTCGAGCACGAAGCGCGGCCACGGCCGCGCGTCCGGCACCGGTTGGCCGATCTTCAGGAAATCCAGCAAGGCGATCGAAGCGTCCATGCCTTGTTACCCCAACATCTCGGCGACGGCCTGGAACCATGCGACCAGGGCGCTGGGCAGATACAGACCGGCGATCACCACCAACGTCATATGGGCGACCAGCGGCGCATAGGCGGCCAGCGTCGCGCGGCGCGACGGGCTGGGATGGCCCTTGTCCTCGCTGGGCGTGCCGAACGCCATCACCTGAAGCCGCCCGATCAACGCGCCGAACGCCAGCAGCAACCCCAGCGCCAGCGGAATGGCCAACAGCGGCTGGCGCGCGAAGGTCGAGGTGATGACCAGAAACTCGCTCATGAACACGCCCATCGGCGGCAGACCGGCAATCGCCAGCACGGCAAGCACGAAGGCCCAGCCTAGGAACGGAGTTTTTTCGGTCAGGCCCCGGATCCGCGAAATTCGATTGGTCCCGGCGTTCTGGGTGATGATGCCGACCGCGAAGAAAATCGCCGATTTGGTCAGCGAATGCATCGCCATGTGCAGCAAACCCGCGAAATTCGCCAAGGCGCCGCCCATCCCGAAGGCGAAGGTGATCACCCCCATATGCTCGATCGAGGAATAGGCGAACATCCGTTTGACGTCGCCGCGCCGGTACAGCATGAAGGCCGCTAGGAACAGACTGAGCAGGCCCATCGTCACCATCATCGGGCCGGGCGCCAGCGCGTGGCCGTTGGCGGCGATCAGCATCTTGAAGCGCAGCAGCGCATACAGCGCCACGTTCAGCAGCAAGCCCGACAACACCGCCGAAATCGGGGTCGGCCCCTCGGCATGGGCATCGGGCAGCCAGGAATGCAAGGGCGCCAGACCAACCTTGGTGCCATACCCGACCAGCACGAAGACGAAGGCCAAATTCAGCAGGTCCGGGTGGAATTCGGCGGCGCGCCCGTTCAACAGCGACCATGCCATGGCATCCGGCCCCTCGCCCATCACCGGCTGGGCGGCGAGATAGACCAAAACCGTGCCGAACAGCGCCAGACCGATGCCGACCGAACACAAGATGAAATATTTCCACGCCGCCGCGATCGCCGCTGGGGTTTTGTAAAGGCTGACCATCAAAACGGTGGTCAGGGTCGCCATTTCGATCGACACCCACATCACGCCGGTATTGTTGGCGGTCAGCGCCAGCAGCATCGTGAACAAAAAGGCCTGATACATCGCGTGATAGAAGCGCAGATGGATCGGCCCCAAACGCTGACTGTTGGCCTCGCGCGAGATATAGGCGGCGGAAAACAAGGCGGTGGTCGCGCCGACAAAGGCGGTCAAGATCACCAAGGTGATGTTGAAATCATCGACGAACAACAGCCGGGTCGGCTCGGGCCGGTCGGCCAACAGAAACAACGCGGCGATCAGGGTCAACACGGCGACGCCGACATTGGCGATCGCGGCGATCCGCCAATGCGGAATCAACACCAAGCCGCACGCCCCCAACAGCGGCGTGGTGACGACCCAGAACAGCGGATTGGCGACGTCGGGCAGCAGAATCAATGTCCTTCTCCCCGCCAGGTTTCCAAACTGTTGACGTCGAGCGTGTCGAACCGCTCGCGGATACGGAAGAAGAAGATCCCGAACAAGGTCATCGCCACCAAAACCGAAAAGGCGATCGAAATCTCGACCACCAGCGGCATGCCCTTGGCCGACACGGCGGCCAGGATCAGCCCATTTTCCAGCGCCATGAAGCCGACCACCTGGGTCACCGCGTTGTGCCGGGTGATCATCATCAACAGACCCAGCAGCACCACGCTCATCGCCAAGGCCAAGCTTTCGCGGGTCAGGGCGGCGGCGTTGGCGGTGACCGGCAGCACCAACAAGATCGACAGGCCAACCAGGGCGACACCGACGATCATCGTCCAGGCGATCGACAAGGCCGGTTCGACCGCGCGGTGAATCCCCAATTTCTCGACCAGCCAGTGCAGCGCCAGCGGCACCAAGATCGCCTTGAAGATCAAGGCGATGGCGGCGGTCGCCCACAGATGCGGCGCGTTTTGCACATGGGCCTGCCACGCGGCGGCGGCGGCCAAGGCGAAGGCCTGAAAGGCGAAGGTGTTCAGAACGGCGAACACCCGGCGCTGGTACAACAGGGTGAATCCGGCCATCAGCACGATGGCGCCGATCAGGTGGGCAACGTCGTAGGACAGAGTCTGCGACACTACACCGCCTCCGACACATAGTGGAAAATCGCCGCCAGCAATCCCAGCAGCAAGGCGCCGCCCAGGAAATCGCCGTAACGGAACACCCGCATCTTGGCGATCGAGGTCTCGAACACCGCCAGCGCCGTCGATAACGCGAGCGTGCGCACGGCCCACATCGCCAAACCGCCCGCCAGCTCCAGCCCGCTTGCACCGGGCAAGGCGATCCCCCAAGGCAGGAACAGGCATCCGATCAGCCCGATATACAGGGTCAGGCGGACCATCCCGGCGGCTTCCATCATCGCCAGATGGCGCCCGGAATATTCCAGGACCATCGCCTCGTGGACCATCGTCAGTTCCAAATGGGTCGCCGGATTGTCGATCGGGATGCGGCCGTTCTCGGCGATCGCCACCAGGATCATCGCCACCAAGGCCAGCCCCGCCGACACCGACAGGCCGATGCCGCCATGCAGCACGAATTCGGCGACGATGGCGGGCGAGGTCGAACCCGACAACAGCGACAAGGTGAAGGTGACCATCAGCATCGCCGGTTCGGCCAGGCTGGCGATCAGCATCTCGCGCGAGGCACCCAGGCCGCCGAACGCAGTGCCGATATCCATTCCGGCCAAGGCGGTGGCGAAGCGGGCCAACCCCAACAACGCCACCAGGGCGATCAGATCGGCCGCCGGGATCAGATACAGATCGATGCTGAAGGTCGGAATGATCATCGCCGCCAGCCAGATGGCGCTGAAGGTAAGGTAAGGGGCGGCCCGGAACACCCACGAGGCCGAGGGCGCGACGATCGCCTCCTTCTGCAACAAGCGGTACAGATCGCGATAGGGCTGCAACAGCGGCGGCCCGCGCCGCGCCTGAAGGCGCGCCTTGACCAGCCGGACCCAGCCGGTGACCAGCGGCGCCGCCGTCACGACCAGAAGCAATTGCAGCAGTTGCAGCAGAACCGGTGTCATCGGGCCCCCACCGCGATGGCCAGCAACAAGGATATCAAGGTCCCGAAGGTCATCAGCAGATAGCTGCGCACCGACAGGAACTGCAACTTGTTGACATGATCGGCGATCCAATCGACCAGCCAACCATCGACTGGTACAGGCCCACCCAAATCGGGTCGGTCTTGCGCGCGGTGTGGGTCGCCGTGCCCATGTCGCCCGGTTCGGGCATCTCGACCGTTTCGCTGGCCCCGAAGATGGTCGAGGCGAATACCCGCGCCAGCGGTTCGGAAAAGCTTTGCCCGCTATACTGGGCGTTGACGATGTCTTCCGCGTGACCGCAATCCCAGGCCGGTGCCCGGCGCGTGCGCGTGGTGCCGAAACGGTGAACCAGAAGAATGGTGATTCCGAACAGCGCCAGTCCGGCCAGCGCCAGCACGGTGCCGGAATAGGACCCCCGGAAGGCCCCCGCCGGCGACAGCCACGGCCAGCCGAGATCGGCCGACATCACCACCGTGGCGCCGGTCAAGGGGGCCAAAGCCACCGACAAGGCCTGCGACAGGCTGACCGGAACGGCGCCCAAGATCACGCACAAACCGCCCAGGACCAGCATCGGCGCCCGCATCCACCAGCCGACCTCGGTTGCCGCCGCCGCCTCGGCCGTGCGCGGGCGGCCCAGGAAGGCCACGCCGAACACCCGCACGAAACAGGCCGCCGCCAGCGCCGCCGCCAGCGCCAGCAGGGCACCGACCACCGGGGCCTCGAACTTCATCGCCCAATGCGGCACCGAGGGGCCCTTCAACAGAATCTGAAAGGTCAACCATTCCGAGACGAAGCCGTTGAACGGCGGCAGCGCCGAAATCGAGGCCGCCCCGATCAGCATCAACGCCCCGGTCCACGGCATCCGGTTGAGCAAGCCGCCCAGCGCGCTCAGGCGCCGCTCGCCAGTCGCCGACAGCACCGCGCCGGTGCCGAGGAACAGCAGGCTTTTGAAGATCGAGTGATTGAACATGTGATACAGCGCCGCGACCAGCGCCACGGTGGCCAATCGCGCCTCGCCGTTGTCGCGGAAGGCGACCGCCAAGCCGATGCCGATCAAGGCGACCCCGACATTCTCGACCGTCGAATAGGCCAGCAGCGTTTTCAAATCGTCTTCCAGGACCGCGTAAAGGATGCCCAGCACGGCGGTGACCGCGCCCAGCACCATCAACGCCGCCCCCCACTGCCACGGCACGCCCGCCCGCAGATCCAGCAAGATGCGGATCATCGCGTACAAGGCGACCTTGGTCATCACCCCCGACATCAGGGCGGAAACATGCGAGGGCGCCGCCGGATGGGCCAACGGCAGCCATGCGTGCAGCGGCACCATGCCGGCCTTCGATCCGGTTCCCGCCACCGCCAGCAACACGCACAGAAAGGCCGCCGTCGGAGCCAAGGGGTGTGCCCGCATCGCGGCGAAGCTGTAATCCCCCTCGGGCCCGACCATCGTGCCAAAGCACGACAGCAGGCAGAAGGTGCCGAACACCGCCATCACGATATAGACCGCCCCGGCGCGGCGGTTTTCCGCCCGCGTGTAATCGGCCAGCACCAGCGCCCACGAGGCCAGCGACATGAATTCCCACGACACCAGGAAAACGAAGGCATCATCCGACAACAGCACCATGTTCATGCCGAACAGGAACAAGGGCACGAACGGCGTGGCGCGTTTCGGGCTGGGCAGGTGCGAGGCGTAGCCGATGCCATAGGCCGAGGCGGCCGCGCCACCCAGATTGATCAACACCACGAACAGCGCCGACAGCGAGTCGAGGCGGAAGTGCGCCGACATCCAGGGCAGGCCGATCGGAAGGATTAGGGTTTGGTCGGCGCCGCCCGGCGCGGACAGATGGGCCAGACCGGCCGCCAACAGTGTCAGGCACGCCAACAGGCAGGCCGCATGCACGGCGGCGTGCACACCCGGACGGCGGCTGAAAATCGCCGCCAATGGAAACAGTGCCAGCAGTGCGCCCAAGGCGGCGGCAATCACCATTGATCCAATCGTGTCCGGGGTTGGGGTTGGGTTTGGAAATGGATGGGGCTAGGCATCCCTTAATGTCTTACAACGACCCCGTCTCAGGCAAGCCCTTTGGCGGCGGCTACTCTCCAAAAAATGGAAACGGGCGTTGGATCGGCGGCCGATTTGCCGGCCACCCGATCGCGTTGAACAGTTTTTTCAAGGCCTTCATCACGGCGGCTCCCTCGCGTGCAGGTTTTCTGATGTTTTTTCTGTACACGGGCCAACGCGCTCATGACAAGAACAAACTATTACGCCGTCCACATGATTACAAAAAGCTGACAGCACTGTAATATTTTGCGTTATTTCATATTCGCACCTTACAGCCCTGTCAGCTCCCAGCAATCATTGCGTAATTTATGACGTTTTTACTAGCGATCAAACCTGACATGCGCTACTCAATTGCGATGGCAACAGGCCTTTCGCTTTAATTCAGCTTGGTGGACGAGGACAGCATGAACATTCTGGTTGGGCGCATGCCGATGATTCGCGGTTTTTCGATCAATGTCGAAACCCTCCGCGAGGACTTCTTGGCCGGCCTGACCGTCTCGCTGGTTGCCATTCCGCAAGCGCTCGCCTATGCGCAATTGGCGGGCGTTCCGGCGATCTACGGGCTGTACGCGTGCTTCATTCCCACCATCATCGGCGCCATGTTCGGATCGTCGCGGCAACTGTCGACGGGGCCGGTGGCGATGACCTCGCTGCTGACGGCGGCCAGCGTCGCCCCCTTGGCCGCGCATGGCAGCGAACAGTTCTACGCCTATGTCATCTTGCTGGCGTTGCTATCGGGGATCTTCCAAATCGCCTTCGGGGCACTGCGGATGGGGGTTCTTCTGAACTTCTTGTCCCATCCGGTATTGATGGGCTTCATCAACGCGGCGGCGATCATCATCGGTTTGTCGCAGCTCCCCACGCTGTTGGGCATCCCGGCCAAGCAGTCCGAACATTTCCTGCTCGATATCTGGGGCGTGGTCAGCAACATCGACACCATGCACGGGATATCGCTGGCCTTCGGACTCACGGCGATCGCCGCCTTGCTGTCCTTTAAGAAGTTTTTGCCGAAGTGGCCGGGGGTTTTGATCACCACCGCCGTGTTGACCATTGTCAGTTGGCAGGTCGGCTATGCCGATCTGGGCGGCCGGGTGGTCGGCGCGGTGCCCCAAGGGCTGCCCGCCTTCAGCGTTCCCCCGGTCGATTGGCACGCCACCATCGCGCTGCTGCCGGCCAGCTTCGTGATCGCGTTGATCAGCTTCATGGAAGCGATGTCGAGCGCCAAGGTGATTTCCGCCAAAACCCGCACGCCGTGGGACGAGAACAAGGAGCTGATCGCCCAAGGCTTGGCCAAGGTCGCCGCCGCCTTTTCCCATTCGATGCCGGTCAGTGGTTCTTTTTCGCGCTCGGCCCTGAATTTGGCCTCGAACGCGCGAACCGGCCTGTCGTCGGTGATCGCCGCGATCTTCGTGCTGTTCACGCTGCTGTTCCTGACCACCGCCTTGTACCACCTGCCCAAACCGGTTCTGGCGGCGATCATCATGATGGCGGTGATGGGGCTGGTGAATGTGCGGGTGATCATCAACGCCTGGAAGGCCAACCGCGATGACGGCGTCGCCGCGGTCATCACCTTCCTCGCCACCCTGGCCTTTGCCCCCAACATTCAGAACGGCATCCTGACCGGCATCTTGTTGTCGCTGTCCTTGCTGCTGTACCGGATGATGAAGCCGCGGATCGCCCGCCTCGGCCTGCACCCCGACGGCACCTTGCGCGATGCCCATCGCCACGATCTGTCGCCCTTGCACCCGAAGCTGGGCGCGCTGCGCTTCGACGGCGCGCTGCGCTTCGTCAACGTCTCGTATTTCGAGGACGCGGTCCTCGACATGGAGCGCGAGAACCCCAACATCACGCATATCCTGATCAAATGCAGCGGCATCAACTATCTCGATGCCTCGGGCGTCGATATGCTGGAGAACCTGATCATCCGCATGAAGACCGCGAATATCACCTTGCTGTTCAGCGGCCTCAAGAAACAGGTCCACGACGTGATGGAGCGCACCGGCCTGACCGACAAGATTAACCCGGCCAATATTTTCGGGACCGACCGCGACGCGCTGGCCAGCCTGGGCTGCCGGCTGGGGCCGGTCGATGATCAAGGGGCGGTGGATGGAACCACCCGACCCGCGCTCGCCAAGCCATTTCCGTTCTTCGGAGAATGAGCATGCATGTGTTGTTGGTCGAGGATGACCGGTGCGTCGCCGAGTATCTGGTTCAGGAACTCGGGCGCCTGGATATCCAGGTCGATTGGACCGATGATGGCGCCAAGGGTTTACGGATGGCGCACGACGAGGGGTATGACGCACTGATCCTCGACCGCGAGGTGCCGTCGATGGATGGCCTGACCGTGTTGCAGACCCTGCGGGCCGATGGCATCCGCACCCCGGCCTTGATCCTGTCGGTGCTGGGCTACGTCGATGAACGCATCAGGGGCCTGCGCGCCGGGGCCGACGATTACCTGACCAAGCCCTATGTCCTCAGCGAGCTGCACGCCCGCCTGGAAGCGATTGTCCGCTGGCGCGACGAGGCCCGCGCGCCCCAACACTCCGAGGTGTTGCGGGTCGGCGATCTGGAACTCGATATCGATAATCACCAAGTCCGGCGCGGGAGCAAGGCGGTGCTATTGCAGCCCCGCGAGCTGCGGCTTTTGGAATATCTGATGCGCCATGCCGGGCATGTCGTCACCCGCGGCATGTTGTGCGAGGCGATGTGGACCTATCGCTTCCGGCCGCAGGCCAACGCGCTTGATGTTCATATCAGCCGTCTGCGTCAGAAAGTGGATAAGGAATTCGGCACGCCGATTATCCACACCGTTCGGGGCGCCGGTTTCTGCCTGCGAGCCGACGGGCCGTAAAATCCCTTTGTTTTCATAGCCTTGAACAGACCTGGGCATGCGCCGGGCGGATGTCGTTTGCCTGGACGGCAACGAGCGGCTTTCCTTGCTCATTCAAGTCGGCTAATACATTCCTGACAGTTTGAAATAAACTTGTAAGGAGCGGCGCCGTGCGGATCGAGGCCAAGCGTATTTTCCCCTTCCTGGCATGGATACCCGCCCTTGATCGCCAGACGATCACGATCGATCTGATGGCCGGATTGACCGGCGCCGTGGTGGTGCTGCCGCAAGGCGTGGCCTTCGCGACGATCGCCGGGATGCCGCCGCAATACGGCCTCTACGCCGGGATGATCCCCGCGATCATCGCCGCCTTGTTCGGATCCAGTTGGCATTTGGTGTCGGGACCGACCACCGCCGCCTCGATCGTTCTGTTCTCGGCGCTGTCGGCGTTGGCTGAACCGGGTAGCGCGAAATATGTCGAATACGCCCTTACCCTGACCATCATGGTCGGCTTGCTGGAACTGTCGATGGGGCTGTTCCGATTGGGGGCCTTGGTCAATTTCATTTCACATTCGGTGGTGATCGGCTTTACCGCCGGAGCCGCGATCCTGATTGGCGCCAACCAGATCAAGCACTTCTTCGGTCTGGCGATTCCGCGTGGCTCGTCGTTCCACGAAACCATCCTGTATCTGTTCACCCATTTGGGCGAGATCAAACCGGCGGTGGCGGTGGTGGGGGCGGCGACGCTGATCTCTGGCATTCTGGTCAAGAAATTTTTCCCCCGCATCCCTTACATGATCGTCGGCATGCTGGTCGGCGGCGTGGTGGCCTTCGTTTTCAACAGCACGCTCGGTGACGGGGCGATCCGCACGGTGGGGGCGTTGCCGTCGAGCCTGCCCCCCTTGTCGCATCCCAGCTTCGATCCCGAGGTGTGGCGTTCGCTGGCCGGGGCGGCGGTGGCGACCACCTTGTTCGCGCTGACCGAGGCGGTATCGATTTCGCGCGCGCTGGCGGTGCGCTCGGGCCAGCATGTCAACGGCAGTCAGGAATTCATCGGCCAGGGCTTGTCGAACATCGCCGGGGCGTTCTTCTCGGGCTATGTCGCGACCGGGTCGTTCAACCGCTCGGGCGTCAATTACGAGGCGGGGGCGCGCACGCCGCTGTCGGGCATCGTCGCCGGCGCCTTGTTGATGGTGATCGTGGTGGCGGTGGCCCCTTACGCCGCCTATCTGCCCAACGCCGCGATGGCGGGGATTTTGTTCCTGGTCGCCTATGGCTTGATCGACGGCCATCACATCAAACAGATCCTGCGCACCAGCCGGTCCGAGACCGCCGTTCTGGTGGTGACCTTTTTCTCCACCCTGTTCCTGGAATTGGAACTGGCGATCATGGCGGGCGTGATTTTGTCGCTGTTGCTGTATCTGAACCGCACCTCGAAGCCGGCGATCGTCACCCGCGTGCCGGATCCCGCCGACGCCCGGCGCAAATTCACCACCAATCCGGCGTTGCCGGAATGCCCGCAGGTCAAGATCATTCGCATCGACGGCTCGCTGTTCTTCGGCGCGGTCGATAGTTTGGCCGAGGCGATCCGCGACTTCGAAACCGAGTCCCCCGACCGCAAGCATCTGGTGATCGTGATGACCGGGGTGAATTTCATCGACATCGCCGGGGCCGAACTGTTGGCCCAGGAAGCCCGGCGCCTGAAGGCGCGCGGCGGCAGCCTGTCCTTCATCCGGCCCAAGGAACCGGTTTTGGCGATGCTGCGCCAAGGCCGGTACATCGACGATATCGGCGAGGAAAACGTTTTCGCCTCGAAACCGGCGGCCTTGAGCGCGGTATACGCCCGCGTCGAGGCGGACCGCTGCCGCGCCTGCCAGGACAAGGTGTTTCTGGAGTGTGCGGCGTAAGCAAGCTCAACCGGCGGCGCGCAACGCCGCCGGTTTGAACCGCCGCCGCCACGCATCAAGGGTCCAGGCCCGTTGACTGGCCAGCCCCGCCGCGGCGAGGAAAATTTTCGCGTCGAGGCCGTCCTGATGGACCGGGGCCAACGCGTACTCGGCCCCTTCATAAGCGAT
Organism: uncultured Rhodospirillaceae bacterium; assembly: GCA_903899885.1. Lineage (GTDB taxonomy): Bacteria > Pseudomonadota > Alphaproteobacteria > Rhodospirillales > Magnetospirillaceae > CAIULK01. The sequence goes on from CAIULK010000051.1 coordinate 17,767, forward strand.
CAGCCTTTGCCAGTCGCCGTCATCGAGGCCGTCGAGACGCGCCGCCGCGACATACCCAGACCGCCAAGGGATCAAGGTCGGATAGGACCGCCGACGCACGAACACCCGGCGCCAGCCGCGCAAGGACAGGGGCACCACCGGCACCCGGCGTCCCAAAACAGCGGCGCGCAGATCATCGTCAAGCAACGTGCCGTAGACGATCAGCATAAAGCGACGCCGCTTTCCGCCAACTGCGCGGTTAGCACGGCCTTCAGCCGCTCCAGCCCGGCCTCGTCCGCCGCCTCGCACCGCGCGACCAGGACGGCCTGGGTGTTCGAGGCGCGCAACAGCCACCAGCCGTCGGCGGTATCGACCCGCACGCCATCGACCGCATTGACCTTGGCCTTGGCCGCTTCCAGCCGCGCCTTGACCTCGGCGACCACGTGGAATTTGCGTTCGTCGGGACAGTCGAACCGCAGTTCGGGGGTGTTGACGCGCACCGGCAAGCGGTCGCGCCGTTCGGCCAGACTGGCCGGACCATCCGCCAACACACCCAGCAGACGGACGGCGGCGTACAGTGCGTCGTCGAAGCCGTACCAGCGGTCCTTGAAAAAGATGTGGCCGCTCATCTCGCCCGCCAAGGGCGCCCCGATATCGGCCATCAACCGCTTGACCAAGGAATGACCGGTGCGGCCCATCACCGCTTGCCCGCCCATCCGGGTGATTTCCTCGAAGAACACCGACGAGGCCTTAACGTCGGCGATGATCGGCGCGCCGGGGTGGCGTTTCAGCACCTCCTCGGCCAGCAGGATCAGGATCTGGTCGCCCCACAGGATGCGGCCCAGGCCATCGACCACGCCGATGCGGTCGCCGTCGCCGTCGAAGGCGATGCCGATGTCGGCCGACTGGCGTTTCACCTCGGCGATCAAATCCGCCAGATTGTGCGGTTCGGTGGGATCGGGATGATGGTTGGGGAAGGTTCCGTCGATGGTTCCGAACAACACCGTATGGCGGCCGGGCAGCCGGGCGGCCAAGGCGGTCGCCACCTCGCCGGCCGCGCCGTTGCCCGCGTCCCACACCACGGTCAGCGGACGGGCGCCGATGCCGTCGGCCAGCAGGCGGGTCAGGTATTCCTCGGTGACGCTGTCCTCGATGACGGCCCCGCCGGGCGCCGGTTCGGGGCGAATCGTCGCCAGCTTCTGGATATCGGCGCCGAAAAACGGGCGATTGCCCAGCACCATCTTGAAGCCGTTATGGTCGGGCGGATTGTGCGAACCGGTCACCATGATCGCCCCGTCGGCGCCCCGCACCACCGACGCGAAATACAGCATCGGCGTCGGCCCGACACCGATGCGGCGCACGGTGATGCCCACCTCGACCAGCCCCTCGACCAAGGCGCCGCACAGATCGGGTCCCGATAGCCGCCCGTCGCGCCCGACGCACACCGTCTTGCCGCCCTCTTGGCGGACCAGGGTGCCGAAGGCCTGACCAATCCGGCGGGCGTCGGCGGGAAACAGGGTTTGCCCGACGATGCCGCGAATGTCGTACTCGCGAAGGCTGGTCGGATGGAACGCGTGAGTCATCGGTACTCCCCTTTCGGAAACAGATCCAGTTGGCGCAACGCCTCGCCCAGCGCCAAGGTCGCCGCCGCCGCCACATTCAGCGACCGCACGCCGGGCACCATCGGCACCACCAGGCGGACATCGGCGCAAGCGGCCACCTCGTCCGGCACGCCCGCACTTTCGCGCCCGACCATCACACGGTCGCCGCCCTGGAAGACGAAGCGGTCGAGCCGGACGTCGCCGGAGGTCGTCAGCAGAATCAGGCGCCCACCACCACCCTTACGGGTGGTTTCCAAGGCCGAGAAGCTCGAATGACGGACCGGCTCGATCTTGCCCAGGTAGTCCATGCCGGCGCGGCGCATTTTGCGGTCGTCCATTAGAAAACCGCAAGGTTCGACAATGTCCACCGCCACGCCCAAACAGGCCGCCAAGCGCAACAAGGTCCCGGCGTTCTGGGGAATATCGGGCTGAAACAGCACCAGCCGAGGCGGGGAATTCACGGTCAAACACCTACCCGAACGGATTGCGCGGCTCCGCAACCTTTTGACGAACCCGGCGGAAATTCTCGGGTTAAGGCCCGATTCCCGTATTGAACGAGCGCCGCCGATGTGCTTAATAGACCCGCTTTTGCGAGCCAACAAGGGGTTAACGTCATGGCTGAACCGGCATCGCACGCCCAGCCCGGAGGGGACGGGCAGACGCGGCGGGATTTCCTGCTTCAAGCCACCACGGCCGTGGGCGTGGTGGGTACTTGTCTTTCATTGTGGCCGTTCATCGATAGCATGAACCCGGCCGCCGACACGCTGGCTTTGTCCACCACCGATGTCGATCTGTCGTCCGTCAAGGTCGGGCAGTCGATCACCGTGGTGTGGCAGGGCAAGCCCGTCTTCGTCCGTCACCGCACGCCCGATGAAATCGCGGCGGCCGCGAAGGACGACGGCGAGACCATGCGCGACCCCCAGAAGGACGCCGATCGCGTCAAGAAGGCGGAATGGCTGGTTCTGATCGGGGTCTGCACCCATCTGGGCTGCATCCCCGGCGGTCAGAAGCCCGGCGATTCGCGTGGCGACTTCGGCGGTTGGATGTGCCCGTGTCACGGGTCGCACTATGATACGTCGGGACGCATCCGCAAGGGTCCGGCTCCGGCCAATCTGGCGGTGCCGCCCTACACGTTCACCAGCGCGTCCACCATCCGCATCGGCTAGGGGGAAACCGGTCCATGAGCGGCTTTCATACCAATTCCAAAGTGATCGGGTGGGTTGAGCAACGACTGCCGATCTTCTCGTTCCTACACCACAGCGCCGTCGAGTATCCGACGCCCAAGAATCTGAATTACTGGTGGAACTTCGGCTCGTTGGCCGGTTTCCAGCTGGTGGTGATGATCCTGTCGGGCATCTTCCTCGCCGCGAACTACACCGCGCACACCTCGCTGGCCTTCGACTCGGTCGAACGCATCATGCGCGACGTGAACTACGGTTGGTTCATGCGTTATCTGCACGCCAACGGCGCCAGCATGTTCTTCCTGCTGGTCTACACCCACATGCTGCGCGGCCTCTATTACGGCTCGTACAAGGCTCCGCGCGAGCTGTTGTGGTGGCTGGGCGTGGTGATCTATCTGTGCATGATGGGCACCGCCTTCATGGGCTATGTGCTTCCCTGGGGGCAGATGTCCTTCTGGGGCGCCACCGTGATCACCAACCTGTTCTCGGCCTTCCCGGTCGTGGGCAAGTTCATCGTGACCTGGCTGTGGGGCGGCTTCGCGGTCGATAACCCGACGCTCAACCGGTTCTACGCCTTCCACTATCTGCTGCCGTTCGTCATCTACGCGTTGATGGTCGTGCATCTGTGGGCGCTGCACACGGTGAAGTCCAACAACCCGCTGGGCATCGACGTCAAGACCCCGCAGGACACCATTCCGTTCCATCCTTATTTCACGATCAAGGATCTGTTCGGCATCGGCGTGTTCCTGATGATCTACATGGCGTTCGTGTTCTGGGCTCCGAACTTCTTCGGCGAGCCGGACAACTACATCAAGGCGAACCCGATGGTCACGCCGCCGCACATCGTGCCGGAATGGTACTTCCTGCCGTTCTACGCGATCCTGCGGGCCTTCACGATGGATCTGTGGATCATCCCGGCCAAGCTGCAAGGCGTGGTGGCGATGTTCTCGGCGATCATCGTGCTGTTGTTCCTGCCCTGGCTGGATACCTCGAAGGTGCGTTCGGCGGCGTTCCGTCCGATCTACAAGCAGCTGTTCTGGGTGTTCGTGGCCGACTGCGTGGTTCTGGGGTATTGCGGCGGTAAGCCGCCGGAAGGCAACTTGGTCATGATCGGCCAGCTCGCCACGGCGTACTACTTCCTGCACTTCCTGGTCATCCTGCCGATCGTCGGCAAGATCGAAAAGACCCGTCCGCTGCCCGCCAGCATTTCGAGCGCCGTGCTCAAGCCGATGGAGAAGGCGTGATGCGTAAGCTGATCCTCACCGTGCTGGCGGCGCTGTCCGTCGCCGGCGTCTCGCAGACCGCGCTGGCCCATGAGGGGCCCGCCCTTCAGAAGCCCGGCTTCTCGTTCGAAGGCGTGTTCGGTCACTATGACCAAGCGGCCCTGAAGCGTGGCTTCCAGGTGTTCCACGAGGTCTGCTCGAACTGCCACGGCATGAGGCTGGTGGCCTATCGTAACCTGAAGGAAATCGGTCTGACCGAGGACGAGGCCAAGGCGGTTGCCGCCGAACGCCAGATCCAGGACGGCCCGAACGACGAAGGCGCGATGTTCATGCGGCCGGGCCGTTTGTCCGACCATTACATTCCGCCGTTCGCCAACGACAACGCGGCGCGCGCCAACAACAACGGCGCGCTTCCCCCCGATCTGTCGTTGATCGCCAAGGCCCGCGAGGGCGGCCCGAACTACGTCTACAGCCTGCTGCTGGGCTTTGACGAGGCCGCTCCCGAAGGTCATACGGTTCCCGATGGGATGTTCTACAACGCCTATTTCCCGGGCGGAAACATCGGCATGCCGCCCCAGATCATGGACGATCTGGTCACGTATGCCGACGGCACCAAGGCCACCAAGGAACAGTTGGCGCACGACGTCGTGAGCCTCCTGAACTGGGCGGCCGAGCCGGAACTGGATGCCCGCAAGACCCTGGGCCTGCACGTCATGATCTTCCTGACCGTGCTGACCGCGCTGTTCTATGCGCTGAAGGTTCAGATCTGGAAGGACGTGCACTAAGCACGGCCTTAACCGGTAACGAGAAGGCCGCCATCTTGCGATGGCGGCCTTTTTCGTTTAGGACGGACCAACGATTTTGCAGGAGGGTAAGATGACGGGTGCGTCCGTGTTGGGGATCATCGGCGGCTCGGGCGTTTACGACGTCGATGGCCTGACCAATCAGGAATGGCGGACGGTCGAAACCCCGTTCGGGGCGCCCTCGGATCAATTGCTGTTCGGTGATTTGAACGGCCAGAAGCTGGTCTTCCTGCCCCGCCACGGGCGCGGCCACCGGATCCCTCCGTCCGAGCTGAATTTCCGCGCCAATATCGACGCGATGAAGCGCTCGGGCGTTACCGAGATCATCTCGGTCTCGGCGGTCGGTTCGCTGAAGGAAGAATTGCCGCCCGGCACCTTCGTCATCGTCGATCAATTCATCGACCGCACCTTCGCGCGGGTCAAAAGCTTCTTCGAAACCGGTCTGGTCGCCCATGTCTCGATGGCGCACCCGGTTTGCGGCCGTTTGGGCGACATGATCGAGGAAGCCGCCAAGGAGGCTGGAATTTGCGCCGTGCGCGGCGGCACCTATCTGGTGATGGAAGGCCCGCAATTCTCGACCAAGGCCGAGAGCGAGCTGTACCGGCAATGGGGCTGCGACGTCATCGGCATGACCAACATGCCCGAGGCCAAACTCGCCCGCGAGGCCGAGATCTGCTACGCATCGGTGGCGATGGTCACCGATTACGACTGCTGGCACCCCGACCACGACGCGGTGACGGTGGAACAGGTGATCAAGGTCCTGGTCGAAAACGCCGGGCACGCCCGCGCCCTGGTCAAGGCGGTGGCCCCCAAGGTGCACGCAGGCGCCTGCCTGTGCCCGCAAGGCTGCCACCGCGCGCTGGACAACGCGTTGATCACGCACCCCGACAAGCGCAGCGCGGCGGTGACGACGCGGTTGGCGGCGGTGGCCGGGCGGGTTCTGAAATAGGGGGCGCTATCCGCTCTCCCGGAGCCGCGACAACAAGCAGGCCGCCCCAAACGGAACGGCCTGCTTGTCTCATTACGACAACGACTCGCAGAACGCCTTGATGCGGGCGCAAGCCTTGGTCAAGGCTTCCGTCGAGGTGGCGTAGGAGATGCGGAAATAGGGTTCCAGCCCGAACGCCGCACCCTGCACCACCGCGACGCCCTGGGCCTCCAGCAGCGCCGAAACGAAGTCGGAATCGCTCGCGATGACCTTGCCGTCGGCGGTCTTCTTGCCGATCACGCCCGCGCAGGATGGATAGACATAGAAGGCACCTTCCGGCGTCTTGCAGGTCAGGCCAGGGCATTCGTTCAGCAACCGCACCACCAGATCGCGCCGGGCCTTGAAGATCTCGGCGTTCTTGGGGATGAAGTCCTGGGTGCCGTTCAGCGCCTCGACGGCGGCGGCCTGGCTGATCGAGGCGGTGTGGGTCACCGACTGCGACTGAATCATGTTGATCGCCTTGATCAAGGCGATCGGCCCGGCGGCATAACCAACGCGCCAGCCGGTCATCGCATAGGCCTTCGACACGCCGTTCATGGTCAGCGTGCGGTCATACAATTTCGGCTCGACCTGGGCGGGCGTGCAGAATTTGAAGCCGTCATAGACCAGATGTTCGTACATGTCGTCGGACATGATCCAAACATGCGGGTGCTTCAGCAGCACGTCGGTCAGCGCCTTCATCTCGTCCCAGGAATAGGCGGCCCCGGTCGGGTTCGAGGGCGAGTTCAACACCAGCCACTTGGTCTTGGGGCTAATCGCGGCGTCGAGATCCTTGGCCGACAGCTTGAAACCCGCCTCCTCCGGACAGGGCACGAAAACCGGCTTGCCGCCGAACATCAAGGCGATGTCGGGATAGCTCACCCAATAGGGGGCGGGCACGATCACTTCGTCGCCGGGATTGATGGTGGCCATGAAGGCGTTGAAAATCACGCCCTTGCCGCCCACACCCACGGTCACTTGATCGGGGGTATAGGTCAGGCCGTTCTCGCGCTTGAATTTATCGCAGATCGCCTTGCGCAGGGCGGGCGTTCCGGCCGGCGCGGTGTATTTGGTTTCGCCCCGGTCCATCGCGGCCTTGGCGGCAGCCTTGATATGGTCGGGAGTGTCGAAATCCGGCTCGCCGGCGCCCAGGCCGATAACATCGACCCCCTGCGCCTTCAGCTCGGCGGCCTTTTGGGACACGGCGATGGTCGGCGACGGCTTGATGGCCGACAACCTATCAGCAATGAACGGCATGGCACGTCCTATCAATGGGTTAATGTGTCGCGGAGGGCGAAAATACGAGCGCCCGGCGGTCTTGGCAAGACTTGGATTGCCGACTAGCGCCAGCCGGGCGGCGCGCCGTGGGGCCAGTTGCGGACAAGCTGGTTGGCGAAGGTGAGGCCAAATTTTGCGGCGATGGACTGAATCCCATCGGTATGAGGAAAATCACGGGCGGCCAGCGCCAACCGGCGCCGCCAAGCCCGCCCGGCGGGCGAGGTCGATAAGGCAGCCTTGTCATAGTAAAAGATCGCGTTGTCGGCGGCCTTGGCCTCGCGCAGCCGGAGGGCGGGATCGGACGGAAAATCGCGTGTAACGGTGGCAAGCCGCTCGCCCCAGCGTTCGAGGTCCTCGAACCGCCGGGCCCTGCCGTAATCCGTGATCGCGTTTAAGGCGGCCATGGCCTCACACAGCCGGACGGCGGAATCGGACGGAAAATCGCGGGCAACCGCGGCAAGCCGCTGGCCCCAGCGTTCGAGGCCCTCAAACTGCTGGGCCCTGCCGTAATA
>CAIULK010000052.1 GCA_903899885.1 uncultured Rhodospirillaceae bacterium
ACCAAGAGAATGTCGAAGGATTCGACGTTGTCGCGAAGGTTCAAGGGTTGCCCTCCCCCCCCTGGGCGCAAAACTAGGTGGCTTACTATAGGGGCGGATTGGTCCGGCGAGAAGACCTTAAAATTGCCTAAAGTTCGCCGACCTCCTCCATCTTGTCCTTGAGCCGGTCCTGCTTTTTGCGCATTTCGGCTTCCATGCGTTTGATGCGGCGATCGATTTCCTCGATCTTGGTCAACCGTTCGGCGCGGCGCTTTTTCGCCCACGCCCCGGCGGCCCGCAACACGCCCCAATGGGCGGCGACCGCGAACAGCACGGCGCCCGCCAGTGTGGCGGCCACGGCTGCCGGTCCACCCCAAGCGCGATCGACCGAGACCACCGCCCCCCAAAAGCCAATCGTCACCACCGAGGTGGCGCCGATCAGGGCCATCCGGGCATAGCCCAAGGCTTGCCGCCCCTGGCGGCGTTCGTGCGCCCTAAGCGCATTGGTGACCTCTTCGCGCGCGATGGTTTGCCATGTCGAAAACGACATGCCCTTGTCCGATCGATTGTCGCGGATGGTTTGTTCCAGCTTGCGTACCAGATATTCGGCCACCTGTTCCGGTGTCGGGCCGCTCGACATGGCTGTCCCCCTAAAAATACGGATGGAGCAGTATAGCAAGGCTTGGCGCGAATCGGTATCGTTCCCGGGTTTTCTCCAGCTGGTGTACCCACCATGGGCCTCGATATCACCGTTTTGCTTCCGTTCGTTCTGCCGTTGCTGGGGGCCGGGATGGTCGCCGGGATCATCGCCGGGTTGCTGGGGGTGGGCGGCGGCATCGTCGTCGTGCCGGTCTTGTTTCACCTGTTCACCGCGTTGGGGATCGACGAGGCGGTGCGGATGAAGCTGGCGGTGGGCACCTCGCTGGCGACCATCGTGGCGACCGCGTGGTCGTCCACGGCGGCGCATTACCGCAAGGGCACGGTCGACCGGGATTTTCTAAAACGCTATGGTCCGGTGATCATTGTCGGTGTGCTGGCGGGTTCGGCGATCGCGTCGTTCGCCAAGGGACCGGCCTTGACCCTGATTTTCGCCACGGTGGCGCTGGTGGTGGCGCTGCAAATATCGTTCGGCAGCCCGCATTGGACGTTGGGCGAGCGGATGCCCGACGGCTGGCGCAAGATCGCCATCGGCGGCACCATCGGGGCCTTGTCGGCGATGATGGGAATCGGTGGCGGCACGATGACCGTGCCGGTGATGACGATGTACGGCGCCCCCGCCCACCGCGCGGTGGGCACGGCGGCGGCCACCGGCTTCATGATCGGGGTGCCGGGAACGCTCGGCTTCATGGCGGGCGGTTTCGGGGCGGCCGGGTTGCCGCCCTTGTCGCTGGGTTATGTCAGCTTGGTCGGGCTGCTGCTGATTGCCCCGGCCTCGGTTCTCGCCGCCCCCTTCGGCGCTCGCCTCGCGCACAAGATGGACACCAAGCTGCTCAAACGCATCTTCGCGGTGTTTTTAGGGTTTACGTCGATTCGGATGTTTTGGGGGGTGTTGGGCTAAAGCGGTTTGCGTTTAATATGGCGCATATCCGGCGGCCTTAAAGAAGTTCCAGCACTCTTGGGGCTCGAAGAGATCGCATATGTCGCCGAGTGCCTGGATAAGTTGGTCGTAGGT
>CAIULK010000053.1 GCA_903899885.1 uncultured Rhodospirillaceae bacterium
AACGAATTCGAAGCCGATATCGAGGACCTGATCGCCCGCGAGGACATGGTGGTGACGGTGACCAACACCGGCTACATCAAGCGGGTGCCGCTGTCGGCCTACCGCGCCCAGAAGCGCGGCGGCAAGGGCCGCTCCGGCATGGCGATCAAGAGCGAGGATTTCCTGACCCAGGTGTTCGTGGTCAATACCCACACGCCGGTGCTGTTCTTCTCCTCGACCGGCATCGCCTATAAGATGAAGGTCTACCGGCTGCCCTTGGGCACGCCGCAGGCGCGCGGCAAGGCGCTGGTCAATCTGCTGCCCTTGAAGGGCGACGAAACCATTTCCACCATCATGCCGATGCCCGAGGACGAGGCCGGTTGGGCCGATCTGAACGTGATGTTCGCCACCTCGGCGGGCGACGTGCGGCGCAATCAGCTGTCCGACTTCATCGATATCCGCTCGAACGGCAAGATCGCCATGAAGCGACCGGCTCGGAACGCCTGATCGCGGTATCGACCTGTTCGGACGCCGACGACGTGCTGCTGGCCACCCGCCAGGGCGTGGCGATCCGCTTCCCGGTGTCGGATGTCCGCGTCTTCAAGGGCCGCGATTCGACCGGCGTGCGCGGCATCCGCTTGAAAGAGGGCGACGAGGTGATCGGCCTGTCGATCCTGAAACATGCCGAATTCGACAGCGAAACCCGCGATGCCTTCCTGCGCGGCGACTTGCCGGCGGAACAGTCGGAACAGATGGCGGCGTTGGAGGAGGTTATCCTCACCATCACCGAAAACGGCTTCGGCAAGCGCACCTCGGCCTATGAATACCGGGTGACCGGGCGCGGCGGGCAGGGGATCGGCAATATCGACATGACCGAGCGCAACGGTCCGGTCATCGCCTCGTTCCCGGTCGGTCCCGACGACGAAATCATGCTGGTCACCGACGCGGCCACCTTGATCCGCATGCCGGTTGACGATATCCGCATCGCCGGACGCCGTACCCAGGGGGTTACCCTGCTGCGCACCGCCGACGATGAACGCGTGGTTTCGGCCGCGCGGCTGTGCGACCTGAACGGGTCCGGCGACGAGTCCGAGGACGGCGATGGCGCGGAGGAAGGTGGCGGAGACGACACCGATGAGTGACCGCGTCGCCGTCTATCCCGGCACCTTCGACCCGATCACCGCCGGTCACATGGATATCATCTCGCGGGCGGAACGGTTCGCCGACCGCCTGATCGTGGCGGTTGCCGCCAACGCAGGCAAGGGGCCGCTGTTCAGCCTGGACGAGCGGGTGGCGATGGTCACCGAGGAACTGGCCGGGTTTTCCACGGTCGAGGTCCGGCCCTTCGGCACGCTGCTGGTCGATTTCGTCGCCGAGTGCGGCGCGCATATCATCGTTCGGGGCTTGAGGGCGGTGTCGGATTTCGAGTACGAATTCCAGATGGCCGGAATGAACGCGCGTTTGGCGCCCGAGATCGAGACGGTGTTCTTGATGGCCTCGGAACGCTGCCAATTCATTTCGTCGCGCTTCGTCAAGGAAATCGGGCGGTTGGGCGGCGATATCGCTCCCTTCGTCAGTCCCGCCGTGCACGCCCGGTTGCGGGCGAAGTTTTAATTAACCATTCAGCGGCCATCGCGGCCGCGGCCAAGGGCGCGGACGCGCCCGCCCGGCGAGGGGCAAGAAAAAGGGGTGAGCGATGGACGCTGAGAATACGCTGTATATGGATCTGAAAAGCGGCCGCGTGGTGATTACGCTGCGTCCCGATTTGGCGCCCAAGCATGTCGCCCAGATCAAGGACTTGGCCCGCAAGGGCTTTTACGACGGCACGCCGTTCCATCGGGTGATCCCGGGCTTCATGGCCCAGGGCGGTGATCCGACCGGCACCGGCACCGGCGGGTCCGGCAATTATCTGAAGGCGGAATTCTCGAAGGAGAAGCACGTGCGCGGCACCTGTTCGATGGCCCGCACCGCCAACCCGGATTCGGCTGACAGCCAGTTCTTCATCATGTTCGCCCCGGCCTCGCACCTGAACGGCAAATACACCGTCTGGGGCCAAGTGTCGGAAGGCATGGACCATGTCGATGCCATCAAAAAGGGCGATTCGGACGATAACGGTGCGGTCGATGACCCAGATCGGATCATCAGCCTGCGGGTCGCCGCCGACGTAAAGGAATGAGCCCATGAATCGCATTCGCCTGATCTTGTCGATTGCCGCCGCGGTATTCCTGCTGGTGGCGCGTCCCGCTTTTGCCTTCGACCCGGAAAACACCCTGTTTCTGGATCTGTCCGGCGGCCGGGTGGTGATCGAGATGCGCCCCGATCTGGCCCCCAACCATGTGGCGCGGATCAAGGAATTGGTCCGCAAGAATTTCTACGACGGCACGCCGTTTCACCGGGTGATCGCCAACTTCATGGCCCAGGGCGGTGATCCCACCGGCACCGGCACCGGCGGTTCCGGTCAGAAGCTGCGGGCCGAATTCTCGGGCGAGCCGTTCGTGCGCGGGGTGGTTGGCATGGCCCGTTCGGGGCTGCCCAACAGCGCCGATTCGCAGTTCTTCATCATGCTGGGCTCGGCGCCCAGTCTGGACGGGAACTATACCGTGTGGGGCAAGGTGATCGAGGGGATGGAAAACGTCGATAAGATCGCCAAGGGCGACGCCAGCAACAATGGCTTGGTGTCGCGCCCGGACAAAATCATCCGCATGCGCGTGGCGGCCGACGTAAAGTAATAGTGCTTGACCGATGGGGGTGGCGCGCTTATGGTGCGCGCCTTCTTTCGGCGATCCCGTAGCTCAGATGGTAGAGCACCGGACTTTTAATCTGGTTGTCCTGGGTTCGAGTCCCAGCGGGATCACCAACCTTTTCGATTCCCCCTAAATCATGACGCGGTCGCGGCCAAGCGAGCGGACGCTCGCGCTCAATGTCCTACCTCGTCACCCCCGCGAAGGCGGGGGTCCATGTTGGGGCTA
>CAIULK010000054.1 GCA_903899885.1 uncultured Rhodospirillaceae bacterium
ACGGCTTCTACAATCCCGTCCGGCGGCATTCCGCCCTCGGGTATAAAAGCCCATGCCGCTTCGAGGCCGAAGCCGCATAACGCGAGAAACGCTCTCCACTCTTTCCGGGCAAGTCCACGTCATGACGCCTCGGTCAGCCGAAACACTACGGGCACTCGGATCGTCGCCTCCACCGCCCGCCCCGCCCGAAGTGCTGGAGTGAAGCGCCATCGCCGAACCGCCGTAGCGGCCGCCTCGTCCAAGGACGGCGTACCGCTGCTCTCTACGACTTCAATGTCCATGCAGTCTCCGTTCGGCGCCACGATCACGGCAAGCACCGTTCTCCCCTCCCGTCCGGCTCGGCGCGCGGATACCGGGTAGGTCGGGACCGGATTGTTGGGAGAGGGCATGGCCTGGGCATCCGACGCCATTCCTGTCCCGGCGAGGCTGATCCCTCCGTCAGAGGTGTCGCCCTTGGTGCCCGGAGAGCCGCCTCCCGATGAGTCGATTGGCACGGTGGACGGCTCCATACCCGGGGCCGACTGGAGAACGGGTGCCGGAGCGGTCTTCGCGGAGATGGCTGGATACGGCGGCGGTTCGCTTCGGCGACGAGAAGGGTCCACCTGTGGCTTGGCGGAGGACGACGGCGGCACCGACGGCTGTGTGACGGCTGCCGGAGCGTCCGGCATCCTCTCGAGCAGGACGGACACCTCCATGGCCGAGGGCGCGTCCGCCCGATCTCCCTTCCATTCCGCGACGCCGGCCAGCACCGCGCCGTGCAGGAGGATCGACGCCATCCATCCAAGACCAGGAATCGTCCGCCGCTCCCCGGTGCGCCGAGGGGCGACGTCTCCGGCAGTCCATGGAAAGGCGGCGGCGGCGTCCATGCCTATGTCCCCGGCGGCGGCGGCAGCCGTTCCCATGGCACCAGCAGATGGGCGCCATCGATCTGGTCGCGCACTCCACGGATGGCATACACCCGCCCCAAGAGGGCATCGGTCAAGGTGCTCTCCGGCGCGCCTTCGGCGACCAGACGACCGGCATGAAGGACCGCGACGCGATGGCAGAACCGGGCCGCGAGGGAGAGATCGTGCAAGACGACGCACACCGTCCGGCCCTCGGTCGCCAGGCGGCGGAGAAGGTCCATGACCGCCAACTGGTGATGGGGATCGAGGGCGGCGGCTGGCTCGTCCAGCAGCAAGACGTCGGTCTCGACCGCTAGGGCGCGGGCGAGCAGCACCAGGGCGCGTTCGCCACCCGACAAGGTGGAGAGCGACCGCTGCGAGAACTCCGACGCCCCCACCGCGTCGAGGGCGTCGGCCACGGCTCGGCGGTCCGCTTCGGTTCCGGCGCCGCCATGGGGCAGGCGGCCGAGGGCCACCGCATCGGCGGCGGTGATCGGCCACGCGGCTTCCGCCTGTTGTGGGAGGTAGGCCATGGCCCGAGCGCGGGCGGACGAGGAAAGGCTGACCGCCGCGACGCCGCCGATCTCGACATGATGCCCGTGCTCCCGCCCTTCCAGTCCGGCGGCGCAGCGCAGCAACGCCGTCTTGCCGGCGCCGTTCGGCCCGATGATGCCCAGCACTTCGCCCCGTCCCGCCGACAGGGAGACGCCGTCGAGGATCCGGCGGCCCCGCTTGCAGAGCGTGACATCCCGCCACCGTAGCGCCGTCATGATTCCTCCGTGCCGGCGGGAACGTCACGGCGGCTGGGGCCGCCATCCCAGGGCTGGAGTTTGCCCAGCCAAAGCTGGATGAACTTCCAAGACCGCTCGTATCCGTCGTGCGGCAGGGTGCAGCCGCTGCAGTCCTTGCGGGTCAAGCCGTTCTTGTCTTCGAAGGTCTTGTACGACCCCGGGCATTTGAGGAACACCAGTGGGCAGTAGCAGAACAGACAGTTGAACTCCCTATCCACGCCCGGGTGGCAAGGCAGGAATTCGCACTGGCCGTTGGTGAGGCCCCGGTAAAATCCCGTGGCGACCTTTTCGCTGGGTCGAACCATACCTTCAGTCTCCTTTG
>CAIULK010000055.1 GCA_903899885.1 uncultured Rhodospirillaceae bacterium
ACCCGAAGATCAGCCGATTCCGATTCACCCGCTGCCATGTCCATTTTGACCCGCTCCAGCAACCGTCATCACATTGATTTATATAGCATAATAAGCGATGGACGTCACGAAATGGCTCGGTCATCTGGGAAATCCGGGTTTTAAAGGCCTTGTTTTCCATCCGCCGCGTTGTGCTTGGCCCCGGCTTGGCGTTTCGTGTAGGATGCGCCCGCCCAATCACAGCCCGATGAGGACCCTCGATGACAACCCCTGCCCCCCTGATGTCCGGCAAGAAGGGGCTTATCATGGGCGTCGCCAACGATCGCTCGATCGCCTGGGGCATTGCCCGCCTGTGCCATCAGCATGGCGCCGAGCTGGCCTTCACCTATCAGGGCGAGGCGCTGGAGAAGCGCGTCCGCCCGCTGGTCGAGGAAGTCGGGTCCGATATCTTGCTGCCCTGCGATGTCGGCGATGAAGAGTCGATCGACAAGGCCTTCGCCAAGATCAAGAAGAAATGGGGCCGCCTGGATTTCCTGGTGCATGCCATCGGCTATTCCGACAAGGACGAATTGCGCGGCCGTTACGCCGACACCTCGCTCGACAACTTCCTGAAGTCGATGCACATCTCGGTGTATTCCTTCACCTCGGTGGCGCGCCGCGCCGCCGATCTGATGGACCAGGGCGGCAGCTTGCTGACCCTGACCTATTTGGGCGCCGAACGGGTGATGCCGCATTACAACGTGATGGGGGTCGCCAAATCGGCGTTGGAGGCCAGCGTGCGCTATCTGGCGTGCGACCTGGGGCCGCAAAACATCCGCGTCAACGCGCTGTCGGCCGGTCCGATCAAGACCCTCGCCGCCTCGGGCATCGGCGATTTCCGCTATATCTTGAAGTGGAACCAATACAACAGCCCGATGAAGCGCAACGTCACGCTCGACGACATCGCCGGGGCCGGGATGTATCTGCTCAGCGATCTGTCGTCGGGGGTCAGCGGCGAGAACCATCATGTCGATTGCGGCTATCACGTGGTCGGCATGAAGGCCAAGGACGCGCCGGATATTTCCACCGCGAAGGATTAAGCGCGGTGTCGGGCAACGGCTTCGGCCACAGCTTTCGCTTCACGACCTTCGGCGAAAGCCACGGGCCGGCAATCGGCTGCGTGATCGATGGCGTGCCGCCTCGTCTGCCCTTGTCGGAAGCCGACATTCAACCCTATCTCGACCGCCGCAGGCCCGGCCAAAACCGTTTCACCACCCAACGCCAGGAAGAGGATGCGGTCCGCATCCTGTCGGGGGTGTTCGAGGGCATGACCACCGGCACCTCGATCGGCCTGATGATCGACAACACCGATCAACGCTCGCACGATTATTCCGGGGTCAAGGACACCTTCCGTCCCGGCCATGCCGACTGGGTGTACGAGCAAAAATACGGCATTCGCGATTACAGGGGCGGCGGCCGTTCCTCGGCCCGCGAAACCGCGATGCGGGTGGCGGCGGGCGCGGTGGCCCGGGTCATTCTGGATCACGTGGTGGCGGGCGGCGTGACCATTCGGGGAGCGATGGTTCAGATGGGGCCGCACGCCATCGACCGGAACCGCTGGGTGTGGGGCGAAACCGCCGAAAATTCCTTTTGGTGCCCGGATGCGGCGACCGTGCCGGTGTGGGAGGAGTTTCTGGACGGCGTGCGCAAGCGCGGCTCGTCGGTCGGCGGCGTGGTCGAGGTGGTCGCCTCGAACGTGCCGGTCGGGCTGGGCTGCCCGGTCTATGACAAACTCGACGCCGACATCGCCAAGGCGATGATGAGCATCAACGCGGTCAAGGGCGTGGAAATCGGCGACGGTTTCCGGGCGGCCGAATTGTTCGGCGAGGACAACGCCGACGAAATGCGGGCCGGAAACAACGGTGAAACCCTGTTCCTGGCCAATCACGCGGGCGGCATTCTGGGCGGCCTGTCGACCGGCCAGGACGTGGTGGTCCGCTTGGCGGTCAAACCGACCAGCTCGATCCTGATTCCCACCCGCAGCGTCGATCGTGGCGGCGCCGAGGTCGAGGTCATCACCAAGGGGCGCCACGATCCGTGTGTCGCCATCCGTGCCGTTCCGGTCGCCGAGGCGATGCTGGCCGCCGTGCTGGCCGACCATCTTTTGCGCCACCGCGGGCAATGCTCGTTCCCGTGAGGATTGCCCCTTGACGGAAAAAAAGAATAAGGATTTGTAAAATTCACTTGTGCCGGGGGGGGTTTTGAGAGATACCCCCTGTTCCTTTTCTTGGTCCATCTACTGGTTTGGAGGGGAGCTATGGTACACGCTCTGGCCGCCAATCTGGGGATGCACTCGGGAACTACTCCGAGGAAAACCCTAGGCGAAACTGTTACCGCCGCCAACGAAGAAGGGCAGGCTTGGCCTGCCATCGACAACGGCAAAGACTACTATGTAACGCGCGACGGCGTGAAATTCGCGGGGACGCATCTACTGATCGACCTCTGGGGCGCTTCCAGACTCGATGACATTGATCTGGTCGAGGATACGCTGCGGCATTGCGCCACGGTAGCCGGAGCCACGATTCTGCACTGCCATTTGCACCATTTCCAGCCCAACGGCGGGATTTCGGGCGTGTTGGTGCTGGCTGAAAGCCACATTTCGATCCACAGCTGGCCTGAACGCGGCTATGCGGCGTTGGACGTCTTCATGTGCGGCGAATGCGACCCTTACAAGGCCATTCCCGTTCTGAAACAGGCGTTTACCCCCGCCACCGTGACCTTGGCCGAAAACAAGCGCGGGTTGATTCCGTGACCCCGGCCTGGTACCGCGAGCGGCTGTACGACCATTGGCAACAAAGCTTCCTGGTCAGCCGCGAGTTGTACCGCTCCACGGACGGATTACAAGATATCGTCTTGTTCGAGACACCCGGCTTCGGCCGGGTGCTCACCCTTGACGGTGTGATCCAGGTCACCACCGGCGACGAATTCGTCTATCACGAGATGCTGGCCCATTTGCCGATCTATGCGCACGGGGCTGTCCGCACCGCCTGTGTGGTCGGTGGCGGCGACGGCGGCATGCTGCGTGAGATCTTGAAGCACCCCGGCATCGAACAGGCCGTTCTGGTCGAAATCGACGGCGCCGTGGTTGATTTCTGCCGCGAATATTTGCCCTCGGTGTCGAACGGCGCCTTCGATGATCCGCGCACCGAAATCATCATCACCGACGGCATCGAATTCATGCGCGCCACCGATCGCAAGTTCGACCTGATCGTCGTCGATTCGACCGACCCGATCGGCCCCGGCGAGGTTTTGTTCAGCGAGGCCTTTTACAAGGACTGCGCCCGTTGCCTGACCGACGAGGGCATCGTCGTCAACCAGAACGGCGTGCCCTTTTTGCAGGGCGACGAGGTCACCCAAACCTACCGGCGGCGCAAACCGCATTTCGCCGATGTCGGCTTTTTCCTGGCGGCGGTCCCGACCTATGTCGGCGGGTTCATGGCTTTGGGATGGGCATCGAAATCGCCGCGTCCGCGCGCCGAAAGCGTGGAAACCCTGCGCGCCCGTTTCCTGGCGGCGCCGGTGACAACCCGCTATTATACCCCCGAGCTTCACCAAGCGGCCTTCGCGCTGCCCAAGTTCGTTCAGGATCTGATCAAGGACTAACTCCGATGAAGATGATCCCCGTGGTGCTGTGTCTGCTTTTGACCGGATGCCTTGTCGGTGCCGATCTGCCGCAACCGGATCAACTGACGGTGACCGCCCCTCCCGGCGCCTCGCTGCCGTTGCGTGGGCGCGTGTTGCTGGTGGTGACCCAGTCCGACAAGGATCGCCTGCTGAGCTACGAGATCAACCGGGTCAGCCGCGAGGAAACCAAGATCCACGAGGGCGAGGCGATGGAGCGGGCGGCGCTGGCGCTGTTCGGCAAGGCCTTCGCCCACGGCGCCGCCAACCGGCCCGATATCCGGCCGCACATCATCGCCCGCATCAGCGGCAAGGCGACCTGGAACCGGATGGATTCGACCTACAAGATCATGTGCGCGATCGATGCCAATACCTCGGAGGGCTATCCGATCGGCAGCTTCATCAAGTCCTATCAATCGCCGTCGGTGCTCAACCTCGACTCCAGCCTGTCGCCGGCCTATGGCCAGTGCCTGAAACTCGCGCTTGACGACATGCTGCAAGCCCCTGGGCTGACCCAAATGATCCAGGCGGGGTTCCCCGAACCGGACCCGGAAAAAACCGCGGGTTATCTCCGCTCGCAAGGCTTTGTTATCCGGTAGCTGGCACCCCCGGCGACAAAGCCGCGTCAGCGACGATTCGTCAGCCGCATCCCCGGCCGCTCCACCAGTTCGTGGCACGCGAATCCCGCGGCAATCGCAACGATCGTCACCACCACCGAGACAAGATCCCCCGCCAACAGACGCTGCCGGTCGATCATTTGAAGCAGCTTCAATGTGAACGGGACCGAAAATACCTGTGTTAGGTAAAGAGAGTAGGACGCATCGCCCAGATTACACAGGAACCGGCTCCATCGAATTTTGGATTCCAGGGCAAGAACGGAAATTACAAGGGCGAGCGCGGGCACTCCGGATACAATAATCCGATTATTATTCAGCATCGGCCCGTATAGGAGCATGACGGCAAGAACACCGAACAGGATTGCCAGGGACATCCGGGGTGAGAAACCTTTTCCCTTGGCATGGTAGGTCCCTATCCCGCAGCCAGCGACAAATTCAAGCACGATCGGGTCCGTATAAAACAGGAACGGCACGCTAGATCCGGGCGCAAACCGCAGAAGCGAGGTTAGGCCGAAAAATGCCGCAACGGCAACCAACGGGCGGCGCGTGATGCACATCGCCACGGCGAACACCCCGTAGAACCACGCCTCGTAATTAAGCGTCCAACCAACGTCAATCACCGGGGCAATGATTCCCGCCCAGTTGATGGCGGGAAGGAATAAAAACGACGCAACCACGTTCCAGAAATTCAATCGCGCATGCGTGAAAACGTTCGGCACGATTTCGAGAAGCGCAACGAAGAGTAGCGTAAGCACCCAATACAACGGCACGATGCGCGCGACGCGCGCCATCATGAATGTTCGTGCCGAATGAAATCCCCGCGGTTTTCCGTGGTTACCATATGCAATGACAAAACCGGAGATAATGAAGAAGATATCGACACCGGCATCCCCATATCGAGAGAGATGCGGCAACACAATGGAAGCCCATCCGTAGGCGGAAACGTTGCCACTTATGTGAAACAGCACCACGCCAAGCGCCGCAACGGCGCGCAATACCTGTAATGATCTAAATCGCATGAATTTTTGTCAGCCCGCTGAAGACATGATGACTGCCATGCCGCGACGACGAGCCTCAAGGACCGCCGATGATCACGACGGTGGCATCATCCTGCGGCACCGGATAGCGCGCCAGGAAGGCCAGTCCAAAGTCCATCATCCCGTCGGGTCCCGAACAATTGGCCAGCAACGCCAGCGCGCCGTCGGCTCCCAGCATGGCGCCGTTTTCGTCCTTGGCCTCGGTCACCCCGTCGGTCAACAGCACCAAGCGCGCGCCGCTTAAATCCACCGTCCGTTCCGGGCACCCGGCGGCGAACAGCTCGGGCATGATGCCCAGGGGCGGCAGTCCGAAATCCAGCGCGGTGACCTCGCCGTCCTTGACCACCAGCGGCGGTTCGTGCCCGGCATTGGCCAGAACGGCGGTGCGGGCCTTGGGATCGAACACCCCGGCCAGCATGGTGACGAACTTGCCGGAATTTCCGGTCTCGCACAGTTCCGCGTCGATCGCGGCCAACAGACGCCCGGGTTCCAAAATGCGTTTGGCCAAACAGCGGAACAGGCTGGCGGTGCGCGCCATCAGCATGGCGGCGTCCATTCCCTTGCCCGATACGTCGCCGATGGCGAACGCGATGCGGCCATCGGCCAAGGGCACGATATCGTAGAAATCGCCCGACACCCCACGGGCGGGAAGGTTCAAACCGTGGATCGGAAAACCCGCGTCCGCCGGGGGCGGCAGCATGCCGCGCTGAATGTCGGCGGCCAAGGCCAGCTCGCGCTTCAAGGCCTCGCGTTCGGCCAACTGCGCCGCCATGCGGGCGTTGACCAGCGCCAGGGCGGCCGAGGCGGCCAGCGTTTCGACCAGATGACGATCGCCCTCGTCGAATCCATCGGCGCCGCGTTTATTGAACAGCTCGATGGCGCCCAGACATTCGTTTCGCACCGACAACGGCGCGCACAGGATCGAGCGGGTGGTAAAGCCGGTGCTGGCATCGACCCGGCCGGTGAAATCGGGGTCCCGGCTGGTGTCGTGGACCAAACGGCAGGCATTTTCCTCGACCACCTTCCAGACGATCCCCGAGCCCGGCGGCAATCGCAACCCGGTGACATCGACCGGCCCGACACAGGCGCGGCAGACCAGCGCGCGATCCTCCAAAAGGAACAGCGACGCGGCCTCGGCCCCCAGCGCCACCGTGATGTCGGCCAGCCCCAGACGCAGGGTTTCCTCGATATCCTGCGAGCGCGCGAAGGCGCCGGTCATGTGGGCGATCAGATCAAGCCCGCCCGCGCCGATGTCATGCGAATCACTCATCGTGGCAGTGTGTTTTCAAAGCCCCCCGCCGTCAAGGGACCGCCTTTTCCGTTCCGTGAACATTGCGTGGAATCGCCCGCCACCCGATTGACTCTTCCCGGCCCAGCAGCGCCAATCAAGGGCGCGGGAAGGAGGGCAAAGCCCATGTACGCATCGACCGAGGCGCTTTCGGCCCCCTGGCGGGGCATCGAGGTTTGGGACGGAATCTCCGCCCATCTCGACATCGCGTTGCAGCCGATCGTCAACATCCACACCGGGGTGGTCTTTGGGTTCGAGGCCTTGCTGCGCGGCACCGACGCCTTGGGCGCGGCCTCGATCGGCGAGTTTTTCGATGACTGCCACGTCCGGGGATTGCTGCCCGACATCGAGGCCCTGATTCGCGAAATGGCTTTGACCAAATTCGCTGAAATCGAACCCACCCGGCGCGGCCGTTTGTTCTTGAACATGGATACGCGTGCCCTCGATCCCGCCCAAGACCACGTGCAACGCACCAAGGACGCCGCGAAAAGACACGGGATTGCCACCAGCCAAGTCGTCCTGGAACTCAGCGAACGCCATCCCTTTAGCCCGTCGGCCCATGCGGCGCAGGTCTTGACCCAATACAAGCGCGCGGGTTTCCGCCTGGCCATCGACGATTTCGGCACCGGGTTCGCCGGATTGCAGATGCTGTATTTTTCGGAACCGGATTTCCTGAAGATCGACCGGTTCTTCGTCGCCGATATCGCCGTCGATGCCCGCAAGCGGCTGTTCCTGGCTCAAATCGTTCACATTGCCCATCTTCTCAACGTCGTGGTGGTCGCCGAGGGCGTCGAGAACGAACAGGAATTCGCGGTCTGCAAGGCGATCGGCTGCGACCTGCTGCAAGGCTATCTGGTCGATCGGCCGCAGATCGACACCAACCGGCTGAAGGGCGTTTACGACCCGATCGCAGCCCTGTCCTTGCGCGAACGCCGGAAAACGGTGACGGACCAGAAATTGGTCGGCGACCAAATCCACTATATTCCGCCCTTGACCCTGGACACCCCGATGGAGCAGGTCTTCCTGCGGTTCCGCGTCGATAAAACCGCGACCTTCTTTCCGGTCATCGACGTCTCGGGCGAGCCGGTGGGGATCGTGCGCGAGTCGGATTTGAAAACCTACGCCTATTCGCCGTTCGGCAAGGACCTGATCCGCAACCGCGCCTATGGCCACACGCTCAAGGATTTCGTGTCGCATTGCCCGGTGGCCGATATCAACACCAAGGCCGAACACATCTTGGAAGTCTATTCGGCGGTCGAGAATTCCGAGGGAATCATCATCGTCGATCAAATGCGCTATGTCGGCTTCCTATCGGCGCAATCCTTGCTGCGGATCATCAACGAAAAAAATCTGGCGGTCGCGCGCGATCAGAATCCGTTGACCCAGCTGCCCGGCAATACCATGATTCACGACTACGTCTCGCGGGCCTTGGCCGAGTCCGGGACCGAGGTGGTGCTGGTCTATTTCGATTTCGACAATTTCAAGCCGTTCAACGACCATTACGGTTTCCGCCTCGGTGACCGGGCGATCTTGATGTTCGCCGAACTGCTGACCAAAACCGTGCCGCGCGACAGCGGATTCGTCGGCCATGTCGGCGGCGACGATTTCTTCACCGGATTCAAGGGACTGGGCTTTACCGAGGTCCAGGCCCTGTGCGCCCGCCTGGTCGATTCGTTCCACCGCGACGTCGAATGCTTCTACGACGAGGAAACCCGCCGCCGTGGCTGGCTAAGCGGCAATGACCGCGGCGGACAGGTTCAGAAATTCCCGCTGATGTCGGTTTCGGCGGCCCTGGTGCATCTTCCGCCCGGCCATTCCTTGCCGTCGGTCGAGGAAGCGGGGGAACTGATCGCGGTGTTGAAGAAACAGGCCAAATCCAGCCCCGACCGCCTCAGCTCGGGTTCTCCGGTTTGACCAGAACGGTGATCAAGCCCGCGACATCGCGGCCGTTTTCGCGCCGCAGCACCGCGTCCTCCAAAATCCGGATCACGAATCCGGCCTGTTCGGCGCGGGCGCGCACGTATGCGGGGGCGTGGGCATAGCGGCTTTTCAGCCCCAGCTGAAAACCGGCCCCCCCATCCTCCGCCCGCTCGACCGAGAAAGCGAAGACCCCGCCGGGGCGCAAGGCCCGCCAAGCCCCCGCCAAGGCCGGTTCCAGATCGCCGACATAGACCAGGACATCGGCCGCCACCACCAGATCGACGGCGGCGCGGCGCGCGTTCAAGGCATCGACCAGATCGGCCTCGCCCAACTCGTCGTACAAATCGCGGGCACGGGCGCGTTCCAGCATGGCGGGCGACAGATCGATCCCGGTCAAATGGCGCGCCATCGGCCGCACCAAGGGCGCCATCAAGCCGGTGCCGCAGCCGATATCGAGCACGTCCAGCCCGGCGGCGTCCTCGCCCACAACCGCCCGCACCGCCTTGTCGAGCAGCGCCGGGGCACGATAATCCAAGGCTTGCACCAACGCGGTGTCGAAGCGTTCGGCGTAATCGTCGAACAATTGGCGCACATAAGCGGCGGGCGCTTGGGCGGGCAAGGCGCCGCCGCCCGCCAAGGCCAGCCCCAAACCGGCGCCGTGGCGGTCGTCGGGGTCCAGCTCCAGGCAATGGCGGTAATGTTGAATGGCGCGTTCGGTCTGCCCCAGATCCCGGCAGGTTTCCGCCAAGCACCAGTGCGCCGGAATCCGGTCGGGCGACAGGGCGACGGCGCGCTCGAACGCCGCCTTGGCCCCTTCCGGGTGGCCCTGGGCGCGCCGCGCCAGCCCCAATTCCATCCAGGCGTCGCAGCAGGCGGGATCGGCCCGCACGGCGGCTTCGGCCCGCGCGCGCGCTTCGTCGATGCGCCCCAAATCGCGCAGACAGGCGGCCAGATTGGCGCCGAACGATCCGTGCTGGGGACACAGATCCACGGCGCCCGCCAAGATGATCGCGGCTTCCTCGAAGCGGCCCAGCCGGGTCAGCGCCAGACCGAAATTGTTCAACGCCGCCGGCCAATCGGGCCGGGCTTGCAACACACGGCGCAGATGATCGGCGGCCAGGGCGGTTTTGCCGCCCTCCAGCAGCAACCCGGCCAAAAAGTGACGGGCGTCGCTATCGGCCGGATTGACCGCGACCGCGCGTTCGGCCAGCGTCAACGCCTCGTCGCCCTTGCCGATGCCGTGCAGCAGATGCGCCAGACGCAGATTGGCCAAGGCGTGATCGGGCGCCTTGGTCAACGCCTTGCGGTAATGCACGATCGCGGCGTGCGGCGATCCCGTCTGCTCGCGCGCTTGCCCCATCGCGAAATGCAGGGCCGGTTCGTCGGGCGAGATTTCCAGCGCGCACGCCAGATGCGCCGAGGCCGAGGCGGCGTCGCCCGCCTCCAGATCGACCAGCCCCATCAGATAATGGGCGCCGCCGAAATTCGGGGCGGCGGACGCGATCTCGCGCGCGATCCGGCTGGCCTCGGCCGGCCGTCCGGCCCGCCACGCGGTCATTGCTTGCTCGAACCGGGTGGCGATCGAAACCGCCTGGGATTTGCTCCGTTTTCCGCCGTTCATCCTTACGCCTGTACCGCCGTGCCCCCCACGGTCAATCCGTCCATCAACAAGGTCGGCTGCCCAACCCCCACCGGCACGCCTTGGCCATCCTTGCCGCAGGTGCCTATCCCCGGGTCCAGGGCCAGATCGTTGCCGATCATGCGGACCCGTTGCAAGGCGTCGGGACCGTTGCCGATCAGCGTGGCGCCCTTGACCGGCGGCCCCAGCCGCCCGTCCTCGATCAAATAGGCCTCGGACGCCGAAAACACGAACTTGCCCGAGGTAATATCGACTTGCCCGCCGCCGAAATTGACCGCGTACAGCCCCCGCTTCACGGAAGACAGGATTTCGCCGGGATCATGCGACCCGGCCAACATGAAGGTGTTGGTCATGCGAGGCAGCGGCGGATGGGCGAAGGACTGACGGCGGCCGTTCCCGGTACTGGCGGTTCCCGTCAATCGCGCGTTGAGCTTGTCTTGAAGATACCCCACCAAAATGCCGTTTTCAATCAGAACGGTGCGGTTCGAGGCGGTGCCTTCGTCATCGACGGTGATCGAGCCCCGGCGGTCGGGCAGCGTGCCGTCGTCGATCACGGTGACCCCTTCGGCGGCCACCCGCTGGCCGATCCGGCCGGAAAAGGCCGAGGTACCCTTGCGGTTGAAATCGCCCTCCAACCCGTGGCCGACCGCTTCGTGCAGCATGACGCCGGGCCAGCCCGGCCCCAGCACCACCGTCATCTCGCCCGCCGGGGCGGGAATCGCCCGCAGATTGACATCGGCTTGGCGCAGCGCCTCAAGCGCCACCGCCTTGGGGTCGCTCAACAGATCATAGGCGAAGCGGCCGCCGATGCCGTGGCCGCCGGTTTCCATCCGCCCGTCCTGCTCCAGCACCACCGAGACGTTCAAGCGCACCAGCGGCCGAATATCGGTGACCAACCGCCCGTCGGCGCCCAAGATCGCCATCACCTGCCACGAGCCCAAAAGCGAGGCCGAGACCTGGCGCACCCGGGAATCGCGCCCGCGCAGATCGGCGTCGATCCCTTCGAGCAGACGAACCTTGTCCTCGAAGCTCCAGGCGTTCAGTGGATCACCGGCCGAGTACAGCGGCGCCAGGCAAACCGGGTGACCGGCGGGGATCGCCGCCGATCCGCCGTTCAAGGCCCGCACGGTGTCGGCGGCCCGCCCGATTCCCGCCTCGGTGACGTCGGTGCCGTGGCCATAGGCGACCGCCTCGCCGACCACCCGGCGCAACCCGAACCCCAAGGTGGCGTCATACGAGGAATCGCGGATCCGTCCGTCGTCCAGCACCAAGCTTTCCGAGCGGCGGTATTCCAGGAACAATTCCCCGTCATCGGCACCCGCCAACGCGCGGCCGATGATCGGTTCCAACCGTTTGGGATCAAGCCCGGCACGGTCGAACAACAAGCTGTGGGCATTGGACATGGCATCTATCTCGGCAAACGCGTTGGCGGGAGGGGGGAAACCCGTGTACATCAAGGCATGATCCGCCCCGGAGGTAAAGATATGGCGCTTCCCATCCCGGAACACGAGTCCCGCCTGACCGCGGCGGGCGAGGTTCATGCCCGTCCCTTCGAGGCGGTCGCCGTGCCGCTGCGCGCCTCGCACTTGGCGATCATCCATTGCGAGGGCTGCGACGCCGCCACCGAACGCGAGCATCTGGCCGAACTGATGGCGCCGCACGGGGCCGAGCCGCCGGGCGAGGGCACCAGCCATTCGGTGCGCGATTTGGGCGCGCTTCGGATGCGCTTCGAGCGTCACACCGAATTTTCGACCTACACCTTCTATCGCTTCGATGCGTTCGAGTCACCGTTCGAGGGGGCGGCCATCGATCTGGTGCCGCGCGACTGGCTGGCCGGTCTGCCGGGCAAGGCGATCGCAGCCATTCACCTGGCGGTCGACCGCACCGACCGCGCGCCCGAGGCCTTGACCGCCTTGTTCGACGGCAATCCCCTGGTCGGCAGCCGGATCGCCGGTAATAGCGCCTCGGTGTGGACCGATTTCCGTCTGCATGCCGATGGCTGGGGCCGCATCCTGGTGCGCGACCTGGCCCTGACCCCCAGCCAGACCGGCCGGGTGGTGCAACGTTTGTTCGAAATCGAAACCTATCGCCTGATGGCGTCGATGGCCTTTCCGTTGGCCCGGCGAACCCTGGCCGAGGTCGGACGGATCGAACGCGACGTTACCGCCATCGTGGCGGCCCTCGCCGATCCGGCCGTTCAGCAAAACGACCGCGACCTGCTCGACCGCCTCACCGGTCTGGCCGCCGAGTCCGAACGTTTGGACGCATCCACCGCCTACCGCCTATCGGCCGCGCAAGCCTATTACGCGATCGTCGATCAACGGATCGCCGAACTGCGCGAGGACCGCATTCCCGGCCTGCAAATGGTCGCCGAATTCATGGACCGCCGCTTGGTCCCGGCGATGACCACCTGTGCCACGGCGGCCGAACGCCAGCAGGTGCTGGCCCAACGGTTATCGCGCACGGGCGACTTGCTGCGCACCCGCGTGGATATCGCGCTGGAGGAACGCAACGGCGAGCTGCTCAAATCGATGAACCGCCGCGCCAAGCTGCAACTGAAGCTGCAAGAAACCGTCGAGGGGCTGTCGGTGGTTGCCATCAGTTATTACCTGATGGGCTTGGTGAGCTATGCGGCAAAGGGATTGAAAGCGGCGGGAATCCTGCCGTTCGACGCCGAGCTGACCGCGCTGGCGGTGCTGCCGGTGATTCTGGGCGGCGTCGCCTTGGCCTTGCGCCGTCTGCGCCGCGCGGCGGTGCTTGAGGGGTAAAGCTCCCCATCGCGGTTGCCGGTCAATCGGGAATAAGCGCATAATTCGCCGCAGTGTCCGATCACCTGGGAACCCGTATGTTTGCCCGCGTTGCCCTTGGCTTGCTGTTCCGCCGCCGGTCGATCCCTTTGACCGTGGGCCTTGCCTTCTTGCTGGCCGCGTGCGCCGAACCTCCCACCGACGTGGAAGACCGCGCGGAATTCCGCCAGCAGCTTGTTCACGACCAAGCCATTGTGACCGAGTTTCTGCAAAAGACCGAGGCGGGGGTCAATCTGTCGGATTTCGCGCTGGGCTGGTTCGTCGATAGTTTCCTGATCGAAATCGCCGCCCATGACGACGGCCTGTCCCGCCGCTTTTACAAGGGCGGTCAATTCATGGACACCTATTTGACCGAAACCTTCCAAAACCATCCCGCCGAGGAAATCGCCGCCATCGAGCGCATGGCGGAACGGCGGAACACCACCTTGCGGATGGCGGCGCGCTATGCGCTCGAGGTGCTGCGCCATATTCCAAACACCAAAGCCCCGCCGCAGGAGCAAGCGCGCGATCGCCGGGATTTGGCCAACGCGTTGCGGGCACTGAAACGTTTCGAAGACCGTGCCTTGGCGGAAGACATCGGGACCAATTAACGGAGATCAAGGATGACCATCCTGCGTCCCCCGGCCGTGGCCGGCAGCTTTTACCCCAATGAGCGGGGCGAACTGGAACGCCAGATCGCCGGTTTCCTGGCGCAAGCGTTCCGCCCGTCCGACGACGGCCCCGTGCCCAAGGCGCTGATCGCGCCGCACGCGGGCTATATTTATTCCGGCCCGGTGGCGGCCAACGCCTATATCCGGCTGACCCCGGCCCGCGAAACCATCCGCCGCGTCGTGCTGCTGGGACCGTCGCACCGGGTGGCCTTCCGGGGCCTCGCGGTCGGCGGCGGCGACGGCTGGTCGACCCCGCTGGGCGTGGTCCCGCTGGACCAAGAGGTGATTCGTCCATTGCTGAACCTTCCCGCCGCCGGGGTTTTGGACGCCGCCCACGCGCAGGAACACTCGCTCGAGGTTCACGTTCCCTTTTTGCAAACGCTGCTCGCGGATTTCAAATTGGTGCCGGTGGTGATTGGCGACGCCAGCGAGGAGGACGTGGCGGGTCTGCTGGACCGCGCCTGGGGCGGCCCGGAAACCCTGATCGTGGTTTCCACCGATTTGTCGCATTTCTTGAATTACCACGATTGCCAGATTTTGGACGGCGAAACCGTCGCCGCCATCGAACGCTTCGACACCACGCGGTTTGGCCAAAACAGCGCCTGCGGGCGGGTTCCCGTGGCGGGGTTGCTGCGCGCCGCCAAGCAGCGCGGCATGACCATCGAACGCCTTGATGTCCGCAATTCCGGCGACACCGCCGGACCCCGTGACCGGGTGGTCGGCTATGGCAGTTGGGCCTTGTTCGAGCCGGCGGCGCCCGCGCTTCACCCCCAACTGCTGGCCCTGGCGCGCGCCTCGATCGAACACGGCTTAAGGCACGGCAGCCCGGAACACCCGCCCAAGGTGGTCGATACCGCGCTGGCCCAAACCGGCGCGGTCTTCGTGACCTTGAAAGAGTCCGACGGCACTTTGCGGGGCTGCATCGGCTCGCCCTTGGCGTGGCGGCCCTTGATCGAGGACGTCCTCGACAACGCGTTTAAAGCCGCGTTCCGCGATCCCCGCTTTCCACCCGTTACGGAGGCGGAATGGCCCGGCTTGATGCTCTCGGTGTCCCTTCTGACCGCCCCCGAACCGATGCACTTCCGTGACGAATCCGATCTTCTTTCGCAGTTGCAGCCCGGCATCGACGGCCTGCTGATCGAGGATATGGGGCGGCGTTCCCTGTTCTTGCCCTCGGTCTGGGAACAGTTGCCCGATAAACAGCAATTCTTGATGCACCTAAAGGTCAAGGCGGGCTTGCCCGCCGGGCATTTCTCGGCCACCTTCAAGGCCAGCCGCTTCCGGGCGGAGGAATTGAAGGAGTAGAGGCCCCGCATGGCCGAGAAATGGATCGTCGAATTCGCCGAGGAAATCGCCCACGATTCCCGCGAACTGGCCGAGGCCCGCGAACGCCGCGCTGGAACCGCGTGGTCGTTCGAGGTGGCGGTCGCCCGCACCCAACTGTTCTATCGCGAACGGATCACCGGTTTTTGCATCTGCGGTTCGGTGACGCCCGAGGAACGCGACCACCTGCTGAACCTTGTCGATAAGATTGGAAGCCATGATTGACCCTGCCCTGATCCTGCCCGCGCTGGAGGCCGTTGCCCTGCTGGCCGGCGACGCCATCATGGAAATCTACCGCACCGGTTTCGCGGTCGAGCGCAAGGACGACGATTCACCGGTAACCGAGGCCGACCGCCGCGCCGAAGCGATTATCCTGCCGATTTTGGCCGAACTGTTTCCCGGCATCCCCGCCGTCGCCGAGGAGGAAGCCAGCGCCGGACGGATCCCCGAGATCGGCGACGGGCCGTTCTGGCTGATCGACCCGCTGGACGGCACCAAGGAATTCATCAAGCGCAACGGCGAGTTTACCGTCAATATCGGCTTGGTGGCCGAGGGCGTGCCGAGGGCGGGCGTGGTCTTCGCCCCTGCCCTGTCAATGCTGTGGTCGGGGGCTGGCCCCGGCACCGCCGGCCGGGTCGGCGCCGACGGCGTGCGTCACCCGATCCAGGCCCGTCCAATTCCGGCGCAAGCCCCCGTGGTTCTGGGCAGCCGGTCGCACGCCAACGCCGAGGCGATGGCCCAATTCCTGGCGCCCTTGACCGATCCGGTGATCGAGCAGGCCGGTTCATCATTAAAATTTTGCCGCATCGCCGAGGGAGTGGCCGACTATTACCCCCGCTTCGGCCCAACCTCGGAATGGGACACCGCCGCCGGTCACGCGGTGTTGGCGGCGGCGGGCGGCAGCGTGACGACGCTGGACGGACTGCCCTTCCGCTATGGCAAGGCGGGCTTTCTCAATCCGGGATTCGTGGCGCGGGGAATCAGCGGCTATTGAGGCCACGGCCAAGCGCCCGGACGGGCGCGCCCGGCGAGGGCTAAATATCCCCCCTTAATCCCGGTCGATCTGCCCCGCCATCCGCATCACGGTGGTGGGGTGGACGTTGAGCTCGCGCGCCAGCGAGGCATAGCTGCGGCCCAAGCCGATCTGGGTGCGGACATGGTCGAACATGTCGGCGCCGATCTTGCGCGGGCGCCCGGGCCGGGCGCCGCGATCCGCCGCCTCGACCAAACCGACATGCAATTTCTGGTCGAAGGTCCGGCGTTCGTAATCGGCGAGCGAGCCGAAAATCAGCCGGGTGCCGGGCACCGAGGTATCGATTTGATCGCCAACCAAGCGAAGCGTCGCCATCCGTTTATGGACCTTGTCGGCGATGCGCAGCAGATCCCGCAACGACGTCGCCAGATACTCGATCGCGGGCGACACCAGCACATCCTCGTGGGTCAGACCGGTCAGCAGATGATTCAACGCGCCGCGGCTGGCCCCCTGATCGACCTCGATCCGCATGCAGCGCTGCGCCCGCAGCACGGCTGCGGGTTCCTCGGAACTGACGATGCCGCCCGCGCGACGGACGGGCAACCGGTAATATCCGATGATCATGGCACGAGGGTCATGGTTGGGGTGACTGCCGCGAAGTATGCCCGCCACCTGGTCTTTCCGCAACCGGAATCCCATGCATTTCCCCCGCCCAATATTACGCACGATAATATTGCAGCCCCTAAAATGGAATATTACGCACGATAAAAACAGGGCGTGCGCAGCTATCCCCACGAAATCAACAGGCTTTCCCACAGCTTATCCCCAGATTACGCAGGATTATTCCGCAGTGAATGCGCATACTGATTTTGCACTGACAAAGCGGTGACCACGCGAACCGGACTCGTTCCGAATCAAAGCCGCGACTTTTTTGCATACCGTTTTCGCAGTTAACCAAAACGACCGGCGAGCCAACGCTTTGACCCTTTCGGTGGGCGGCCCTTTGTCCTATATGTTTTTCCCATGAATGCTCCCTTGATCGTCTCCGCCGACCTGCCCGGCGCCCTTGCCGACGCGGCCCGGCGGCTGCGGACCGGCGGGCTTGTCGCCTTTCCGACCGAAACCGTGTATGGCCTTGGCGCCGACGCCACGTCGGACCGGGCGGTGGCCGCCGTGTTCGCCGCCAAGGGGCGGCCCGACTTCAATCCGCTGATTGTCCACGTCGCCCGCAACCAGGCGATCGACGCCTTGGTGACCGTGCCGGACCGCGCGGCGCGGTTGATCGAGCGTTTCTGGCCGGGACCGCTGACCCTGGTGCTGCCGCGCCGCGCCGACTCGCCGGTCTCACTGCTGGCGACGGCGGGGTTGGACACCGTCGCGGTGCGCCGCCCGGATCATCCCGTCGCCTTGGCCTTGATCGAGGCCGCCGGCTGCCCGGTCGCCGCCCCCTCGGCCAACGCCTCGGGCCGGATCAGCCCGACCTGCGCCGCCCACGTCGCCGAATCGCTGGGAACCCGGGCCGGGTTGATTTTGGACGGCGGCCCCTGCCGGGTGGGCGTTGAATCGACGGTGCTGGATATGTCGGGCCCCAGGCCCGTTTTGTTGCGCCCCGGCGCCGTGACCTTGGAAGAGTTAACCGAGATCCTGGGCGAGGCGCCGCGATCCCCCGATGACGGCGCGGCCCTGCGTTCGCCGGGCCTGTTAATTAGCCACTACGCCCCCAAGGCGTTGCTCCGGATGGGCGCCTGCTCGGCGGGCGAGGACGAGGTCTTGCTGGGCTTCGGACCGGGCGGTGGCGCGGCGCGGTTGAACCTATCGCCCACCGGCGACGTCACCGAGGCGGCCGCCAACCTGTTCGCGATGCTGCGCGCCCTGGACGAAACCGATGCACGGCGCATCGCGGTGATGCCGATCCCGGAAAGCGGGTTGGGCCGCGCCATCAACGACCGCCTGCGCCGCGCGGCGGCCCCCAGGGGCACGCCGTGAACGGCCTTATCGACCGTCTGAACTGTGCGCTGGGACCGGCGCATGTCTGGACCGGCGATGCCGACATGGCCCCCTATCTGACCGAGCAGCGCGGACTGTTCCGGGGCCGCGCCTTGGCGGTGGTCCGGCCCGGCTCGACCGAGGAGGTTGCCCAGGTGGTCCGGCTGTGCGCGGACAGCGGAATCGCCGTGGTTCCCCTGGGCGGGAACACCGGGCTGGTGGGAGGCGGGATCCCCCCCGATCACGGCCGCGCGGTGGTGGTTTCCACCGAACGTCTGACACGGATCCGCGCGCTCGACCCGCTGGGCCGCACCATGACGGTCGAGGCCGGATGCGTTTTGGCCGATCTCCAGCGGGTGGCCGAAGGCGCCGGACTGCTTTTCCCGCTAAGCCTGGGGGCCGAGGGCAGTTGCCGGATCGGCGGCAACCTATCGACCAATGCCGGCGGCATGGCGGTGCTGCGCTATGGCCCGGCCCGCGATCTGGTGCTGGGGCTCGAGGTGGTTCTGCCCGACGGGCGCGTCTGGAACGGCTTGAAGGCGCTGCGCAAGGACAATACCGGCTACGACCTGCGGCATCTATTCATCGGCGCCGAAGGGACGCTAGGAATAATTACCGCGTGCGTACTAACTCTGTTCCCGTCCATTAGGACTATTGAGACATGCTTGATCGCGGTATCCGATGTTTCGGCGGCAACCGGGATTTTGGTCCAGGCGCAACAGGCCAGCGGCGACGCGGTGTCGGCCTGCGAACTGATTCCCCGGATCGGCATCGATCTGGCGCTGCGCCACATCGCGGGCACGGCCGATCCCTTCCTGGCGCCCCACCCCTGGTATGTGCTGCTGGAGCTGTCGTCGTCGCGCCCGAACGACGGGCTGCGGGCCGTCCTCGATTCGGTGTTGGCCGACGCCTTTGAACAAGGCCGCATCCGGGATGCCACCATCGCCGAATCCGGCACCCAGCGCGACCGCCTGTGGCGGCTGCGCGAAGCGATCCCCGAAGCCCAGAAAATGGAAGGGGCCAGCATCAAACACGATGTCGCGGTCGCCACCGCCCGGGTCGCCGAGTTGATCGAGCGGGCCGGGCACGCGGTAACCGGACGAATTCCCGGCGTGCGGATCGTCGCCTTCGGCCATCTCGGCGACGGCAACATCCATTTCAACCTGACCCGCCCCCAAGACGAAGCCGATGCGGTTTTTCTGGCGCGTTGGGACGAGATGAACCGCGTCGTCCACGATATCGTGCTGGCGATGGACGGCTCGATTTCCGCCGAACACGGAATCGGACGATTGAAGCGCGACGAGTTCGCGCGCACAACCCCTGGCGTCGAATTGGAACTAATGCACAAGATAAAGAAAGCGTTTGATCCGCAGGGACTCATGAACCCCGGCAAAGTATTGCCGGACGCGCCCTAGAAATGATCAAAGCGTTCGGATTCTTGTTGGGTTCGGCCGGTTGCGCGGGTACCATCCGGCCATGACCGAGATCGACCGCTACATCGCCAAGCAGCTTGCCACTGGGGTGGCCTTCGTCGCCACCGGCCTCGTCGCCGTGATGTGGCTGACCCAATCGCTGCGGTTCGTCGAAATGATCGTTAACAAAGGGTTGTCGCTGGGCGCCTTTTTGGTGCTGACATTGCTGCTGATGCCCAGCTTTCTGGTGGTCATCTTGCCGATTTCCCTTTTCGCCGTCGTGCTTTTCACTTACAACAAATTGAATTCGGATCGCGAGTTGGTGGTGATGCGCGCCGCTGGCCTAAGCAACTGGGCGCTCGCGCGTCCGGCTCTTGCATTTTCGGCGGCGATGGTCGTGGCGGGGTATGCTTTGTCACTGTGGATTATCCCCAAGACCGTCGAGCGGTTCCACATCATGCAGTGGTCGATCCGCAACGACATCACCGGCGTTTTGTTGCAAGAAGGCGTGTTCAACAAGTTCGGCGATGGCTTGATGATTTACGTCCGGTCGCGCACCTCCGGGGGGGAATTGCTGGGTCTGCTGGTTCACGACCGGCGCAGCCCCGACAAACCGGTTACCCTGATGGCCGAACGCGGCGCCTTGGTCTATACCGACGCGGGCCCCCGGGTGCTGATGGTCAACGGCAACCGGCAACAATTGACGAAGGGGACGGGAAAGTTGTCGCTGCTGTATTTCGACAGCTATACCGTTGATCTGGCCTCGGCCTCCTCGGCGTCCGAGGACCGCACCCGCGACGCGCGCGAATCCAGCTTGGCCTCGCTGCTCAACGCCGACGAACACAAGCTCGGCCCCGGCGAATACCGCAAGGCCAAGGCCGAACTGCACGGCCGCTTCACCTCGCCCCTTTACAATTTCGGCTTCCCGCTGATCGCGCTGGCCTGTCTGCTGCCCGCGTCCTTCAGCCGCCGCGGTCAAACCGGGCATATCCTGGCCGCCGTCGGATTGCTGGTGGCGGCCGAGGCGCTGTCGCTGGGAACGTCGAATCTGGTGACCGCCAACCTCGCCTATGTGCCGACGATGTATCTGGCTGCGCTGCTGCCGATAGCGGCCGGTCTTGCCGTTTTGGGCGGGGGGCTGCCGCGCTGGCGCGGGCTTCCGTCCGCAGCTTCGGCCTAAACGGCGGAATGCAGCCCATGATCCGCCGCCCCTTGCTTCCCGCTCTCGCCCTGCTGCTGATGCTGGCCGCGTCCCCGGCATACGCCGCCGACGCCACATTGTTCGGCCAAGCGTGGCCGGAAGAGGGCGGCTGGGGACAAGCCTGGGGTGAGGACGGGCCGGTGACCAACGAAGCGCCGCCGCCCAGCCACCCGGTTGCCGCGCCGACTCCCGCGCCGGTTCCCGCGATTGCCGCCCCAGCCCCGCCGGTTTACGCTCCGGCTCCGGTTTACCCCCCCCCGCCGGTCCGATCCGCGGCGCCCGCAGCCGCGCCGGGTCCGGCGATGGCCGCCAACGCGCAATCCGCGCCCAAACCGATGAGCCTGGACGCCACGGTGCCGCCGGCGCGGCGCAAGAAAAAGGATGCGGGAAAATCGCCCGAGGATCAGGCGGTCCATCTAACCGCCGATCAGATCATCCACGACCGCGACCTCGGCATCGTGACCGCCAAGGGCCATGTCGAAGCCATTCAGAACGGCCAGCTCCTGCGCGCCGACACCATCAGCTACAACCTGAAGCAGGATATCCTCAGCGCCTCGGGCAACATCACGCTGCTCGAAGACACCGGCGAGGTCTCGTTCGCCGATTACATGGATCTGACCGGCGACTTCAAGAACGGCATCGCCCGGGAAATCCGCGTGATCATGGCGGATCACTCGCGGCTGGCTGCGGCCTCGGCCACCCGGGTCGGCGGCGACCGCACCGATTTCGACAAGGCGGTCTATACCGCCTGCGAACCCTGCCGCGAACACCCGGAACGCACCCCGTTGTGGCAAGCCAAGGCGGAACGGGTGACCCACAACCAAGCCGAACAATTGGTTGAGTACCGCGATGTTTGGCTGGAGGTCGAGGGCATCCCGGTCGCCTACACCCCCTATATTTCGTCTCCCGACCCCACCGTCCGGCGCAAGACCGGCTTTTTGACTCCGACGGTGGGAATGAACAGCTCGCTGGGCAGCTATGTCGTCACGCCCTATTACTGGGTGATCAACGACCAGGAGGATTTCACCCTGGTGCCGCGCTGGCTGTTCCCAACCGCCAGCAAGACCACCACCCAAAGCAACGACCTGTCGAGCGCCGCGATGCAGCGGGTGTGGCTGGAGGGGAACTATCGCTGGGATACCGCTCACAGCGCGGGCTACACCACCGCTGCCTTCACCGGCGACCAACAAACCGGGGACTTCCGCGGTCATATGGACTCGCGGGGCACCCTCGAGTTGAACAAGACATGGCGGGCGGGCTGGCAGGTCCAGCGCCAGACCGACGATACCTATGGTCAGATTTACGGCTATGTCCCGGACGGCGGCAAACCGTGGCTGACCACCCGGCCATATGTCGAAGGGTTCGGACGGCGTGACTACGGCGTGGTCGAGGGCTTCGCGTTCCAAGGCTTGACCACCACCGACGACGTCGCCGACCAGTCGCCGGTCGTGCTGCCGCATTTGGCCTATTCCCATATCAGCGCCCCCGGCCGCTGGGGCGACACCTGGAGCGTCACGGGCGACGCCCTCTCCTATCAACGGGTCTACGGCACCAAGGCCAATCGTTTGTCATCGGAAGTCGCGTGGAAGGTGCCCTACACCACCAGGACCGGCGAGATGTACACGCTGACCACCTCGCTGCGGGGCGACGGCTATCAGGCCGACGCGGTAACCAGCGACGTATCGGGCACGCAATCCGGCGTGGGCTCGAACACGGTCGGCCGCGTGGTCCCACGCATCGCCGCCGACTGGAAATATCCCTGGGTCAATTCATCGACCTCGCTGCCGCAAATCATCACGCCGATGGCGATGGTCGCGGCCAGCCCGATCGGCGGCAACAGCGCCAAGATCCCCAACGAGGATTCGACCGACTTCGAACTCGACGACACCAATGTGATGCGGCCCGACCGCATGCCCGGTCTGGACCGGGTCGAAGGCGGGGTGCGCGGCGCCTATGGTCTGCGTTGGAACGCCTATCCCTATCGGGGCGGCGAATTGCAGGCCCAGGTGGCGCAGGGCTGGCGGGCTCACGACGACGCGACTTTTGGCAAATCGGGCGGATTCGCCGATACCTTCTCGGACTATGTCGGCAATGGGCGTTTTTCGCCCGCGGGCAACGTCTCCCTGTTCGACCGCATCCGCGTCAACCACAACCGCTTGGTCACCGAACGCAACGAGGCGGGGGTCTCGGCCGGTCCGGAGGCGCTCAACGTCAGCGCCGCCTACGGCTATTTCGAGAAATCCGCCGACAACACCGAAGCGGGCTTCCCGCGCCGCCATTACATCAATTATTCCGCCACCTCGGCCGTGACGCGCAACTGGATGCTGCAAGCCAGCGCCTACAACGATCTTGCCGACAACGGCCGTTTCGATAACTGGATGGCGCGCGCCATCTACAGCGACGAGTGCTTCGCCTTCCAAGGCACCCTCAGCCACAATTACAACTCGGACCGTGATTTCCTGGCCGGAACATCCTTCATGGTCCATTTCGTCTTCAGGACTTTCGCCGATGTTCCGTTCAATGCGTTCTCGTTCTAGCGCTTTCGCCACCGTCCTCTTGGCGATTTGCCTGACGGCGAGCTGCCCCTCCGCAAGCCGCGCCGACGATGTCAACCGCATCGCGGCGGTCGTCAACGACGACATCATTTCCATCCGGGACCTGGAATCCCGCGTTCACATCGCGATCACGATGGCGAACGTGCCCGACACCATGGACTCGCGGCGCCGCGTTGTTCCCCAGGTCCTGCACAAGATGATCGACGAGCGGCTTCAGATGCAGGAAGCCAAGCGCCTGAAAATCTCGCTGTCGAGCAAGGAGATCGAGGACGGCATCCGCGGCATCGAGGAGCAGAACAAGCTGCCGAAGGGCGGCCTACAGAAGGATCTCGAGGCGCGCGGGCTGGACTTCGACGTCTTGCGGGAACAAATCACCGCCGATTTCACGTGGATTCGGGTTGGCCAAGCCACCGTTCAGAACAATCTGAAGGTCGGCGACGACGAAATCAACGACCGCCTGGAAACCATCAAGGCCCGCCAGGGTAAGCCGGAATACAACGTTGTGGAGATCTTCCTGCCGGCCGACAATCCGGCCCAGGATGAGCAGGCCCGCGCGCTGGGCGAACGCTTGATCGACCAATTGAAGCAAGGTGCCCCCTTTCAGGTCTTGGCGCGGCAATTCTCGCAATCGGCCACCGCCGCCAGCGGCGGTCAAATGGGCTGGGTAAGCGAGGGCATGATCGACGACGATCTGATGGCGGCCTTGTCCCAGACGGAACAGGGCGGCATCACGCCGATGGTTCACAGCATCGACGGTTACCGGATCCTGGGGCTGCTTCAAAAGCGGATCGCCAACGACCGTCTGCCGACCCACGACGCCGTCCGCCGGATAATCGAGGATGAACGGCAAGAAATGATGATGCAGCGTTATATCCGCGATTTGCGGCGCTCCGCCTTCATCGATATTCGCATTTGACGCCGCTAACGGTCACCATGGGCGAGCCGGCCGGGATCGGCGGCGAGATCGCCTTGACGGCATGGTTGCGCCGCGCGCCGACGGACTGCCCGTTTTTTCTGATCGACGACCCGGACCGTTTGCGCGGGCTGGCCGATCGCTTGGGCCTCGACGTTCCGATTACCACGATTGCCGACCCTTGCGAGGTCGGCACGCTGTTCGCAAGCGCCCTGCCGGTTTTGCCCCACCCCTTGGCCGTGGCGGTCGAGCCCGGCCACCCCAATCCGGTCAACGCCCAAGCGGTGGCCGCCGCGATCACCCGCGCGGTCGCCTTGGCGCAACAGGGCCGGGTGCGCGCGGTGGTGACCAATCCGATCCACAAGGCCGTGATGAGCCAGGGCGACTTTGATTTCCCCGGCCATACCGAATATCTGGCGCATCTGACCGGCCGGTCGGGTTTCGAGGTGATGATGCTGGCCTGCCCCTGCCTGCGGGTGGTTCCGGTTACCGTTCATGTCGCGCTCGCCCAAGCGATCCGGGACCTGAACGAGGAGCGGATCGTCGCGGTCGGCACCATTACCGCCGGCGCCTTGACCCGCGATTTCGGCATCATTCGGCCGCGTCTGGCGGTCGCCGGACTGAACCCGCATGCCGGTGAAGACGGGCGGATGGGAGGCGAGGACGCCGCCATCATCGCCCCCGCCGTGGCCCGTTTGCAAGCCGCCGGGATCGACGCCAAGGGGCCGTTGCCCGCCGACACCCTATTCCACCCCGCCGCGCGCGCCGGATACGACGCGGCGCTGTGCATGTATCACGACCAAGCCCTGATCCCGATCAAGACCATCGATTTCGCGGGTGGCGTCAATGTCACCCTGAATTTGCCGATCGTGCGCACCTCGCCCGACCACGGCACCGCGTTCGGGATCGCGGGCACCGGCACCGCCGATCCCACCAGCTTGCTGGCCGCGCTAAGAATGGCCGACCAAATCGCTAGCCACCGGGTGCGCGCCGATGCCTGAGCTGGGCACGGTTCGCGAGGCGATCGAACGCCACGGTTTGGCGGCGCGCAAGTCGTTGGGCCAGCATTTCTTGTGCGACCTCAACCTAACCGGCCGCATCGCCCGCGCGGCGGGCGACCTCGCCATCGGCACCGTCATTGAAATCGGCCCCGGCCCCGGCGGATTGACCCGCGCCCTATTGGACGCGGGTGCCGCCCGTTTGATCGCCGTCGAACGCGACGACCGGGCGATCGCCCTGCTGGGTGAAATCGCCAACGCCTATCCGAACCGACTGGAGATCGTCGCCGCCGACGCATTGGACACCGACATCGCGGATCTCGGCACGGCGCCCCGCAAGGTGGTGGCGAATTTGCCCTACAACATCTCGACCCGCTTGCTGCTGAACTGGCTGGCGCGGATCGACGCCTTCGACACCTTGGTGCTGATGTTTCAAAAAGAGGTGGTCGACCGGCTGGCCGCTGCCCCCCGCACCCACGATTACGGCCGGCTATCGGTCATCACCCAGTGGCTGTGCACCGTGCGTCCGCTGTTCAATGTCGATAAGCGCGCCTTTTCGCCGCCGCCCTCGGTGACCTCGACGGTGGTGCAAATCACCCCGCGCCCGCAACCACTGGCCCCGGCCCGCTTCGCCACCTTGGAAAAGGTCACCGCCGCCGCGTTCGGTCAACGCCGCAAGATGCTGCGTTCAAGTTTGAAAAGCCTGGGCGACGCCGACGCCCTGCTGGCCGCCACCGGCATTTCCCCCACCGCGCGGGCCGAGGAACTGCCGGTCGAGGCGTTTTGCGCCTTGGCGGCCGCTTTTGATACCGGCGAGTACAACGCTTGACCCAAACTTAGAACGCGCCCGGCGAGGGACAATACGGTGAGCCGATTTATCGGCTCACCGGTAAGACACTCTTACACCGGCATGAAATCGGCCCGCAGGATTTTGCCCGCGTGGATCGCCGTGGCCATGTCGGCCAAGGTCTCGACCAGATCGCCGAAATCGCCGACGCGGTCGCTGTTCAGGGTCATATCGAACTGGCTGGCGTCGGACAGGCGCGAGTGGAACACGTCCCAGACGAACTTGCCGCGCCGGTGATTGGTGTCGTGCACACGGGTTTTGGCCTCGGCCTCGCCGATCCCCTTTTCCGCCATCACGCGATGAGCGCAGACGGCTTCGCTCCCGGCTATCCGTAGACGCAGCGCGCAGGATTCGGCCAAAATCACATGGGCGCCGCGCCCGACGATCACGCCGCCCAAACGCCCCAAACTCATCACCACCTTGATCAGGGTGTCGCGATAGGTGTCGGGACCGATATCGTTGCCCGAGAACAAGCGGTACAGCCACATATCCTTGGCGCGGCCAAAGCCTTCGTCGATCATCCGCACAATCGCCGGATCGTCTTCCAGGCGGGCCGCCACCTCGGTCAGGACCTTTTCGTCGAACAGCTCAAGGCCCAGGCGATCGGCCAGCCGGCGGGCGATTTCGTCGCCGCCCGACCCCAGATCGCGCGAAATGGTGATCACCGGCCGCTTGGGACGGCCTCCCGCCTCTTTCGGCGTGCGCTCGGCCACCTCGGCCATCGCCGAAATCACGCTTAAGAGATTGTGGCTCATGGGTCCTCCGGTCTTATCGCGACTGTCTAAATTCGGGCGGGGCGGACTATACCTCAGTCGAGGACACAACGCCACCCAGGAAGGTAGGGCCGACCCAACCTATTTTACCTCGACCGGATCGGGCGAGGTCCGGCCATGCAGGCGATAGAAATCAACGATCAGGCTCCAGGCTTCATCGGCGGTTTCGACGAAGGTGAAGATATCCTTGTCGCCGGGCGCGATCATCCCCTCGCCGATCATGGCGTCCAGATTGATCACGCGCTCCCAGAATTCGCGGCCGAACAGCAGAATCGGAATGGGTTCGATCTTGCCGGTTTGGATCAATGTGGCGGCCTCGAACAATTCGTCGAGGGTGCCGAAACCGCCGGGAAACACCACCAAAGCCTTGGCCCGCGTCAGAAAATGCATCTTGCGGATGGCGAAATAATGGAAGCGGAAGCACAGGTCGGGCGTGATATAGGGATTGGGCGCCTGCTCCATCGGCAGCACGATGTTCAGGCCGATCGACTTGCCGCCGACATCGTTGGCCCCTCGGTTGGCGGCCTCCATGATCCCCGGACCGCCGCCGGTTTTGACGACGTAGTCGCAGATGTGATCGTTCTGGCTGGCCCCGGTGACGATGGCGGCGAGGCGGCGGGCCTCCTCGTAATAGCGGGCATTGGCGGCCATTCGCTGGGCAATCGCCAAACGGCGGGCGGCGGCGCGGTCATGGGGGGCCGCGCGGGCCTCGGCCGTCGCCTCGACCACCCGCTGGTGCGCGATCACCGGATCGGGAATGCGGGCCGACCCGAACATCGCGATGGTCGAGCGGATGCCATGTTCTTGTTGCAGCAATTCCGGCTTCAGCAATTCCAATTGCAGCCGCACGGGCCGCAAATCCTGGCGCAGCAGGAAATCGGTGTCTTCAAAAGCCAGCCGGTAGGCCGGCGAGGCGAGAAGGGCGGCGGCGTCTGGTTCGGTCATGCTCCATTGTCGGGGCAAGCTCGTTAGCGATCCGTAAAGGACATCATCGCTTTTCCCGCCGGGGAATCTTGTTATAGTTGGACCGGGAAGCCTTTTGGAGTAGTCGGATGCACGATTTGCTTGTGGTCGTTTCAAGGCAGGAAACGGCCCCGGTTTTGGCGCCGCTCGCCGCCGCCTTGAACCGCAAGGGTGCGGCGTGGAGCTGTTTCGTCACCGGTTCGGGGGTGCGGGCGCTGACCAGCCCCGAGGTCGTCGCCGCCCTGAAAACGGCGAACCCGGTCTTCGTCTGCGAACATTCCTGGGAAAGCGAAATGGGCGCGATCCCGGCGCCGCTGCCGCCCGGCAGCCAGT
Organism: uncultured Rhodospirillaceae bacterium; assembly: GCA_903899885.1. GTDB lineage: Bacteria > Pseudomonadota > Alphaproteobacteria > Rhodospirillales > Magnetospirillaceae > CAIULK01. The sequence continues at coordinate 27,875 of CAIULK010000055.1, forward strand.
TCCACCATTCGGATCTGCTTAGCCACACCCGTCGCGTCCTCAGTCTTTAGGAGAGCAAGCCTTGTCGTCTACGTCCGTCCTGGTTCTGGCGTTGTCGGACGCGCATGAGGCGAAGCGGGTCGCCGCCGGCATCACCATCATGGGTCATGCGGTCCGCCTGATCATCATGACGCCGAACCTCCCCGATCCCGTTGAGGCGGCGGTGCAATACCGCAACCTGAAGCTGGCCGGAATTACCCCCGAAACCACGGTGCCCGAACTCGCCGACCGGATGGTTCCGGTCGACGGCGCCGGTCTTGCCGCCGCCATTGCCGAAGCCACC
>CAIULK010000056.1 GCA_903899885.1 uncultured Rhodospirillaceae bacterium
CGCCTTGCCCAGGAAGCCCTGAAGGAAGGGCGGTTGCCGACCCGGCTGCATGTCGTGGTCGACGGCGTCGAGGCAATGCGTTTCTTGAAGCGCGAAGCCCCCTATGACAAGGCCCCCACCCCGCGCCTTGTCCTGCTCGACCTCAACCTTCCGCGCAAGGACGGCCGCCAGGTTCTGGCCGAGATGAAGTCCGACCCGGCCCTGCGCCGCATTCCGGTGGTGGTTCTGACCACCTCGCAGGCGGAGCAAGATGTCGGCCGCTGCTATGACCTGCACGCCAACTGCTACATCACCAAGCCCGTCGATCTGGACCGCTTCATCGCGGTGGTTCATCTGATCGAGGAATTCTGGTGCTCGATCGTCACCCTCCCGCCGGTCTGATCCGTCATGACGCAACCGGACTCGAAGACTGTTCTGGTTGTCGAAGACAATCCGGGTGATGCGCGTCTGGTCTCGCTCTACCTGCGCGAGGAAATTCACACCCCGTTCCGCATTCTGACCGCCGACACCCTGGCCGGCGGGCTCGACCTTCTCGACAAGGGCGGCATCGATGTGGTGCTGCTGGACCTGTCCTTGCCGGACTCGTCCGGGCTGGGCACCTTGGCGGGTTTGCGCGCCGCCCAGCCTTGGGTGCCGGTGGTGGTGCTGACCGGCAACGACGACGAGGCGCTGGCCTTGGACTCGTTGCGCAGCGGGGCCCAGGACTATCTGGTCAAGGGCCATGGTGGCGGCGACGCCGTGCGCCGCGCCGTCCGCTATGCCATCGAACGGGCGCGGATCGTCGGCGAAATGCGGCGCAGCGAGATCCGCTTTCGCGCTGTGTTCGACAATGCCGGGGTCGGCGTTCTGCTGACCGATGCCGATGGGCGCTTTATCGAGGTCAACCCGGCCTTCGCGGCCATGCTGGGCGTCAGCCGCCAGGAGGTGCTGGGCCAAACCATCGGCGACCATACCCACCCCGAGGATTTGGAGCGCAGCACCGAGGCGATCAAGGAATTGCTGGCCGGGCGGCGCGACAGTTTCGGTTTGCAAAAACGCTATCTGGCCAAGGACGGCCGCACACTCTGGGCGCGTCTGACCGTTACCGCCGTGCGCGACGAGGATACCGGGCAATTGCGTTTCGGCGTCGCGGTGGTCGAGGACATCACCGCGCGGCGCAAGCTGGAAGAATATATGCGCTTGGCCGCCACGGTGTTCGAAAACACCACGGAAGCCTTGTTCATCACCGACGGCGCCCAGCGGATCGTCCACACCAACCGCGCATTCACCGACATCACCGGGTTCTCGCAAGACGAGGTGCTGGGCCGCACGCCGAATATCCTGGCCTCGGGCCAGCACGACGCCGATTTTTATGTCCGCATGTGGCAGGATCTGGAGCATGCCGGGCGCTGGGAAGGCGAAATCTGGAACCGCCGCAAATCCGGCGAAACCTATGTCGGCTGGCAAAGCATCGTCGCCGTCCGCGACGAGGCGGGCGTCATCACCAACTATGTCTCGGTACTCAGCGACATCACGTCGCGCAAGGAAATCGAGGAGCGGCTGTCCTACGCCGCCAACCACGATCCCTTGACCCGCCTGCCCAACCGCACCTTGTTCGAGGAACGGCTGTCGCGGGCCATCGCGCGCGCCACCCGCAGCCGCCTTCAGGTGGCGCTGCTGTTCGCCGACCTCGACCATTTCAAGGAAATCAACGACACCCTGGGTCACCTGGTCGGCGATTCGCTGCTGCAACAGGTGGCCGACCGGATTTCCGGAGTGATCCGCCAGGAAGACACCGTCGCCCGCCTGGCCGGCGACGAATTCACGGTGATCTTGGAGGACGTGTCGGACCCGCGCGACGCCGCCACGGTGGCCCACAAGATTCTGCGCGCCCTGGCGATGCCGTTCGATCTGGGCGGGCACTCGGCCAGCGTCACCTCGTCGATCGGGGTGGCGATCTATCCCACCGACGCCGCCGATCCGTATACCCTGATCCGGTTGGCCGATACCGCGATGTACCGGTCAAAAAGGCTGGGACGCAACTGTTGCCAGTTCCATTCGGCAACCATCAACGCCCAAACCTTCGAACGCATGGCGCTGGAAGAGGCGCTGAGCCGGGCGTTGGAACACAATGAGTTCGACCTGCATTACCAGCCGATCTTCGAGATCAAAAGCGGCCATGTGATCGCGGTCGAGGCGTTCATGCGCTGGCACCATCCGGAAGCGGGCATGGTGATGCCGGGTCAATTCCTGTCGCTGGCCGAGGAAACCGGCCTGATCGTGCCGATCGGCGCCTGGGGCCTGAACGCCGCCCTAACCCAGGCGGCGGCTTGGCGCGGCATGGGGTTGGACGGGTTCGAGATCGCCGTCAATCTGTCGGCCCGCCAAATCCACCAAGGTGATTTGGCCGAAACCGTCGCCATGGCGTTGGAGTCCAGCGGCGAGGCCCCCGATCGCTTGGTTCTGGAGATCCCGGAAACCTGCGCCACCGACAGCGCCTCGTCGGCCTTGTTCGCCCGGCTGTCGGCGATGGGGGTGAAACTGATGATCGATGAATTCGGCGCGGGCTATTCCTCGTTCACCGCGCTCAAGCGGCTGCCGTTCCGGGGCGTCAAGCTGAGCCAGACCTTCGTGCGCAACGCGGCACTCAGCGCCGACGACGCCGGGATCATCGCCGCCGTGGTCGCGGTGGCACGGGGCTTGCGCTTGAAGGTCACGGTTCCCGGGGTCGAGACCAGCGATCAATGGAAACCGTTCGAAACCCTCGATTGCGACCGCGCCCAAGGTATCTTGTTCGCCCGCCCGATGAACTCGGAAGCCACCACCCGCGCCCTGAAGCGCGGCACCACGGTTACCTTCGCCAACGCAGGATCGTAATCGCCCCCCAACCAACCGCCAGCCCCAAGGCGGCCGCCATCGCCAGTAGACTGACCCAATCGGCGGCGTCCTGCGCGAACGGTTGGCGGAACGGGAACGGGCGGCGCTCCAGAAAGGCCTTGGCCTTGTCCACCTCGTCGGCGCGGAAATGGTCGCCCGGCATGCAGCCGTTAACCAGCGGATAGACGTAACAGGCCGGGTTCTTGATGTTCAGCACGTTGCCGGTCGCCATCAAGGCCGGACCGGGGCGCAGCGTTTTGATCGGCAGCCGCTCCAAGCCGTAACCAAACAGGGCTTGATAGCAAAAGATATGCGCGCCGCCCATCGCCACCGCCTCATCGACGATGCGGTCCTTGACGATCCGGCCCAGCGCATCGACGGCAACCGTGTTCCCGGTAACCGCCGGGCCGTGGCCGCTGGCCCGCGCGTGCTGCCACGCTTGAACCAATCGGGTTGGCTGATACGTCAGGGTTTGCACCTCGCCTTGGCCGACCACCACGCCGGTCCACACGGCGCTGGCCACGCACGCCACCGCCAACACCGCCCGGATCGCAACCGTCCGCCCGACCGAGGCGATGGCAAGCGCCGCCGCGACCATCGCCACTGGACCATAGGCCACCCACCAGCGGGCCAGCGATGAGCTGGAGCCCACCCCCGGCAGCGATTTGAGGAACCGATTCCAATCAGGATCCCAGACATTGACCGCGACCGGAATCGCCAGCACGGCAAGCAAGGCCGCCGCCCGCATCCAGGCCGCCGCATTCTTGCGATCCCGGACAAGGCGGGCCACGCCGATCCCGGCCATGATCTGGGCCAGCGCCAAGGCCACCGGGCCGATCGCCTCGCGGTATTCGCCCGCCCCCAATTCCCAGGTATCGTTGACGATGCCGGTGTCGCCCGAGATATCCGGCTCGATCCCGGCCAAGGCACGCAGCACCAAGCCGATAACGTGAAACACCCCCGGATAGGCGGGCAACGTGTACAGATCACGCGGTAACTGCCCCATCAGTGCCGCCACGGCGGTCAATTTGGCGGCCAGCAGCAGCCCGGCACCCAGCACGGCGGCGCACGAACGCAGCTCGTTTCCAAGATCGTCACGGCCGTTCCACAGCCCCTCGGCCAGCACCACGGCGGCCACGGCCAGCATCGCGGGCGGCATCAGCGAACCCAAGCCGCCGAGAACCATATAGGCGATCAGGACGGCGGCCAGCAGGGTTCCGCAGATCCAGCCCCACCGGCCACGATGGGGCATCACCAGGGCCAAGGCAACCAGCGGCACCAACGCCAAGGAATGATGCTGAACCTGACCACCCAGCAGCTTGTCGAGATAGGGCCGCCAGAACAAAAACGTTCCGGCCCCGGCCAGGGCCGCCACCGGATCGACACCAAAACCGCAGCGCAGCAGCCCATACATCCCCAGCATACCCGCAGCGGCGAAGACCACGAACGTCAGATAGATGCCGGTGACCGGCCCGAACAGACCGAAGGCCACCTGTGCCAGCGAATAATACACGTCCTGGGGATCGGCGAAGGCGGGCATGCCGCCGCAAAAACCCGGCGTGAACCAGCGAACCGCGCTCGAACCGTTTTCCAGGCCCCAGAAATAGCCGTCCAGCATCTTGGGCAGGTAATACATGAAATCATCGGCCATCCCCCCGTGCGCGTTGGGGAACAACGGGCCGAGGGTCGCGTGCAGCAGGCCCAGCAGCGCCGCCAGAACGGCGGCAACGGCCAGACGGCCTTTCATCGCAGAAAGGCCGCCAGATTGCGCCCGATCCGCTCCTTGACCGGTTCGCCGACCGGCGGCGGCTCGAAGGTGCGGCCGGTCACGGTCTCGAACAGCGAAATATATTTCTGGCTGAATTCGACCAGCGTGTCGTCGGGGATATCGGGAATCGGCTGGGTATAGGGGTCGCAGCGCGCCGCGATCCACAGCCGAAGGAACTCCTTGTCCAGGCTTTCGGGCTCCTCGCCCTTGGCATGGCGGGCGGCGAAGCTGTCGGCCTTCCAATAGCGGCTGGAATCGGGGGTCAGGATTTCGTCGGCCAGCGTGATGGTTCCGGCCTCGTCTATTCCGAATTCGAATTTGGTATCGACCAAGATCAGGCCGTGCCGACCGGCGATCTCACGCCCGCGCGCGAACAGGGCCAGGGAGAGGCGGGCCATTTCGTCCCACTGGCCTTGGGTCAGCAAGCCCTTGGCGACGATTTCGGCGGGCGTGATCGGGGCGTCGTGGCCGCCGATATCGGCCTTGGTGGTCGGGGTCAGGATGGTGCCCGGCAATTGATCGTTCTTGACCAAACCGTCGGGGAAATCGATGCCGTACAGGTGGCGCTTGCCCGCCTTGTACATCGGCCAAATCGAGGTCTCGGTCGAACCGGTCAGGTAATCGCGCACCACCATCTCGACCGGCAGCATGGTCAGGCGCCGCCCGATCACCACGTTGGGATCGGGATAATCCAGCACGTGATTGGGGCAGATGTCGGCGGTCGCCTCGAACCAGAAGCGCGCGGTCTGGGTCAGCACCTGGCCCTTGAACGGCACGGCGGCCAGCACCTTGTCGAAGGCGCTTTGACGATCGGTGGCGATCAGGATGCGCCGCCCGTCGGGCAGGTCATAATTCTCGCGCACCTTGCCCTGATAGTGATTGGGCAGGCCGGGGAAATGAGCCTCCTCCAAAACATTGGGGATGGCGGCGCGAATGATCGAGGGGTCCAGCATGGTGATCGTCCCAGGCATTGAAGGCGCTCGGTTATGGCACTTTTCTCGTAACATCGGCAAGCTTGACGGGACACGGGCAGGGCGGCACTGTGCGCCGCATGGGCTCGCCTTCTTCCCGCCTTTCCGACCGGATCGCCGACCGGCTGCTTGCCCGCATTGCCTCGGGTGAATGGCCCGTGGGCACGCAACTTCCCGGGGAACGCACCTTGGCCGACTCCATGGGGGTCAGCCGGGTTTCCGTGCGCGCGGCCTTGCAAGCGTTGAAAACCCAAGGGTTCTTGGATGCCGTTCAGGGCGGCGGCACCCGCGTGGTCGCCACCGACGCGGCGCTCGATTCCGGTTTGGCCGCCTTGGTGCGGGTCAGCCGCGACAATCTGTTCGACCTCGCCGAAATCCGGGGAATTCTGGAAACCTGGGCGGCGGCGCGTGCCGCCATACACGCGGGGCCGGACAATCTGGCCGAATTGGACGCGGTTATCGAAATGTCCGAGCAAGACGTCGCCACCGGCGTGCGGCGGACCGAAAGCGATTTGCGCTTCCATCTGGCGGTCGCCAAGGCCTCGGGGTCCGGGCTGTATCTCCATTTGATGACCATGCTGCGCGGCATCTTGGAAGAGATGCTCGATCATCACCGCTACGAGCTGTTCCCGACCCCGGACCACAACCGCACCATCTTGGATCAGCATCGCCGGGTACGGGCCGCGATCCAAGCGCGCGACGCCAACGGCGCGGCAGCCGCCATGCGGCGTCACATCGATTGGGTTTTGGAGGCCTATCGCCGCCACGCCCCGCCTGCTAACGGAGAAATCTAATGCGCCGCATCCGTAATGCCAAAATCATCGCTACCCTGGGGCCATCCAGCGCGACGCCCGCGATGATCAGTGCGCTGTTCGGCGCCGGAGCCGATGTGTTCCGCCTGAATTTCAGCCACGGCAGCCACGCCGAACACCGCCAGCGGGTCGAAACGATCCGCGAGATCGAAACCCGCGCCAAGCGCCCGATCGCCATCCTGGCCGATCTGCAAGGCCCCAAGCTGCGGGTTGGCTGTTTCGCCGAAGGCCGCATCCGGCTGGAAGCCGGTGCCAAATTTCGCCTGGATCTTGAGTCCAAGCCGGGCGACGCGCGGCGGGCCCCCCTGCCCCACCCGGAAATCTTCGCGGCCCTTCGGCCCGGCATGGATCTGCTGCTCGACGACGGCCGCATCCGCCTGAAGGTGGAATTCTGCGGTCCCGACTTCGCCGAAACCCGCGTCGCCACCGGCGGTGACCTGTCGGATCACAAAGGCGTCAACGTGCCCGGCGCCGCCTTGCCGGTATCGCCCCTAACGCCCAAGGATATCCTCGATTTGGATTTCGCGCTGTCGTTGGAGGTCGATTGGATCGCGCTGAGTTTCGTGCAGCGGCCGTCGGATCTGGTGGCGGCGCGCGAGCGGATCGGCGACCGCCCGGTAAGGCTGTTGGCCAAGCTGGAAAAACCCCAAGCCATCGACCATCTGGACGACATCGTCGAACTGGCCGATGCCGTGATGGTGGCGCGCGGCGATCTGGGTGTCGAATGCCCGCCGGAAATCGTGCCGGTACTGCAAAAACGCATCATTCATGCCTGCCGCGCGGCCGGCAAGCCGGTGGTGGTCGCCACCCAGATGCTGGAATCGATGATCCATGCCGCCGCGCCCACCCGCGCCGAATCCTCGGACGTCGCCACCGCGATTTACGATGGCGCCGACGCGGTGATGCTGTCGGCCGAAACCGCGGCGGGCGAGTATCCGCTGGAAGCCGTGACGATCATGGACCGCATCGTCGCAGCCGTCGAACGCGACCCATGGTACCGGATGGTCACCGACGCCTCGCACCAAGCGCCCCAGCACACCGGGCGCGACGCGATCTCGGCCGCCGCCCGCCAAGTCGCCCACACGCTGGAGGCGGCCGCCATCGTCACCTACACCTCGTCGGGCTCGACCACCTTGCGCGCCGCGCGCGAGCGGCCGGAACAGCCGATCGTCAGCTTGACCGCTTGTATCCATGTCGCCCGCCAGATGGCGCTGGTGTGGGGCGCGCATTCGGTGCGCCAGGCCGATATTCACGATTTCGCGGAAATGGTCGATCACGCGATCCGCGTCGCCCGCGACGAAGGCTTTGCCCAGGGCGGCGACACCATCGTGATCACCGCCGGGGTGCCGTTCGGGCATTCGGGAACCACGAACATTCTGCGGGTGGCGGAGTGTTACGGGTGAACAACGGCCCGCTCGCTACCCTGTGGGACCGCGAGCGGGGTTATGGTTCGTGATGTTTTGGTTCCAGCCGAATCCGACCTAGCACTGTTCGTTCAAATACCGGATCAGATCGGTACTTGTTACAATTCCGACGACATTGTCACCGTCATCGGCCACGGTCGGCGCACGCTCGGGCTTTCGGCGACGTACTGACGCCTCAATAATAGTTCTTTGTCGCCCGCGCGAACGCCTCGTAAATATCGGGCAGCACGATGCCCTTGGCCTTCAACGCCTCGCCGCGCATGAAGACCACGAATTGGCGGGTGCGTTCGATCGGGATGTCCTTGGGTTTGGCGCCCTCGATGATGTCCAGCGCCATTCTGGCCGCCACCTCGCCTTGTTCGAACGGCGAGGTGGCGATCGCCAGGGTACCGCCGTCCTCGACGAAGAAGCCATAGGTCCCCAGCACGAAGGGGTTGGCGTGGGTTTCGGTCCAGCTCACCACCTCGCCCGGCGGCACCAGGGTGGGATCGGAAGCGCCGCGCGCCAAGCCCCGGTAATTGGTGGTCAAGATAACGTCGGCGGTACCGCCCGCCCGATCCACCGCCTGTTGCCACTCGCCGAAGGTTTTGACCAAGGTGGCCCCGGTGAACACCAGCGGGCTCCAATCATAGGCGGCGATGTTCTTGGAATCGGCCTCGACGGTTTCCGAAGTGTCGCCCAGAAGCGCAACCCGTACCGGTGTTTTCCAGCCCTTCGACTTGGCGATTTCCAGGACCGCCGATTTCACCGCGTCGATCCTTTGGCGCTCCAAGATGCCGGTGACGTTCGCTACGTTGTCGTAGCCATAGGTTTCGGCGTCGTCGTTGACGCCCGCGAACACCACGCTGATATGGGGGTGACCCGCGTAATATTTGGCGGCGTATGCCTGCGCGTCGTCATCGACGGCGATCACGATGTCGGGCCGCCACGCATCGATCGCCTTGCGGGCGGCGATGCCGGTCTTGGCCTTGAAGGCGGGCCAGGGATGGCGCTTGGTGTCCATATAGTACCAGCGGGTGGCGTATTTCGGCGCGCCGCCCAGCACCCGGCGGACCCCGGCGTCGATGTCGCGGGTCCAGGTATAGTCGTTGTAATAGCTTTCCAAGATGAAGATCCGCGGCTTTTCCGCGACGAACCGCATCATCAGTAACGACAGGCCCGTGAAGAACACCGCCATCAAGATCAGTTTCAACCGGTTCATATCAGCCCCAATATCTTCCAAAACGGCATGCTGGCGTAGAGGCTGAGGATCTTCAGCCCGTTCATGGCGGCGTTGACGATCAGGAACCGCCGTTCGTCATACAAACCGGCCGCCGCCTTCGAGGCTTCCATCTGCCCGTAATAGGAACATTGGTAGGGCAGGAACCACATCTCGCCCAAGGTCAGGATCGAGAAGCCGATCAACCACGGATTGATGCCGCTGGCTTCGGCGATCGGCATCAAGACCGCGCAAAACAGCACGATGGTTGCGCTACCCGGCACCACCAGGCGGGCCAATTGAATTACCCCGGCCAAGATCAGCAGGAACAGCGGGAAGTCGGTCCGCATATAGGTGGACAGCCACACCAGGTGCCCGGCCACCCACCTGTCCAGTTCCAGATGATTGAAGGTTTCGATGATGCCGACCGAACCGGCCAGATAGAACAACGACGGCCAGTCGATCCGCTCGTGGAACTCGTCGCGGCGCAGGAAGCCGAACACCAGCAGCGCGTACAGAATGGCCATACCCATCCAAGGCGGGGTGATCTGATGGATCGAGGCGGTGGCGATACCGCCCAGGAACACCAGGATTCCGAACACCGCGGCCCATTCGCGGTTCTTCATGCGCCCCAGCAGCTTCAATTGTGAGCGCACGATCTCCTTGTCCAGGCGCGGATAGGGATTGGCCCCCCGCCCGATCAAACGATCGGCGGCCAGCATCCCCGTCAGCAGCACCGCGCCCGAGACCGAGGCCGCGAACAGCCAATAGGCCCATTGGAACATATCCTGGCCCTGCGGCGGCAGCAGCCCGAACACCACGAAATTGACCGATTTGCTGCTCATGAACACCGCCGAGAACAGCGACAGGCCGCCGAACATCGCGATGGTCAAGCTGTTGGCGGCGGGGCCTTTCGGCGCCAGCTTCAGCTCCTCGATGGTGTCGGCCAGCGACGCCAGCATCAGCGCCATCCGGCCGTTGACGGTGGGCAGGATCGGGGTCAACAGAATGCCGGTCACCGCCAACACGGCGGCATGCCAGAACCGGCTGTTGGGAACCAGCGCCAGCAGGAACAGTTGAAAGCGATAGGTCACGCCCGAGGCAACCATCACCGTCGCCAGCCCCAGGATGCTAACCGCCATCAGGAAACCGTCGGACGAAAAGCCCGACAGCACCACGGTGGGCGGCGCCAGCCCCAGCACCAGACTGGACAGCATCGCGAAGATGCAGGGCACGAACTCATCGACCAAGGTGAAGACCCACATCGACAGCACGACCGCGAAGATCGCCAGGAAGGTCACCTGTTCCGAGGCCAGCTCGAACGCGGTCTCGCCGAACAGCAAGATCAACAGCGGCACCACGATGGTCACCGCCCAGCCGACCACTTCCTTGACCGATGCGGTCGCCAGACGCGCAAATCCGGCGCGTTTCAGCGCCTGGGCGGGACGGCCCAGCAGCCCGTAATAGAACGACAGCCGCCCCTCGGGCATTCCCTTCAACACTAGCGCGATTTTCTCGCGTGGCAGGGCCAGTGCCCGGACGTCACTAGCCGCCACCCAGCCGGTGAGATAATCCGGCAGATCGGTCGCCGCCTCCTCGCCGACCCGGCGCCCAGCAACGGCGCCGCCGGTTTCGGCGCGAACCTCGCCGTCAAGGATCAAGAACAGGGTTTCGGCGGGAGACCCGGCGGCGCACAGCCGTTCGCCCGGCCGGAAACGGCGGACCTGGACATGCGGTACCAAGCGAGCGACGTCGGTGAAGCGGGCTTGCCCGAAAACCGGGTCTGCCAACAGGTCGCCGACCATTTTTGGCTGAAACGCCTCGCCATCCATCCCAACCCCGCCAACATAGAAATGTGCACTGACGGGAGGACGATACTAATATAACGTGTATACACAAGCAAAAACCACGCCCAATTTCTTGGGTGCGGTGACGTTGCGCGCTTAGGTTTGCGTTGCCAGCTGGAATGTGCTGCTTTGATTGAGGCTCGACACCAGCGATGCGGTGGACGCCGCCGACGTGCCCACCCCGGCGCTGTCGGCAAAGGCCAGCGACGGCGCCGACCCCGACAACAAGGCCGAGGCGGTATAGGTTCCGGTGACGCTGGGCGCCGATGCCCCGGTCGAGGACGTGGGCGGCGTATAGCCGTTGGTTTCCGCCGCCGCCTGCGCCAACACGGTATTCTGCGAACCGATCGACAGATCGTAGTTGGTGGCGCCCGACAAATCGGTGACCTTGACGGTGTAGGTCCCGGCCGACAGCGTGCCGTACAGCGTCAACGGGTTGCTGAACGCGGCTTCGTTGTACGAGGCCAGCAACTGACCGGCCGCATTGGTGACCGACAGATTGACCGAGCCCGCGACATCGGCGATCGAAATCCCCACCGCGCCCGATGAGGCGCCGACCGTGAAGGTCCAGCTTTCGGCGGCCGAGGCGACATAGTCGGTTTCGGTCTTCGACTGCCCCGACACCACGGTGCCGACGCCGCCGCTGGTTTGCCCGCTCAAGGACGACAGCGACACCACGCGGCCGATATCGGCGGTGCCATAGGTGCCGTCGCTGGCCTTGACCTCGATGGTGTCGGAAGTTGAAGAGGTCGTACCCGCGGTATAGGTTAATTGCGCCAACTGCGCGGCGCTTACCGTGATCCATTGACCATCGGCCTGCGCCTTGCCGCTTAGATTAAAGTGGCCACTGGTCCCGTCGTCACGGACCATGTATTGGGTGATGGCCTTGCCCGACGCGTCCATCGCGCTGAACAGGGACGAGGCGGCGACCGTGCCGCCAGCGGCGACATCGGTGAAGGAATTAACCAGCACGGTCGGCGGCGGCTGAACAGCCGCCGTTTCGGTGCCGGTGGCGCGGAACACCACCACCGAGGTGGGGTCGATATAGGGCAGATAGGTCGCGAGATTCTGCTGCGCCACGGTCACGTCGGTCGAGACCTTGTCCCCCGATGGCTTGGCGCCGGAATTATCCACCAGGTAGACGTTGCCGTTGGTGATTTGGTCGATCGTGAAGATATGCCCGCCGCCGCCGAATTGGCTGAGCCAGCCCACTTCCACGATATCGCCAACCTGAAGGGTCGAGGCCCAGTTCGATTTCACCCCGCTGGCGGCGTCATAGGCGACGGTGACCGCGCCATTGGCCTCCTGCATGGTCGGCGCGATGAAGCCGGAATTCTCGGTCAGCGAAACACCCGCGCAAGCGGCGATGTCCGAGGCCAACACCCAGCACCCGTTGTTGTTCCAGGTCTGCCCGATCATCGCCTTGGCGTCGTCCGCGATCACCGAGGCGATGGAAACCCCGGCGGCCGAATAGTTCGCCGTCGCATTGGTGGTGATGGTGACGTCGCGGGTGCCCAGCGCGGTGCCGTTGGCGCTGTAGGCCGACAGCGTGATGTCCTGCATGCGGTTCGCCTGCGACGAGGCCTGGAAGGTATAATCCGACAGCTTCATCCCCGCGCCATCGACATACTGGCCGTTCTTCAGCGTGAAGGTCAGCGTGTACGAGGAGGAACTGTCCTTCTCCCCATCGGTGCCGTACAGCGTGCCGTAGGCGTAGGTCTGATTGCCCGCGTAATTGTCGCGGTCATAAAAACCCACGGTAATGGTGGCGGGCATCACGCCGTTCACCGGCGACACCGTGAACATCGACCCCAGATTGTACAGGTCGCCCGCCCTGGCGATGATCGACGCCTGCGGCGCCGACACATCGTTGGCCCCTTTCACCACCGGCGCCCAATACAGCGTCGACGTGGCCGGACCACTGAGGACCGAACCGGCGGCATCCCCTGTCCCGGACCCCGGCACGAAGAACCAATTGGAGTCGTTGGAAGCGGTGATCGACAACCCCGGCCCGGCCTGCGCGGTATTGGCCTGAGCGGCGCTGGCCGGGGGAGCGCCAACATCGGCGGGCGCCGACAGGCCGAACAGGGGCGCGTAGCCATCGTCCGACGAACCGTCATCACGAATGCGGCGATTGGAAACCTGCATGGCACCCCTCCTAGGAACCGGCCGATCCTGACCCAAAGCGATTTTCTACGCTGAAAGGTCCGTTATCGTACCCGATCACCCAGGATTTTACCAGTGCCAGGATAGCAACCGATACTAGATTTCCACCCGGAAATTCTCGATCACCGTGTTGGCCAGCAGCTGGGCACACATCTTTTCGACGGCCTCCCTGGCCTTGGCCGGGTCGGTTTCCGCCAGGGTGATTTCCAGATACTTGCCCTGGCGCACGTCCTCGACGCCAGCAAAGCCAAGGGAACCCAACGCGTGGCCGATCGCCTTGCCCTGGGGGTCGAGAACGCCGTTCTTCAGCGTGACGTAAACCTTCGCCTTCACGTTCACCTCACTGCATCGTGGAGGGACCCTTAAGGTCCCGTGGCCCGCCTTCCGGCAGGATTCCCAAACGCCGCGCCACCTCTTGATAGGCTTCCTCGACATTGCCGAGGTCGCGGCGGAAGCGGTCCTTATCCATGCGTTCGCCGGTCTTGATGTCCCACAGACGGCAATTGTCGGGGCTGATTTCGTCGGCCAGCACGACCCGCATTTCATCGTCATTGTTGTACAAGCGGCCGAATTCGACCCGGAAATCGACCAGCCGGATACCGGCGCCCAAAAACACGCCCGACAGGAAGTCGTTGATGCGCAGCGCCAGCGCCATGATGTCGTCCAGATCCTGGGTGGTGGCCCAGCCGAACGCCGTGACATGTTCCTCGCTGACCATCGGATTGCCCAGGGCTTCCGACTTGAAATAATACTCGATGATCGAACGCGGCAGCTGCGTGCCCTCGGCCAGCCCGAAGCGCTGCGCCAGAGACCCGGCGGCGACGTTGCGGACGCAAACCTCCAGCGGAATGATCTCGACCTCGCGCACCAGCTGTTCGCGCATGTTGAGACGGCGCACGAAAATGGGTGGGAATGCCCATTTCGCCCAAGCGCAGCATCAAATACTCGCTGATGCGGTTGTTGAGCACGCCCTTGCCGGTGATCGTGCCCCGTTTTTGATTGCTGAACGCCGACGCGTCGTCCTTGAAATACTGGACGAGCGTACCCGGCTCGGGCCCTTCGAAAAGGACCTTCGCCTTGCCTTCATAGATTTGCCTGCGTCTGACCATTGGCGTCCTATAGCAGGCTTGGCCGTTCAAAACAGCCTTTTTGTTTTTAACCGGCGGTGCCGCCGCCACCGGGGCGGTTCAAGGGCAGCATCGAGGTCGCCTTCGAGCGTTCGATCGATTGCAGCGCCAGGTAATTCGGGCCGAACTTCGCCATGTTGGCCAACTCGTCGTCGAATTGGCTGAAGTGACGTTCCTCGTCGCCGACCAGCTGCTCGAACAGCTTCTTGGTGGTCGAATCGGCATGCGCCGAGCATTCCAAGGCCCACTTGTTGTACTGCAAAATGGCGCCGGTTTCCGAGGCGACCGCCCAATCCAGCATGGCCTTGACGTCGGTGATTTTTTCCACCGGCTTGTTGGGGGTCATTTCGATCTCGCCCTTCAAGAACAGCACGCGGTCGGCCAGAATCTCGATATGCATCATTTCCTCGATCGCCGTGCGCTTGAACAGCATCGACAGCAGATCCAGGCCCATATCGTCGCAATGGAAATGGAAATACATATACTGGTGGGCCGCCGCCATCTCGTCGCCGATGGACAGATTGAGCAATTCCACACTTTTCTCGTACACGGCGATGTCCTCCGGGCAAGGGGTCGTTGCCGCGAAAGATACCCCTCCCGGCCACCGAATCAATAGGCTATCGTTACCCCACCACCGCTTTCCTAGAGGGATTCCATGCTGACGCTCTCCGATCCCGCCTTGCTGCGCTGCCACGCTTATATCGGCGGCCAATGGGCCGATGCCGAGGGCGGACGCTCGTTCCCGGTAACCAATCCGGCCGATGGATCGGTGCTGGCCGCCGTGCCCGCGATGGGCCGGATGGACACCCGCAAGGCCATCGAGGCCGCCGCCGCCGCCCTGCCCGCGTGGCGGGCCCGCCCGGCCAAGGAGCGCGCCGCGCTGCTGCGCCGCTGGTTCGACCTGATCGTGTCGCACAAGGAGGATCTCGCCCGGCTGATGACCGCCGAACAGGGCAAGCCCTTGGCCGAATCGCTGGGCGAGGTGGTATACGCAGCCTCGTTCGTCGAATGGTTCGCGGAAGAGGCCAAACGCGTCTACGGCGACGTCATTCCCTCGAACGCCGCCAACCGGCGGATCGTCGTCACCAAACAGCCGATCGGCGTGGTCGCCGCCGTTACCCCTTGGAACTTCCCGTTGGCGATGATCACCCGCAAGGTCGCCCCCGCTTTGGCCGTCGGCTGCACGGTGGTGGTCAAACCGGCCGAGGACACCCCCCTTTCGGCGCTCGCCTTGGCCGGATTGGCGGATCGCGCCGGACTTCCGGCGGGCATTTTCAACGTGGTCACCGCGCAAGACCCGGTTCCGGTCGGCGAGGAATTGACCCAAAATCCCCTGGTGCGCAAACTGTCCTTCACCGGCTCGACCGAGGTGGGCAAACGCCTGATGGCCGCTTGCGCGGACACCATCAAGAAGGTCAGCCTGGAGCTGGGCGGCAATGCGCCCTTCATTGTGTTCGACGATGCCGATCTAGACGCGGCGGTCGAGGGCGCGATGGCCTCGAAATACCGCAACACCGGGCAAACCTGCGTGTGCGCCAACCGATTCTTGATCCAAGACGGGGTTTACGACGCCTTTGCCGCCAAACTGGCGGAACGGGTCAAGGCCCTGACGGTCGGCCCCGGCCTCGAAGGCCCCACCCAGCAAGGCCCGTTGATCAACGCGGACGCGGTCGCCAAGGTCGAAACGCACATCGCCGACGCGCTGGCCTTGGGTGCTCGGATCGTCACCGGCGGCAAGCGCCACGCCTTGGGCGGCACCTTCTTCGAGCCCACCGTGCTGACCGGCGTCACCCCGGCCATGCTGTGCGCGCGCGAGGAAACCTTTGGCCCCGTGGCCCCCTTGTTCCGGTTCGAAACCGAAGCCGAGGCGGTCGCCATGGCCAACGACACCGAATTCGGTTTGGCCGCCTATTTCTACAGCCGCGATTTGGGCCGCGCGTGGCGGGTGTCGGAAGCCCTCGATTACGGTATCGTCGGCGTCAACGAAGGCATCATCTCGACCGAGGTGGCCCCTTTCGGCGGCATGAAACAATCGGGAATCGGCCGCGAAGGCTCGAAATACGGGATCGAGGACTTCCTGGAAATCAAATACCTGTGTATCGGCGGGATTTAATACCCCGCCCACCCCGATGCGCAGCGGAAGGCGGCGGCGGTCGGGGTCAGCAGACCGCAGCGCAGCGGCGCGAAGGATTGGCCGATCAAGCTTTTGACCGACATCCCCCAACTCCGGCATTGGCGCTCGGCGATGGCGCGCACGTCGGCGGCCTCGGCGGTCAGCGACGAATAACAGACATAGCTGGCCGGCCCCTCGGCCGAGTCGGGCACCAGCGGGCGCGGACCCATCGAGCAGGCCGACAGCGCGGTCAGCATCAGTCCCAGCGACACGATCTTTCGCATGTGGTTCGGTTCCCGGAAAATCAAGACACGCTGTCAGTGTACGATTTCACCGCCCGTTTTCCTTTATAAAAAAATCAGGATGTGAACTCCAAGACAAACCGGGCGCCGCCGCCGGGCCGGTCCTCGACACGGACCGAACCGCCGTGAGCCGTCATCGTCTGCTGCACGATCGCCAGCCCCAGACCGGCGCCGCCCTCTGCCCGCCGCCCCCGCCAGAACCGCTGGAAGATCTGTTTGCGCTGGTCGGGCGGCACGCCGGGACCACGATCCTCGACGATCAAGGCGGGCGGACGCGCATCGACCGTGATGGCCACCGCCGTTCCCGGCGGCGTGTGATCGACCGCGTTTTCCACCAGATTGCGCAGCGCGTGGGTAATCGCGTCGGCACAGCCGGTGACCATGACCGGGTGATCGGGTTGATCGACCTCGACGGTCCGGCCACGGCGGACCGCCATCGGTGCCAGCCAAGCCGCCACCTGGGTGGCCAATTTTCCGAGATCGCAGGGTTCCCGGTTGTCCATGGTCAGCGCCTCGGCGCGGGCCACCCGCAGCAACTGCTCGGCCATCCGGGTCATCACATCCAGATCGCGGCGCAAGGCCACGGCAACCGCGCGGTCGGGCAGCGTGTCGATATGGGCCCCCAGAATGGCCAGCGGCGTGCGCAATTCATGGGCGGCGTCGGCGGTGAATTCCCGCTGAATGCGGAACCCCTCGTCCAGACGTTCCAAGGCGCGGTTGATCGCGCGCACCAGGGGCAGTATGTCGGCGGGGACCTTCGCTTCGGACAACCGATGTTGAGGCGCCGCCGGACCGATTTCCTCGGCTTCCAACGCCAACGTGCGCAACGGAGCCAACGACGAGCGCACGGTCAGGATGCTCACCAACAACAACGCCAACAGAAGCGGCCCGGCCAACCAGCCGCCCTTTTCGAAAAACTCCTCCGCGATGGATTCCATCAGCACGTCCAGTTCGCGCGCCCGGTGCTCAACCTGGATAATCAGTGAATGGCGTCCGATCACGACGGGCAGGGCGACACCGACAACCATGTCGGGCCCCGGACCGTCGTTGTCGGCGCGGTAGAAAACCACCGGATCGGCACGGCCGATATCGGCGGGAACCGGCGCGGTGGCGCCGCCACCGGCAAACAGCACAATTCCCGCCTCGCGGACCGAAAAATGGTGCTCGCCGTTCGATCCGTCATAGGCGCCCCGCATCTCGGGCGACAGGTCCAGCCGCAGCGCCCCGGACGGGTCCTCGGCAAGGCCGGAACCGATCGCCTCGGCCCAATCTTGCAACGCGTGACTGCGCACCCGTCCCCAGGCCGATTCGAATTCGATCCAAAAAAACGCATAGGCGATGACGATCGCGACCAGGGTGGTGACGGTCAAGCGAAAGACAATCCGCCCGCGCAGCGACGGCGTGCGGCGAATCGCCTCGCCCGCCTTGGGGATCACGCCTGTTCATCCAGCATGTAACCGACGCCCCGAAGGGTGTGGATGACGATCGCGGCGTTCGACTGCGCCAAGCGTTTGCGCAGCCGCGAAATGATCGCTTCGATGCTGTTGGCCGACGCGTCGTCCTCGAATCCGTACAAACCGTCCTCCAGCGCCCGTTTGGGAACCACCCGGTTCGGGCGGCGCATCAGGCGCTCGAGCAAATCGGTCTCGCGCCGGGGAAAGGTGACCGCCTGATTGTCGATCAGCACTTCGCGGCTGGCGGTATCCAGCGCCACATTGCCACAAATCAGAACCGAGCCCAACATCGAGCCGGGACGCCGCATCAGCGCTCGGACCCGGGCTTGCAGCTCCTCCATCGCGAAGGGCTTGAGCAGATAATCGTCGGCGCCACCGTCCAGGCCGCGCACCCGGTCCTCGACACCGTCGCGCGCCGTAAGGATCAGAATCGGCAAGGTGCCGCCATTGGCGCGGATGCGGCGCAGCAAATCGATGCCGTCGCCATCGGGAAGACCAAGATCCATGATCATCGCGGCGTATCCGACCGCCGCCAAGGCCGCCTCGGCGCCTTCGATATCCGATACCCCGTCAACGGCGAAACCGCCGGCCTTGAGGCCGACGGTCACCAGTTCACGAAGCCGGACGTTATCTTCAACCAGCAGGATGCGCATGACCCCACCCTAACCGATCAAAGTCCTAGAACGCCATCCAAACGCCGCCGTACAGCGTGTTGTTGTCAAACGCGTTGCGCCCGTTGCCGTCGTAATTCTTGGCCACGCCGTTGAACTGGTCATAGGCCGTGTACTGCAAGAAGAAGCGCGGGTTGATATAGGGGTACAGCGGCGAGTCGGCGGTGCCGAACGGCGTGTAATCAACCTGGAACGTCCAGTAGCGCGACCCAGGACGATTGTTGTTGTTCGAACTGGTGTAAAGCGCCGTGTCGGCATTGCCCATCGTCGCCGTCCGCCCGACCGTCGCGCCGTAGGTATTGTTGTAGTAGTACGACACGTTGCCCGTATAGGTCTGCATGTCGTTGGTGCTGTTGGCGGCACTGCCCGCGTTGAGCGATGAGTTCATCACCGCCTTCTCACGGATCGCGGTACCATAGGCGGAAATAATGTGCTTGCCGCCATCCATCGACCACTGCCAAGTGGCATCGAACGCCTTATCGGTAATGGTATCCGTGCCGTTCGCCGTGGCGGCCGAGGGGGACTGGTGGCCGATCATACCGTAGGCGCCGAGTTCGAGATAATGCTCGCCGAATTCATGCTGAAGCGCCAAACGGCCATAGGGGTTGAAGTTGTTCAGGCGCGCCGCCGTGTCACCCCCCATCATGCCCAGCAGACGCCCGTCGCCGGCCCCGAAGCCGCTGTAGGTGGACAACTCGCCGTAAACCCAATCGTTCCACAATCCATAAACACCGCCGCCGATCACCTTCTGCGCCTGAGCGCCCAGGATTAGCGGATTGTAGGAAGGCGTGCTGGTGATGGTCGGGGACAGATAGGGGAATTTCCAGGCCGGCGTGCCCTGCCAAGCGTCTTGGACGCCCGGATTGTTGTTCAGGGTGACCCCCAACAACAGGCTGGTGCCGCCAACATCGACGGTATCGGCATAGCGGATATCGCTGTTGTCCCACGCGAACGAGCGGTTGGGGTCCTTATAGGTGGCTTGCAGCATTGCGCCGACACCGCCGTAGATCTTGCCACCGTAAAACAGCGACGCCTGATCGATCGTCCAAGTGTTGTCGCGGCCGAAGCGGTCGTTGGGCGGCGACATGGTGCCGGGCGCCAACTTGTCGGCCACATCGGTATAACCCGCATAGACCATCGCCGAGAAATGCTCGAGCGGATTGGTGATGTTGTCACCCATCGTGAAGCCGCCCAGCTTGAACATCCGCCCGAATTGGGTCAGCTGCGGCCCGAAGGAACCGACATGGCACGCGGCACACTCCATCCCGGTTTGACGGGCGAAGGCCGGAACGGCCCGCGACGTTTGCGGCGCCATCGTCCCGATGACGACGGCGGCGGCGAACAACCAACGAATTTTAGACATGCGATGCCCCTTGATTTCCATGGCGACGAACGGCCCCTACCGTCAGTACTAACGGGCGAACCTGACGGCATGCTGACGAGTGGCACAATGTGTGTGTTTGGGGTATGCCTTTACGCCATGCGTTGGATTCATCTTATCGGGATCATGATGTGCGCGGCGGCCGCGGGGCCGGCCTGGGCGGGGGATTGCGCGGGCTCGCTCGACGTGCGCCGCGCGCGGCTGGAACTGCGCCTGAAGCAGCCGGTCCCAGCCTGGGTGTTCGGCGGCGAGAAACTTGGGCTTCCCGACTTGGCGGGACGGCGCCTCGCGGTCGACTGGCAGCCTGGCCACCGGGGCGCCCTTTACCATTTGGTTGATACCGCCAACGGCGCCGCCACCGCGATCGGCGGCGTGCCCTATCCCTCGCCCTCGGGCAAGCGGGCGGTGGTGGTGGCCCCCGACAGCCCCTATGTTTGGTCGGGCACCGAAATCTGGCGGCTCGACTCCACCCCGCCGCACACCGAGTGGGAACAGGATTCCGCCAGCCCAGCCGATTACGCGCTGCAAGGCTGGCAGGGCGAGGACAGCGTGCTGCTGGCGGTACGCGGCCTTGTGCCTGAGCAAACCGCGCCGCTGCCCGCCGCCTTGGTCTGCGCCGACGGGCGCTGGCACCTGATTCATCCGACCGAGGCCGAGTGGCTGGCCCGCTATCGTTCGCCCATGGGGCAACGGCACGCCTTCGCGCGCCAGCGTTGGGCGGTGATCTGGCAAAACGGCGAACAGGTGTTCGCCGCCCCCGCCGACCACCCGGTCTTCGAAGGTTGGCAAGACGAGGATACGGCGGTATTCGGCCTGCCTGACGGCGATACCCTCACCGTGCGCCACGAGGATTTGTGGCGGGCGGTCAAAACGAAAAGGAGCCCCCCATGACCCTCTCCGCCTTGGGCGAATCCGACCGCGCCCATCTGCTGCACCCCTATACCAATCTGATGCGCCACCAGGAAACCGGTCCGCTGGCGATCGTGCGCGGCCAGGGCGTGCGGGTGTATGATGAAGCCGGGCGCGATTATATCGAGGGTCTCGCCGGGCTGTGGTGCACCACCCTGGGCTGGGGCGAGGAACGCTTGGTCGAGGCCGCCGCCCGCCAAATGCGCGAGCTGTCGTTCTATCATCTGTTCGGCTCGAAGACCCACCCGGCGGCGGTCAAGCTGGCCGAGGCGCTGGCGGCCTTGGTGCCGATCGATGACGCGCATATCTTGTTCGCTAATTCCGGCTCGGAATCCAACGATACCGCGATCAAGCTGATACGCTACATCAACAACGCGCTGGGGCGGCCGGAAAAGAAAAAGATCATCGCCCGCCAGCGGGCCTATCACGGGGTAACGCTGGCCACCGCGTCCTTGACCTTCCTGCCCAACAACCAGCATTCCTTCGACCTGCCGATCGAGACCATTCTTTCCACCGGCAGCCCGCATTTTTGGCGCGACGCCGAACCCGGCGAAAGCGAGGAGGGTTTTTCCACCCGCCGCGCCCGCGAATTGGACGAACTGATTTTGGCCGAGGGGCCGCACACCGTCGCCGCCTTCTTCGCCGAGCCGGTGATGGGGGCCGGCGGCGTGATCACTCCGCCCGCCGGGTATTTCGCCAAAATCCAGGCGGTTCTGAAAAAGCACGACGTGCTGCTGGTCGCCGACGAGGTGATCACCGGCTTCGGCCGCACCGGCAACCTGTTCGGCTGCCAAACCTATGACATCCGGCCCGACATGATGACGATGGCCAAGGGGCTGTCGTCGGGCTATTTGCCGATTTCAGCCTTGGCGGTGCGCGGCGATCTGTTCCGTACCATCGCGGAGGAATCCGGGCGGATCGGCATTCTCGGCCACGGCTATACCTATGGCGGCCATCCGGTGTCGGCGGCGGTGGCGTTGGAAGCCTTGGCGATCTATGCCGAGCGCGACATCGTCGGGCATGTGCGGCGTGTCGCCCCGCTGTTCCAAGATCGCCTGCGCGCTTTTGCCGCCCACCCGATGGTGGGCGAGGCGCGCGGCGTCGGCCTGATCGGCGCACTGGAATTGGTCGGCGACAAACCCATGGGCCAAACCGGCGCCCTGGTGGCGGGTTTGGCGCAAGCCAACGGCCTGATCCTGCGGGCGATGGGCGACGCCATCGCCTTCGCGCCCCCGCTGGTGATCACGGAGGACGAGATCAACGAAATGTTCGACCGTTTCGGAAAAGCGTTGGAGCAGGCGGGGCGTTAAGCCCCAACCCGCAGCCGCCGCCCGGTCTTCAGATGGTCGGCGATCAGGAACGCCAGCTCCAACGCCTGCGAGGCGTTCAGACGCGGATCGCAATGGGTGTGATAGCGATCGCCCAGATCGGCCTCGATCACCGCCATGCTGCCGCCGATGCATTCGGTGACGTCTTGGCCGGTCATCTCGAAATGCACGCCGCCCGCATGGGTGCCCTCGGCCTCGTGCACCGCGAAGAAGGCGCGCACCTCGGCCAGGATCGCCTCGAACGGACGGGTTTTATAGCCGCCCGCCGCCTTCACCGTGTTGGCGTGCATGGGATCGCACGACCACACCACCTTGCGATCCTCGGCCGCGACCGCGCGGACCAGGGCGGGCAGTTTCGCCTCGATGGTTTCGGCGCCCATCCGGGTGATGATGGTCAAACGGCCGGGCTGACGATCGGGGTCGAGCCGCTCGATCAGGCGCAGCAGATCGTCGGGCGTCATGCTGGGGCCGACCTTGAAGCCGATCGGGTTGCGCACGCCGCGCAGGAATTCAACATGCGCGCCGTCCATCTGACGGGTGCGTTCGCCGATCCACAGCATGTGGGCGGAACAATCGTACCAATCGCCCGAGGTGGAATCGACGCGGGTCAGCGCCTCCTCATAGCCCAGCAGCAGGGCTTCGTGCGAGGTGAAGAACTCGGTCTCGCGGATTTGCGGCGTGGTGTCCGAGGTCAGGCCGCAGGCTTCCATGAAGGCCAGGGTTTCGCTGAGCCGGTCGGCGAGATCGCGGTACAGATCGCCCTGCAACGAACCGGCGACGCAGCCCAAGGTCCACTGATGCACCTTATGCAGATCGGCATAGCCGCCCTGGGCGAAGGCGCGCAGCAGGTTCAAGGTGGCGGCCGATTGGTTATAGGCGCGGATCATCCGTTCGGGGTCGGGAATCCGGGCCTCGGCGGTGAACTCGATGCCGTTGACGATATCGCCCCGGTAGCTGGGCAATTCGACGCCGTCGATGGTTTCCATGTCGGCCGAGCGCGGCTTGGCGAACTGACCGGCCATGCGGCCCAATTTCACCACCGGCATCGCGGCGCCATAGGTCAGCACCACCGCCATCTGCAACATCACCCGGAAGGTGTCGCGGATCGTGTTGGCCCGGAACTCGGCGAAGCTTTCGGCGCAATCCCCGCCTTGCAGCAGGAATGCCTTGCCGTCGGCCACGCGAGACAGCGCCAGCGACAACCGCCGCGCCTCGCCCGCGAAGACCAAGGGCGGCAGGGTGGCGAGCCGCTGCTCGGCATCGGCCAAGGCGTGCGCATCGGGGTAATGGGGAACTTGGCGGACCGTTTTGGTCCTCCAGCTTTGCGGCGTCCACGGGTTGGACATAAGGAATCTCGCATAAACAAGAAAGAAGGCGCGGACTTTACACGAGCGGGAGCGGAAACGCCACGGGGTCGTCTCAGAACAGCCGCGTATCGAATTGGAACGGCCGTTGCGAGACCAGCTGGATGCCCGGCGCCTCGGGATGAAGCGGGTTGATCAGCAGGTTCGATTCTTCCGGAACAAGGATGGAGGGCACCCTGACGATCGCCGACCGGCGGCACGCCAGCCAGTCATCGCCAAAGCCGCGAGGGTCATCCCATGCCCCGGGCGGAGCATCCAGGGGGGCACGGTTTCCGGTCTCAATGGCGAACAGCCGATAATCCTCGGGCAACAAATCCAACGGCAGATCGAGGTGAACCCGGACTTCCAGAATCGCCAAGGCCGCCGATCCCGCGCAATACACGACCGGCCGACCCGGCGAATTCCAGCGCCCGCCGAACATCCGAGCCCCCTCGCCATCCAACGCGGAATGCGCCTCGCGCGCCAGCCGCCACAACCGCATCAGGCGGCGATTCCGTGAGCGATGCGGCCAAGGATGATTTCAACCTCCCGCGCGCCTTCCTC
Organism: uncultured Rhodospirillaceae bacterium; assembly: GCA_903899885.1. Lineage (GTDB taxonomy): Bacteria > Pseudomonadota > Alphaproteobacteria > Rhodospirillales > Magnetospirillaceae > CAIULK01. The sequence continues at coordinate 24,235 of CAIULK010000056.1, forward strand.
GGTATCGAGCAAGTCGAGGGGGGCCTCGCCCGCCAGCCCCGAAGTGGGCCGCCGCAGCCATTGATGGGCTTTTTCCCGGGAGCCGAAAACCTCTTCGGCCGCCGCGAGAACCCGGGCAACCCGCATCAGCCGATCGGATTGATCGCTGGTCAAGGTTCCGATCCGTTCCCGGTGCGCCAGCGTCTTGCGCGGCAGAACAACCCGGTCGGTTTCCGCCCGGGACAACCGGCCCGATCGCATCAACGCATGAACGGCACTCACCGGCAGACCGGCCCGAACCGCGCGGATCAAGTCGAACGGCGTGTTGATCACGGCGCCGACCACGGAAGGCCCTCCGACGACCTCGATGATGGCGTTTGACGTGGGCATGCGGATCCCTCCCTGGCGATATGCCTATAATGCACGTGCGTATCGCCGGATGGCAAGCATGACATACGCCCCCATTCTTCTTGTTTGCGCGCTGCCGGTACGGCATTCTTTCCGCCCTCCCGCTATCACCTTTTGGTCCGGTCATGAGCGAACGCGTCACCCTGTACGACACCACCTTGCGCGACGGCGCCCAGACCCAGGGCGTTGATTTCTCGGCCGGCGACAAGATTCGCATCGCCCGCGAGCTCGACGCCTTGGGGATCGATTACGTCGAGGGCGGTTGGCCCGGCGCCAATCCCACCGACGACGCGTTCTTCGCCAACCCGCCGGAATTCCGCAATGCCCGCTTGGCCGCCTTCGGGATGACCCGGCGCGCCGGGCGTTCGGCGGGCAACGATCCGGCCTTGGCGGCCATTCTGTCTGCGCCGGTCAGCGCGGTGACCATGGTCGGCAAAAGCTGGGACTTTCAGGTGACCACCGCTTTGGGCATCGAGCTGGACGAAAACATCCGGATGATCGAGGAATCGATCGCCTTCGCGCTGACCCGCGTGCCCGAGGCGATGTTCGACGCCGAGCATTTCTTCGACGGCTTCAAGGGCAATCCCAGCTATGCGCTGTCGGCGATTCGGGCCGCCTATAAGGCCGGGGCGCGCTGGATCGTGTTGTGCGACACCAACGGCGGATCCCTGCCGCACGAGATCGAGCGCATCGTCGCCGAGGTGATCGCGGGCGGGGTTCCCGGCTCGCATCTGGGCATCCATTGCCACAACGATTCCGACGGCGCGGTCGCCAATTCCCTGGCCGCCGTGCGGGCGGGCGTGCGCCAAGTGCAAGGCACCATCAACGGTCTGGGCGAGCGTTGCGGCAACGCCAACCTGCTGTCGGTGATCCCGGCCTTGATGCTGAAGATGGGCTTTACCACCGGTGTCACGCCGGAAAAACTGGCGCAACTGACCCATGTGTCGCGGGTGTTGGACGAGGTGCTCGACCGCGCGCCCAACCGGCGCCAGCCCTATGTCGGCGGCTCGGCCTTCGCGCACAAGGGGGGGCTGCACGCCTCGGCGGTCGCCAAGGATCCGCGCTGCTACGAGCATATCGATCCCGCCTTGGTCGGCAATGTCCGGCAAGTGCTGATGTCGGATCAGGCCGGGCGCTCGAACCTGCTGGCGCAATTGGGCGAGATGGGGATCGACCCCACCCGCCTGGCGCAAGGCGGCGGTGAGCTGATCGAACTGGTCAAGCGGATGGAGCACGAGGGCTATTCCTTCGACCAAGCCGCCGCCAGCTTCGAGTTGCTGGTGCGCCGCAAGCTGGGCGAGGTTCCCGACTTCTTCCGCATCGAACGCTACCGGGTGATCGACGAGCGCCGCCCGGGCGCGGGCGGCGAGTGGCTGACCCTGTCGGAAGCAACCATCCGGGTCGAGGTCGGGGGCAAAACCTATATGGAGGTGGGCGAGGGCAACGGCCCGGTGCATGCCTTCGACATGGCGCTGCGCAAGGTGCTGTCGCATTTCTACCCCGAACTCGACGCGCTGGAGCTGACCGACTACCGGGTGCGGATCGTCGAATCCACCGCCGGAACCGGCGCCAAGACCCGTGTTACCATCGAAAGCCGCGACGGCGGCGGGCGGCGCTGGGTGACGGTGGGCGTGCACACCAACGTGCTGGAAGCCTCGCTGGAAGCGTTGCAGGACAGCATCGCCTATATGCTGTTCCGCTCGCGCAAGGCATGATACCGGCCGACATGCCCTTCGATGCGGTGGAGATGCCGGCAGGTATCCGGTGGCCGTCGAGGCTGCGGCCAAGCGCGCGGCACGCGCGCGCCCGGCGAGGGCAAACCAAATGAGCAAGCCGGCGATTATCCTGGTTCGCCCCCAACTGTCCGAGAATATCGGCACGGCGGCCCGCGCCATGCTGAATTGCGGGCTGGAGGATCTGCGTCTGGTCGCCCCCCGATCGGATTGGCTGCAAGACCGCGCCTTCGCGGCGGCCTCGGGCGCCGATCGGGTGCTGCTGGCGGCCACGGTCTTTGCAACCACCGCCGAGGCGGTCGCCGATCTGAATCACGTTTGGGCGACCACGGCACGCAACCGCTTCATGGTGAAGGAAGTCGATACCCCGCGCACGGCGGCCACCGCGATGCGCGCCGCGATCGGCGTCGGCGAGGCGGTTGGCGTGCTGTTCGGCCCGGAACGGACCGGCCTTGAAAATGACGACGTCACCCTGGCCGACACGATTTTATCGGTGCCGGTCAACCCGGATTATTCCTCGCTGAACTTGGCGCAATGCGTGCTGCTGGTTGGGTACGAGTGGTTCCAATCGGCCGATTTACCGCCGCCCGAGGCGATGAGCCGGGGCGACACCGGCCCGGCGACCAAGGAGAAACTGCAAGGTTTCTTCGACCATCTCGAACGCGAGCTGGATGCCTGCGGCTTCCTGCGCGTGACGGAAAAACGCCCGACCATGGTCCGCAACATCCGCAACCTGTTCCAGCGCGCCCGGCTGACCGGGCAAGAGATCCAAACCCTGCACGGCATCGTCCACGAACTGGTGACGTGGCGGGGGAAAAAGGGCATTCCACAATGACCACCATCGAACTGTTCCAACGCCTCGGCCTTGCCCTTGCCATCGGTCTGTTGATGGGCCTGGAGCGCGGCTGGGAGGGGCGGGCCGAGCCCGAAGGCATGCGGGTGGCGGGGATTCGTACCTTCGCCTTGATCGGCTTGGCGGGCGGCGCGTGGGGGGTGTTGGGGCTGCAATTCGGGGGCTCGGTTCCGGCCGCCGCCGTTTTGGCCTTCGCGGCGCTGATCGTCGCGGCCCATATCGTGCGACTGCGGGCCAATCCCGATGTCGGGATCACCACCGAGGTGGCGGAATTGGTGGCGTTCGCGCTGGCCTTGATGGCGGTGGTCGGCGACATGGCGGCGGCGGCGGCGGCGGCGGTGGTCGCCACCGCGCTGTTGAACGCCAAGGAAGCCTTGCATACCTGGGTCGGACATCTCAACCGCTTGGAAATGGGCGCGGCGATCCGGCTGTTGCTGATTTCGGTGGTGATGCTGCCGCTGCTGCCCGACCAGGGCTATGGCCCCGACGAGATTTTAAATCCCTTCACCTTGTGGCTGCTGGTGGTGATGGTCGCCGCCATTTCGTTCGCCGGTTATTTCGCGATCAAGATCGCCGGGCCGCGCATCGGCAGCCTGCTGACCGGCTTGTTCGGCGGCATTGCCTCCTCGACCGCGCTGACCATCAGCTTCGCCCGTCTGGGCAAGACCGAGCATGAGATGCAGCCCGCCTTGGCCGCCGGCATCGCCCTGGCCAACGCCACCATGTATGCGCGCCTGTGGGTTATCGTCGCCTTGCTGAACGCCGATCTGGCCCGCCATCTGGCGCCGACCATGGGCGCGATGGCCTTGACGGGGCTGGCCGTCACCTATGGCCTATGGCGGATGCGGACGGTCGATACGCGCGACTGCGCGGCCCGGCTGACCAACCCGTTCGAACTGGGCATGGCGATCAAATTCGCCGCCCTGCTGGCCGGCGTGATCGTCGCGGCGAAACTGATGGAGCATTACGCCGGATCGACCGGCCTGTATGCCTTGGCTGGCGTCGCGGGTTTGGCCGACGTCGATGCGATCAGCCTGTCGATGACCGAATTGGCCAAGCACGGCGCCACCGGCCCCCGGATCGCCGCCACCGTGATTTCGATCGCGGTGTTCGTCAACACCGGGGTCAAGGCGGTTTGGGCGGGCGGGTTGTGCGGGGGCACCTTGGCCCGCCGCACCACCCTGATGGCCGCCGCCGTGATCGCGGCGGGCGGCCTTGTTTTATGGTTTACTTCCCGAACAGGCCTTTAACCGCATTCACGCCGCCCGCCGCGGCACCGCTGGCGGCACCGCCGACATTGCCGACCGCGCCCTTGACGCTGTCGAGCACGGCGCCGACGCCCATGCTGCTGGCCGCCTTCATCGCGGCACCGGTCAGGGAATCCAGCAGTTTGGTCGCGACCTCGGCCGGGCTGGCCCCGCCTTCCGACTTGCCGATGTTCGACAGGTGAATATCGGGCAACGACGCGGTGGCCTTGCCGCCGGGGATCGGGGTGGCCAGGGTCACCGAGCCGCCGGTGGCGCTGAGTTGGTCGATCACCACCTTCTTGGCGTCGCCGCTATCCTTGGCCGGCGCGGCGGCCGGTTGGGCGGCACCGCCCTTGGGCGCGTTGGCGGCCGTGAAGGCGGCAACGTTCTTTTGGATGGCGTCGATATTGCTGCCCGAACCGGTCATTTCATAGGTCACTTCCGGCTTGGCGATGGTCACGTCCTTGATGACGATCGGGTTGCCGGTCACGCTGGCGGTGTCGAGAGTGACGGAAACCAGGCCCAGCGAGAACGCGTTGGGGGTTTTGAATCCGGCGGGATTGGCCACCGTCAGCCCGGCGATCGAGCCCTTGCCTTCCTTGATCGAGATTTCGACCTTGTCAACCGACACCTTCACCCCGGCCACCTTGGTGCCCACTGTTTCGATCGCGGTTTTCACGATTCCGTCGAGATTGGACATCAACAGAACCAAGCCCACGACGACAGCCGCCACAAGCACGCCAACGCCGATTAATATTTTCCGCATGGTTCCTCTCCTTCGCGAAACAACATAGGATTTGTGGCCCGAGTATCCTCCAAGGACAACGGAGAGTCGAGTGACGAAGCCTGACATAGTCGCGCCTGTGCTGACCCCCTTTCACGCCGATCTGTCGCCCGACCCGCACCGGTTTGTCGATCTGTGCCGACGTCTGAGCGCCGAGGGGCTGGGTTTGGCGCCGTTCGGCACCACGGGCGAGGGGCCGTCGCTCGACGTTTTCGAGCGGACCCAGTTGATCGATGCGCTGGTTCACGCCGGGTTCGACATGAGCCGGGTGATGCCGGGAACCGGTTGCCCGGCCTTGCCCGACACCGTCCGCCTGACCCGTCATGCGGTGGAAAGCGGCTGCGGCGCGGTGCTGATGCTGCCGCCCTATTACTACAAGCAAGCCGACGACGACGGCCTGTTCGCCGCCTATGACTGGGTGATCGAGCGGGTGGGCGATCCCCGCTTGCGCATCTGCCTGTATCATTTTCCGGCGCAAAGCGGCGTGGCGCTGTCGCCCGCGTTGATCGAGCGGCTGGTGCGCCGCCACCCCTCGACCATCGCCGCAATCAAGGATTCGGCGGGCGACGTGGCCCATACCCAGGCCTTGCGGCGGCGTTTTCCCGGCTTGACCGTTTACACCGGCTCGGCCTCGCATCTGCCGGATCTGCCGGGGGCGGGCTGTATTTCCGGTTATGCCAATCTGTGGGGGCCGCTGCTGCTGCGCCTGGCCGCCACCGGCTCGCCCGAGGATCAGGCCGAGCTGGCCGCCGCCAAGGCCGAGTTCCAAGGTCTGCCGTTTATCGCGGCCGCCAAGCGCGCCCTGGCGCGGCTCGACAACGACCCGGCCTGGACAACCGTTCGTCCGCCGCTGGTAGCGCTAGCCTGAGCTATTGGCCTTGGGCCCGAAGTTGGACTACCCTTGCGTCCCCACACCACGCGTGACAAGGAACCGTGACAATGACCGGCCCGGCCGAGCGTTCGCCCATTCACCTCGTGATCGGAACGCCCTGTTACGGCGGCAACACGACGCATTACTACACCAGTTCGGTTCTCAACCTGCAACAGGCCTGCCGCCAGCGGGGAATCGCGTTGTCCTTCAAATTCCTGGGCAACGATTCCTTGATCACGCGGGCGCGCAATCTGATTGTCAGCCAGTTCCTCGACGATCCCTCGGCGACCCATCTCTTGTTCATCGACGCCGATCTCGGCTTTGCGCCGGACCAAGTTTTCGCGCTGCTCGATTTCGACCATGACGTGGCGGGCGCGGTCTATCCGATGAAGCGGCTGAACTGGGCGGCCATCGCCGATCAGGCACGGGCCGGGGCGCCGAACCTGAAATCCTCGGCGCTCGACTATGTCCTGGATTTCCTGGATCCCGGCAACATCACGATGAATCACGGCTTCGCGCGGGTCCGCCATATCGGCACCGGATTCTTGATGATCCGGCGGGTGGTGATCGAACGGATGACCGCGCATTATCCGCAGCTGAAATTCAACGGCACCGATCTTGGGGCGAACAGCGAACTGAACAGCCCGAACACCTACGCCCTGTTCGACACCATGATTTGCCCCGATACTGGTGTTTATCTGAGCGAGGACTATGCCTTTTGCCGCCGCTGGGCCGATATGGGCGGCGAGATCTGGGCCAATGTCGCCAGCCGCTTGGTGCATGTCGGCCCGATACCGTTCGAGGGCGATTTCGTCAGCACGCTGACCCGCCCATAACAAGAAGCACGAGGGAAATGATGGACATCCAAGAAACCCACGAAAAGATTCACGAAGCGGGTCATCACGGCGGCCACAACAAGGGCATCGCCGTGATGATCGCGGTGCTGGCGGCCTTGCTGGCGATCGTCGAGATGGGGGGCAAAAGTGCTCAGAACACGTCGCTGTCGGCGAATATCGAGGCGGCCAATTTGTGGTCGTTTTTTCAAGCCAAACATATGCGCGAAACCGCGCTGACCGTCGCCGCCGACAGTTTGGAGCTGATGACCCCGCCCGCCGCGAACACCGCAGCCGTGACCAAGCGGATCGACACGTGGCGGAGCACCGCCCAACGCTATGCCTCGGACCCCGAATCCGGTGAGGGCCGCAAGGAATTGGCGGTACGGGCCAAGGACGCCGAACAACGCCGCGACCTTGCGCTGCACGCCTATCACAAATTTGAATACGGCGCCGCGATGCTGGAAATCGGCATCGTTCTAGCCTCGGCCTCGGTGGTTACCGGCATGATCTTGCTGGCGGTCGCCGCCGCCGGATTGGGGGTGCTGGGCACAGCGTTCGGCGTGATGGGCTGGCTAGCCCCGGCGGTGTTGGAGGGGCTTTTTTAGCGCCCCTACATCCCCCATTCGCGCAGCACGACGGCCGCCACCGACCGTCCGGCGCGGGCGAGCGGGCTTTCGCGGGCGGCGTCGATCTCGGCCTCGCCGCGCAGGATGACCGGCACCCCGCCGGGTTCATCGACCGTCAGCCGTACCCGGAAGATCGCGCCGTCGGGCACGATCGCTTGCTTGGTGGCGTGCGCGGGCACCGGACCGCCGAACGGCGTGCCTAGTTCGGGGTCGCTTAGGGAGCGCGCCGAACCCCGGTCGATCAAGGTGACATGGGCCGCCATGGCGGCGCCGTTCCCCTCGGGGACGAAGCGGGCGAGCGCGCCCACGCTCAATCGCGGCAGATCGTCCTCGCGGACATAGGCGTCGATCACGGCATTGCCGGTGCGGCGCACCGCCAGCAGCGCTTCCTTGGTGCCCACCCATTGGCCGATCCGAATTTCGGGCGAAATGTCGCCGACCCGGCCATCGGCGGGAGCGGTCAGGGTCAGTTGCGCCTTTTGCGCCAGGGCGGCGTCTTCCTCGGCTTGGGCGGCGGTCAATTCGCGGGCCAGAACCTGGGCCTTGTCGCGGAAACTTTCCTCGAAACCGACCGAGTCCAGCTCATAGGTCAGGGTCGCGATGTGGCGCGCGGTCTGCTCGATCCGATGCTCCAGATCGGGATCACTGAGTTGCGCCAGGATTTGACCGGCGGCCGCCGCGTCACCCTCCTTGACCCGAAGATCCGCCAGAATCGCCGGGGCGGGGGCGAAGATCCGCGCGTACTCGGGCGCCTTCAGAACGGCGGGGGCACCAACCCGGTCGCTGACAGGCAGAAGGGCCAAGCACAGCAAGGCGCCCGCGCCGCCGAACAGCCGACGCGCCCGCGGGCTTTGTTTCAAACGCTCTTTCCGTTTGGCCCACTGGGCCAGTTCGTCCCACACCGGTTTGATCAAAAAAAAGCCGATTTCAACGGCGAACAGGAAGATGCCGACGATCTTGATGAAGAAGTGATAGACCAAAACCGCGATGCCGAGAAACAGGGTCAGGCGGTAAATCCAGATGCCGACCGCGAAGGCGATCAAGGCCGCCTGTTTTTTCGGCGGGAACACTTCCGGCACCGGCTCGCCCAGCGCAAACAGGGTTTCGCGCAGCCACCAGCGGGCCAGGGAAAAAACCCGGTTGTGCATGTTCGGCATGTCCAGCAGGTCCATCAGCAGGAAATAGCCGTCGAAGCGCATGAAGGGGCTGGCGTTGATCAGCACCGAACTGATCCAAGTGGTGGCGGCCAGGGTAAAAGCGATGCTTTTGGCCGGTCCCTCGGGGGCGATGCCCCAGGCCAGGGTGGCCCACGCCGCCAGCGTCAGTTCCGACAGGATCCCCGCCCCGCCGACCAGGATGCGGTCGCGCCGCCGGGGCAGCATCCAGGCCTCGTTCACATCGGTATACAGCACCGGCATCATCACCAGAAAAGCCAACCCCATGGTGGGGACCCGCAGGCCCATCGCCTTGGCGGTCAGCGCGTGCCCCAATTCGTGAATGATCTTGGCCAGCCCCAAGGCCAGGGCGAAGGCGGCGATGCCGTCCATGCTCATGTGATCGATGAAGGTGGCGACGAACCGGTCCCACGACCGCCCGGCCACGAACAAACCGGCCAGCAGCGCCCCCAGGGTGGCGAAGCGAAAGCCTTTACCGCCCAGCCAGCCGACATAAGGCAGCAGCGCGTTCAAAATGGCGTCGGGCCGCAGCAAGGGGATGCGAAAGAACAGGTAATGGTGCAGCAGCCATTGGAACACCGACGATTTCCCCGCCGCCTTGATCCGCAGCAGGCGCTGGGTGTCCTTCGGCGTGGCGGTGCGCAGCAATTGCGAGCGGGCGAAGAATTCGGTCAGCTCGATAACGTCCTCGGCCTCGATCGCCAAGGTGGTGTCGCGGCTGACCGCCTCGGCGATGCGGCCGGGGTCGCCCAGATCCCAGCGGCTCAGCATTTCGAAGGCGGGCCACGACAGCCGGTAGAACAAATTGCGCAAGGGATCGACCAGGGTCCAGGTCGGCGCGCCGTCCGTCCCCCGGGGACCCGGATGCACCGACAGTTCATCGCGGAGCATCGGCAGCATGATCAAAAGCCGATGGTCTGACGCACCGCGATCAGCGGGCGGCGGAACAGCCACCAGACCAGCGGCACGGTGTCGCCGTCGATCCGCGCTGTGCCCTTCATCCCCAAACGCGGTTTGTCGGCGGGATCGGCAAGCGCGGCGCGCACCCGGTAGGCCAAACCGCCGTCGGGCCGGGCGGTGGCTTCATAGGCCAAACTGCGCAGGGCCGCATGCACCGGCGACAGCGGCCGGGTGTTGAGGAACAGGGTCAGCTTGGCGCCGATCCGTGCCTCGCCCGCGTCGGCGACCGGCAGCCAGGCCTCGACCTCGGTATCGGTCTCGGCGGCGACCGCCATCACCTTTTCCCCCACGGTGACCGGACGGCCGATCCAATCGCTGGCGTCGTCGAACACCGCGATGCCCGCCGCCGGCGCCTTGACATGGATGCGTTCCAGCTGCGAATCCAGCCACAAGGCCTCGGAGGCTTTTTCGTTCATCCGGCTTTCCAAGATGGCGACCTGGGCCTTGGCCTTGGGGTCGAACACCTGGGCTTGCGCGGCTTGGCGGTATTCGGCCTCGGCGGTGGCGTATTGCTGGCGCGCGATATCGCGTTTGCCGACCAAGGTGGTTTGATCGAGATCGAACAAGGGCTGTCCCTGGGCCACCGGATCGTTGGGCTGAACATGGATCACCGCGATCGCCCCGTCCAAGGGGGCGCGCACCACCGACGGCCGCGCCGCCACCATTTCGGCCGGGGCCAGCACCGACCCAGTCACCGGGAAGATCAGCACCAGGAAGACGGCCGCGACGATCTTCAAATGATTGCGCAAACCCTTGATGCCGGGGAGCCGAAACAAGGGCTTGGTGACGAAACCGCGCCGCGCCGCGGCCACCGCCTCGGCCAAGCGGCCCAGCAGCACCTGTTCCGGCGGGCTCCACGCCTCGTCGCGGGTCAGCAGCCACCCGGCGGCGCCCAGGGGCACATAGAATCCGTGCGCGGGCAGCCACTCGGCCCATTCGGGGAACGCGGACGAATCGACCTCGGCCGGCGTGGCGTGCAGGGCGGCCAGTTTCGGAAACACCCGGTTCAGCCACAGCACGAAGGGCGCGTTGGGATCGGGGGTGGCCAGGCCCGACACCGCCTCGACCTTGGCGTCCGGGCTCCACAGCATGGCTTGGCGATAGGGAACCAGCGCGTGGGTTTCATTGACCACGACGAAGGCAACCTCGGTCACGCTGGCGGCCGTCAGCACACGGCTTTCCAGGTCGAGGAAACGAAACAGCCTTTCGGTTTCGGGCGTCATGGCGGGAACTTTACCACCGGGCGGCGAATCCGGCCATCACGGAATGCCCCGGGGTCTCTTGACCAACGTCATGCCCGCCGCCGCCGCCATCGGTTATGATCGCTTGCATCCATGAAACCGTTTAGGGGGCCATTGTCATGCGCGTGCGTTCGCTTCTTGTCCTGCTGCTGGCGCTGGCGGCCCCGGCCTCCTTCGCACACGAGGGGCACGGAACCATCAACGACGATCCCGCCCCGCTTCCCGGCGAACCCTCGATGCGCGGGGCCTATGGCGGGCCGTTCCTGCTGACCGATGAAAGCGGCAAGACCGTGTCGGACGAGACGTATCACGGCAAATACGTGCTTTTGACCTTCGGCTACACCAGTTGCGGCGACATTTGCCCGATGCTGCTGAAATCCATGAGCGGCGCGCTCGACGCCCTGGGCGACAAGGCGGCCCAGGTGCAGCCGTTGTTCATCACGCTCGATCCCGACAACGACACCCCGGCCCATCTGAAGGATGCGCTTTCCGCCATCGATCCCCGGATCATGGGGCTGACCGGCCCAGGGGACTATCTCGACTCGGCCGCCCGCAAATACCGCATCCGGGTCGAAAAAACGGTCAGCGGCGGCATGACGATGTATGACCATACCGCCGTGATCTTCCTGATGGGGACGGACGGCGGCTTTCTCGAACGCTTTCCCCGCACGGTGCCCGCCGCCAAGATCGCCGAACGGATTCGCTTGCGCATGAGCCAGCCCGCCACGGCGCCTTAAGGCATGGACCGGCGACAGCGTATTCGCGCGATTTTCCGGGCGGTGGCGCCACGCTACGACCGGATGAACGATCTGATGTCGTTCGGGATTCACCGTTTGTGGAAGAACCGTCTGGCGCGGGCCGCCCGGCCGGAAGAGGGCCAGATCCTGGTCGATCTGGCGGGCGGCACCGGCGACGTGGCGATGCGCCTCGCCGGGCCGGGCCGCACGGTGATCGTCTGCGATCCCTGTGCGCCGATGATGCTGGCCGGGCGCCACCGCCCGGCCCCGGTGCTTTGGTTGGCGGGCGAGGCCGAGGCGATCCCCTTGGCCGACAACTCGACCGACACCGTGACCATCGCCTTCGGCATCCGCAACGTCACCGATCTCGACGCGGCCTTGGGCGAAATGCTGCGGGTCCTCAAACCCGGCGGGCGGGCCTTGTGCCTGGAATTCTCGCGTCCCGCTTGGTGGCTGGCGCCGTTCTATGACCTTTTCTCGTTCACGGTCATTCGGCGTCTGGGCGCCTGGGTGGCGCACGCGCCCGAGGCCTATCACTATCTGGTGGAATCAATCCGGCTTTTCCCCGACCAGCCGACGCTGGCCGCCCGCTTCCGGGCCGCCGGATTCACCGCCGTCGGCTTTGAGAATCTCAGCTTCGGCATCGCCTGTCTGCACAGCGGAACCAAGCCGCCGTGACCACGCCCGAGAATTGGCTGGCCGCGCACGCCGAACGCCGCCCAAGCGCCCCGGCCCTGATTCAGGACGAACGCCGGATCAGCTTCGCCGACTTGGCGCGGCGCGTCGATGCCGCGATCCTGCCATCGCCGGGTCCGTTGGGCTGGCTTGGCCGCGACCCGGTGGCCGGGTTCACCGCGATGCTGGCCGCCGCCCAGGCCGGGGCGGCCTTTTTTCCGGTCGATCCCGGCTTGCCGCCGGTCCAGATCGCACGGCGTTTTGCCCCCGCCGGGGTCAAAACGACGATCAGCGAGGGAACGTGGCCGGTGGCGGGGCCGCGCCTCCCCGCCTTGCCCTTGGACGCCGTTCGCCTGATCATCGCCACCAGCGGCACCACGGGAACACCGAAGGCGGTGCAATTGACCGGGCGCAATCTGGCCGAGGCGGTCGCCGCCGCGAAAACCCGTATTCCGTTGGCGCCGGGCGATGTCTGGCTCGATTGCTTGCCGTTTCACACCATCGGCGGCCTGTCGATTCTGTTGCGCTGCCTGGAGGCCGGGGCGAGCGCCCTGATCCACACCGGGTTCGACGCCCAGGCGGTGGCCGGGGACCTGGCCGGGGGGCGGGTCAGCCATGTATCGCTGGTGCCCGCCATGCTGTCGCTTTTGCTGGAGCAGGGAGTTCGTCCCTCGCCTCGCCTGCGTCATGTCTTGGTCGGCGGGGCCGCCGCCTCGCCCGCGCTGATCGAACGCGCCGTGGCGGCCGGATGGCCGGTCTGTCTGACCTATGGGATGAGCGAGACCGCCTCGCAGATCGCCACCGCCTGCGGCGGCGGCGTTGCGCCGGGTCTGGCCGGGCATCCGTTGCCGGGGATCGAGGCGCGCATTGCCGACGACGGCCGGATCGCCTTGCGCGGGTCGATGGTGATGGCGGGCTATGCCAATCCGCAAGGCCGCCCAGGCGACGGGCTGGACGCCGAGGGTTGGTTCGCAACCTCGGACCTTGGACGCCTGGACGAACACGGGCGGCTGTGGATCATCGGCCGGGCCGACGACACGCTGATTTCCGGCGGACGAACCATTCACCCGGCTGAAATCGAATCCCTGGTTCTGGGCTGTCCCGGCGTGCGCGCCGTCGCGATCGGCGGCCGAAGCGACCCGGTGTGGGGCGACCGCCTGACCGCGCTTGTGGCCGGCGAGACGACGCCGGAGGCGTTCTTGTCTTGGTGCCGCGACCACCTGCCCTCGGCGCTGCGCCCACGCGGCGCGATACTGGTCACGGACCTGCCGTTGACCGGCGCCGGAAAGCTCGACCGCCGCCGGGTGCGGGATTTGGTCAACGGGTAACCCAAGAATTCATGGGCGGCGTCCGAAACGGGTGAAATCGGGGGGACGCTTTTCGATGAAGGCATTGCGGCCCTCTTGCGCTTCCTCGGTGGTGTAGAACAGCGCGGTGGCGTTGCCCGCCAATTCTTGGATTCCGGCCAAACCGTCGCTGTCGGCGTTGAAGGCGGCTTTCAGCACGCGCAGCGCGGTCGGCGACAGGCTCAGCATGCGTTCGCACCACTCCACCGTTTCGGCTTCCAGCCGGTCCAGCGGCACCACGGTGTTGACCCACCCCATTTCCAACGCCTGGGCGGCGGTATACTGGCGGCAGAGGAACCAAACCTCCTTGGCCTTTTTCAGGCCGATGGTGCGGGCCAACACGCCCGCCCCGAATCCGGCGTCGAAACTGCCGACCATCGGCCCGGTCTGGCCGAACACCGCGTTATCGGCAGCGATCGTCAGGTCGCACAGCAATTGCAGCACGTTGCCGCCGCCGATCGCCCATCCGGCGACCATCGCCACCACCGGCTTGGGGCAGGTGCGGATTTCACGCTGCAAATCCAGGGCGTTGAGGTGGCAGACTCCGCTTTCGTCGCGGTAGCCGTCGGTGCCGCGCACCTTCTGGTCGCCGCCGGAACAAAAGGCCTTGCCGCCCATCCCGGTCAGGATCACCACCCCAACCGCCGGGTCCAGGCGGGCATGGCGCAGGGCCCGCATGATCTCCTCCAAGGTTTCCGGGCGGAAGGCATTGTGAACCTCGGGCCGGTTGATGGCGATCCGGGCGATTCCGCCCGCATGGCCGTACACGATGTCGGTGAAGGTGAAAGCGGAACACGGGGTCCACTGGATCATCACGGGCACTCCTTTCGCCAAAAATTCCACACGGCCCGATAACGGGCGAGGCTGTCGGCGGCGTCGAGCGGGATCACCAAAATCCGGGTTCCCTTGGCGGCCAGGGCCTGGGCCACCGCCGCCTCGACGTGGTCGGGAGACACCACGGCGAACGGGATGCCCCACACGGCGGCGGCGGCGGCCAGATCGGCGCCTTGGGGGGTGCGCCAACCAATCTCGAACTCGGGCAGACCGGCTTGCGGCAGATGGCCGAAGATCGCCCCGCCGCCGTTATCAAGCACGCACAGCACCGCGTCGGGTCCACGCGCCGCCAACCCGCCCAAATCGTGCAGGAAGGTCAGGTCGCCGATCACGCCGATGGTGCCGGAAAACCGCCCCGACGCCGCCATCCCCAGACAGGTCGAGACCGCGCCATCGATGCCACTGACGCCCCGGTTGGCGGCGACGGTCAGGGATTTGGCGGACAGGCCGGAAAAAGCGTCGAGGTCGCGGATCGCCATCGAATTTCCGGAAAACAGCAAACCGTTCTCGGGCAAGGCGGCCAGCAGGCCTCGGATCACCACGGCTTCGGGCGGCAGGGCAGGCCCCGGCGGACGGACCGATGTCCAACCGGCGCACCAGCCGGGGGCGGCCGCAACCCGGACCGCATCCGCCAGACCGGCGGCGAAACCGCCCGCCTCGGCCCGGAACACGTGGGTCGCGCGGCGCACCGGATCGGGCCAATCGCCCGCCTCGGCCACCACCAGCTGTTCGCCGGTGAAGTGCCCCAGCGCCTCGCCCACCGGACGCGACACCGGAAAGGCGCCGAAGCGCAGCACCCAGTCGGCCTCGGCCAAGCCGCGTCCGCGAAAAACCAGGTCGCCATCGGCGACCACCCGCGACCGGTCGTGCGGCCCGAAGCGTAGCCCGCTTAAAGGATCGGCGATTACCGGCACGTCCAGGGCCGCCGCCAGTTGGGCAATGGGCACGGCGGGAACCGGCGAGGCGCCGCAGACGATGATCCCCTTGCCGCCCTCCAACCGGCGGGCCACCTCCGCGATTTCGGCGGGCTCCAGGCGAAGACGGCCCGCGCGGACGCGAACCAATGCGGTTTGAGGGGGCGCGATGTCGTCTTGTGGCACCAGTGGTTCTGGAAGCGGCAGATTGATCTGAACCGGCCCGGCGGGCGGACCCGCCGCTTGTTCCATCGCGCGCGCCGCCAGCGAATCCAGCCAGGACGACGACGCCGTGGGCGGCGGCAGCGCGTGCAGGGCGCGCAGATGGGGACCGAACATGCCGATTTGCGCGGTGGTCTGGTTGGCGCCGCAGCCCAGATGCTCGGGCGGGCGATCGGCCGACAGCAGAATCAACGGCACCGCCGCCCGGGCGGCCTCGACCACCGCCGGATGCCAATTGGCGATGGCGGACCCCGAGGTGGCGACCAGGATCACCGCCCGGTCCGAGGCCTTGGCCAGCCCCAGGGCATAAAAGGCGGCACCGCGTTCGTCGAGCAGCACCCGAGTGATCAGTTCGGGGTGCCGCAGGCAGGCCAAGGCCAAGGGGGTCGAACGCGCCCCCGGCGAGATCACCGCATGCGCCGCGCCAGCCGCCGCCAACCCGCCGATCAGACGGGACGCCCATTGAAAATTAAGGTCGGACAAGGCTTAAAGCGCCTCCAGCAGCACCCGCAGTTTCAGTTCCGTCTCGGCCAGTTCGTCGTTGGGCCTCGACCCCGGAACAATACCCGCTCCCGCCGACAAATGCGCTTGATGTCCGTCAATCACCGCGCAGCGCAACACCACGGCCAGATCGCCGTCGCCGTCGCGGTCGATCCACCCCATCCAGCCGCCGTACCAGCCGAAGCGATCCTCGCCGATCTCGGCCAGAACCCGTTTGGCGGCGGCTTGCGGGAAACCGGCCACCGCCGGGGTGGGATGCAGGCGGCGGGCGGCGTCCAGCAGCCCGACACCGGGACGCAGACGCCCGCGAATCGGCGTCCACAGATGTTGCAGGGAGCCCAGGGCCATCCGCCTGGGCTGGGCCGGCACATCGAGATCGTCGCACAAGCGGCCGAGAACACGCCCGATTTCGTCCACCACCAAGCGGTGTTCGTGGCGTTCCTTGACGTCTTGCATCAGGTGGCGGCCCAGGAAGGGGTTGGACTCGTCGAAGGCGGCGGTTCCGGCCAGCGCCCAGCTTTCAACGAAGCGCCCGGCCACCGAAACCAGCCGTTCCGGGCTGGCCGCCACCAGTGTCTTGCCCCCCAGCTTGGCGGCCAAGATCGCGCAGGCCGGGTAACGCCCCGCCAGACGGCTGAGTACCCGGGCGGGATCGAAGGCACGGTCACCCTCCACCGTGATCCGGCGCGACAGCACCGCCTTGGCCAGATGGCCCTCGCCGATCGCCGTCACCGTGCGGGCGACGCGGTCCTTGAACAGCTCCGGCGGCGGGGTTTCGACGGTCCGCACCGGCCGCGCGGCCGGGATTTCATCCTGGTCGGCCGCCGCCGCCGCCGCGTCCAGCCACAAGCTCCGGACGGTTTCGGGCGATTCGTCGCCGCAATGGCTGAACACCAGGGTCGTGCGCCCGCCCCGGCGCACGCGCAACAGGCGGGGAACATGCAACAAGGCGGGTGGGAACCCGGCGGCATCGGTGCCGCCGAAACCGTGGCCGATGAAGGCCAGCGGCCGCACGCCGCTGTTATCCGGGTCGTCGTGCCGCCAGGACAAACGGGCGAAGGCGGCAGCCAATCCGGCGGTGTCCTTGGCCTCGGCCTCGAACGCGGTGCCAGTGCCGGTCAGAGCGACCCCCTCGGACGGCCGCAACCAGGTCCAACCGCTCGCGATGGCCGGAAACGATTCGGGGACCGGCACCGACAGGCTGAACAAACCGCCGGTCGCGGTTACCCGTATCCGTTCACCCAGATCGAAGCGCCGTTCCGCCGGAACCGGGGTCAGAGCAGATCCCCCTTGCGGAAGCGGCGATAGCCGACCCAGGCCGCCACCCCGCCCAACGCCGCCGGATAGACCATCGCCCAGACCAGGAAGCCGACGGTGCCAAAACTGTCGAGAACCAGAAAGGCCGCCGGTCCCAGCAACACCAATTGCGGATCGAACAGCACCAGGGCGGCAACCCGGAACACCTGAAGCGGATTGACCAGGGCGATGCCGATCACCGCCTCGGGCGGCACTTGTTCTTGAATCAGCACGCCCAGCAAGATCAGGTCCAAGAACAGCAGCAGCACCAGCCAGATCAAAAAGGCCGCCGCCTGCGCGATGTCGGGCGAACGCGCCAGCACCGAAATCAGGAACCCCAGACCCAGGAAACATAGGCACAGCGCCATCAACAAACCGGTATAGACCGCGAACAGGCCCCACCGCACATCCAGCCCGCGCACCAAGCCCCAGACGACCGCAACACTCATCGCCACGAACACCGGCACGAAGACCACCGCGAAGCGCCCGGCCAGTTTGCCCCAATACCAAGCCCGCAAGGGCACCGGCAGCGACAGCATGTATTCGAACACCCCCGCCTCGCGGTCGCCCGATACCGAACGGACGGTGGTGATCAAGATGAACACCGGCAGGATCGCCATCGACAGCTGGATATAGGTGACCAACAGGCGCGACAGGCCGGTGAAGCCCATCACCCGGCTTTCGGTCAGGCCCGACACCATCAACAGGGAGACGATCGCCCCGAACACCAGACAGAACAGCAAGAACCAGCGCGAGCGCAGCGATTCCTGAATATCAAGCCGGGCGGTGAGAATCATCGGATTCATGGATGCGCTCCCCCCGGCGTGCATTGCGAGGTGACCCCGCGCTCCAAAACCTTGGCCCGCATCGCCGCGAAATCGGCCGCCCCCTCGGCGCGTTCGGGAACGGCGGCCCAGCCGTAATCCATCGGACTTTCGCCGGGAATATAAAAGGCGGCGCGCGCGTCCAGCCAATGCACGCCGTCTTGGCTGTTCATCACCCAGAATTCGCGCGGATCCTCTGGGCTCCAGTGGCTTTTCTTGTCCAGCCATTGGATGGCGTCGCCGATATCGTCGAACTTGACGATCTGGTTCTTCGGCCCGCCCCGGATTTCGGCGGCGTAGTGGGGATCGGAAATGATCATCCCGCACATCGTGCAGACCTCGCGGCCGTATTGGACCGGCACCGGGCCTTTTTCGTCGTGACAGGCGCCAAGCAGCGCGGCCAGCGCCAGAAGGATGAAACGGAACCGCATCACGTCTCCCCCCCGTCCAGATGGAGGCCGTTGATCAAACCGGCATAACGCGAAACCATGCACAGGAAGCGCAACCGGTCGGGCCCCGCCACCCGGCCACGCCAGACCAGCGCGTCGGCGGCGGCGAAGCCCCACTCATCCATCATCTTGGCGAAGGCGGGCTCGTGACGGCCCACCGTCAATTCGGCGGCAAGGAACCCGGTCATCTCCAGATGATCCTCGACCCGATCGTCGAGCACCACTTGGCCTTGGTCCAACTCGATCACCCGGTTGACCAGCGAGGCCACCTCGTCCAGCCGGTGGCTGGAAATGATCATCGCGGTCTGGTCGCGTTCGGCCAGCAGGGCGAACAGCGCGTGCCGCGCCTCGACATCCAGATTGGCGGCGGGTTCATCCAGGATCAGCACCTCGGTGTCGCGGCCCAGGGCGATGGCGATCAGCAGCTTTTGTTTCTGGCCGCCCGACAATTTGACGAAGGGCCGCGCCGCCACCTCGCCCCACGCCAGCCCCAACCGCGCGGCCACTTGCCGGACCCGCATGGGATCGGCGCCGCTGACCCCGCTGGCATAGCGCACCAGTTCGGCCACCGGCATCGCCAAGGGCGGCGGCAATTGCGGCACGAACCCGATTTTGTTCAGAACCAGGGCGCGGTCGATGCGGGGATCCCGCCCGGCCACCCGAACCTCGCCGGAATGGCCGTATTCCCCCAGCAGGCACCGGATCAGCGTGGTCTTGCCCGCGCCGTTCGACCCCACCAAGGCCACCCGGTCGCGCGCCGCGATGTGCAGCGACAGGTTCTTCAGAACCGGGGTGTCCCGGAAGGTCTTGCCGACATCGGTCAACCTAATCATGCAAGCACTCCTTAGTTTTGTCCCTCGCCGGGCGCGGGCGTCCGCCCGCTTGGCCGCAGCCGCAATGGCGGCTGGGCTAAAGTAATTTGTCCAAGCCCTTGATCTCGAACCGCAAGGCCCTGCTCGGGCAGACCTCGACGCACATGCCGCAGCGGGTGCAGTCGGCCCCCACCGCGCGTTTGACGTCGCTGGCATAGCCCAACCGGGTCATCCCCAGCACATGCGGCACCAGGCAGACCTTGCGGCATTTGCCCTCATGCAGGCACTTTTCCATGTCGTAGACGACGCGGACCGGCGAAAACGCCCCGACCACGCCATAGGTCAGCCCGATCGGGCAGATATAACGGCACCAGAAACGGCGGGAATAAACGATCTCGATCACCAGCAGGAACGCCACCCACAGCAGGGCCAGACTGGCGCCGTAGGTGAAAGCCCGCGACAGGATGCCGACCGGCGAAATCACCTCGAACACCGTATAGCCGGTGACGATCGCCAGCCCCGCGAAGACCAGCCACAAAACCGTGCGGGTTCCCCGGTGCAGCGCGTGATCGCCGACTATTTTCTTGGCGGCCAGTTTCAGATGGACCTGTTCGGCGATCTCGCTCAGCAGGTGATAGGGGCAGACCCAGGCGCAGAACGAGCGTCCGCCCAGCAGCAGCCAAAAAATCAGCACCGTGCCAGTACCGATCACCAGATTGATCACGACATGCTTGTAGGCCAACATCACCTGGAGCGCCGAATTTAGATCCGCCATGTGGAAGCCGACGAAACGCGACGCGGTCAGCGCGCCTTCGACCACCTGAATGTCGATGCGGTAGGACAGCACGAACAACAGATTGACGGCGATGATCGACACCCAGCGCCAGTTCCGCCAGAAATGGTTGGGCTTGTGATCCTTTTCCCCGGCGATGCACCGCCGCCGTTCAATGACCGCCTCGGGCGTGCGTTTGGCGGCCAGCATCCGGGTGGCTTCGGGCGTGCAGTGCGCCGGTTTATCCGGGGTGCGGCCCAGCATGACCGCGAAATCCTCGACCATGCGGTTCATGAGCGGGCCTCCCACGTTCCACGAATGTCGATGGTGATGGCGGGCGGTTCGGCGGGGCAGATCATTTCGCACATGCCGCAGCCGACGCAGGCCTTTTCGACCACCGGGGTGGCGCGGTGTTCGTCCAGCCGCTCTATCCGGATCGCCCCCGTGATCGGGCATTCGCGCACGCACAGATCGCACAGATCCAGCTGATAGGGATGGTCGGCGATCGGGATCGGTTTCCAGCGATTGATTTCGGAATAGCGGTGAATGCCCGGAAACGCGGCACCCCGCGCTGGACCAGAAAAACCGCGCCCCTGGCGGGCAAGGCAGCCATCGGGGTTCGACAGCACGGCCACCCCCATCCGCACCTGTTCCTTTTTCGACAGATCGTGCGACAGGGCACCCGTGGGACAGGCCAGAACGCATTGCACGGCGTCGCAGGAAAAATCGCAGGCCTGGGTGCGCGCCTCGATATGGGGAACGCCCAAACCGAACCCGTCCCCGGCGTCGGCCAGCTTGATTGCCTTCACCGGACAGACCTGCACGCACTGGCCGCATTTGATGCAGGCGGCCAGGAATTCGTGTTCCTCCAGGGCGCCGGGCGGCCGCAGCCGCACGTAACTGCGCCGCACCACCGGCAGATACCCCGCCAGCGCGGCGTTGGTGACGGCGGCGCCGAACAGCAGCGACCGGATCAGGCGGCGGCGGTCTTGGTCGATCATCGCGGTTCTCCCTCGGCGACCCGGCGAAGCATCGGGTTGGGGTCGCGCAGGATCAGGCGCGGCTGACTGAACGGCGCCAGACGTTGCAGGAAATCCAGCATTTCCAATGTCGGCGAGCCCCGGAAAAAGCCCGCCATCGGGGTGTCCATCCACAGCCGGTCGGCATAGGCCCAGATCTCGAACGGCCGGTCGCCGAAACCGGTGTGTTTGGAATCGAAGCCCTGATAGGTGTCCCAGTGATTGCCGTCCCAGCGGGCGGCCGTCGCGGTGCCGTCGCCTTGCACCACGACCAGACCGTGATTGCCGACGAAATCGTTGCCGGTGATCGTGTTGCCCTCGGGATTGGAATGAAAGACCATGGCGCTGCCGTTGAAGCCGAAGCAGTTTTTTTGGATTTGATTGGGCCGGTCGGTATCGAAGGGCGAATCGTCGAAATACAGGCCGATCGCGTTGGCCAGGATGTCGTTGTTCTCGACCACCAGATCGCTGGCTTCCTTGACGCCGATGCCGATGGCGGCCGGGCCGTTGCCATGCACCACCCGATTGCGCCGGATGGTCAGCGCGTTCGAGTACATCGAGAAAATCCCGACCGTGTTGTATTCATAGAAATTGCCGTCGGCGATATTGTCGCTGGCATACATGAAATGCGTGCCGTAACGCCCATTGCGCACGCTGTTGCCGCGCAAGATATTGCGCGACGAATATTCGACCAGCACGTCGCGGTGATCGCTGACGATGTTTTTATCCAGAAGATTACCGTTGCTGTACCACACGCGGATGCCGTCGCCCCGCATGTCCAGGTCGGTGGCGTTGCCGGTGATGCGGTTGCGCCGGATCGTCGAATCCTCGACATGACGCAGATCGATGCCGACCAAACAGCCGGTCAACACATTGTCGCGCGCCTGGGCATGGGTGGCGTTCTCGATTCGAAGGCAGGCATCCAAGCGTTCGTGCTGGCGTCCGCTGTCCTTCAAGGCCAGTCCGCCGACCGTGACTTTGTCGCCGTGGATGGTCAGCACGGTTCCAGCGCCGCCCCCGGTAAGGGTGACCGCGCCATCGCCCTCGATCGTCATCGGACGGTCGATCACCACCGGACCGCCGTAAAGCCCAGGCTTGGGACGCAAGGTCCCGCCGTCCGGGGTGGCATCGACCAGCGGCTGGAAGGGCTCCGCCGCTTGGGCGGTTGCGGCGGCCAGAACGACCGCCGCCGCCACCATCAGGAACAGGGCGCGCGCCATCGCGGCAGGCGTCCCTATTCCCCGCGCAACTGCTTGCGGCGCAACAGCACCGCCAGCATCAACAGCAGGGATTCGACCACCAGCATCAAGAACCCGTAATGCGGATAGGAATAGGTGGAAAACTGCGCCACCTTTCCTTCCCCGAACACGGTGGGCATGAACGGCTTGACGGTGAAAGCCCCCATCGAGCTCAGCGTATGGCCGAACCACCACAGCCAACCCGAATAGTCGATGACAAAGCCCAAGGGCAAGCAGATCGGCACCAGCGCCAAGCCCCAGAAATAGCGCCCCCGGACCACCAGGAACGCCGCCAGCATCAGTTCCATGGCGACGAACAGCCAGGGCGCGATCGCCTGTTCCACCTTGGCCCCGTCGGCGATGGGATGCATGCCGATGAAGTGGTTGATGGTGTTCATCTCGTGGACGCAGTCCAGCGCCTCGTCCTCGTCCACCTCCTTATTGGCCCGGATCGAACAGCCGTTCTGCACCGAGTCGAAGTGAAAATGAATCCGCACGCCGTCGGGGAAGGTTTCGGGCGGATAGTTGGGCGCCTTCAGGCTCACCCACCAGATGGGCGAGAAATACGCGGCCACCAGCAAAATCATGGCGGCCATGGTGAGAAGGCGGAACGGAGCGATGCGCATCACCGGGCTCATTTGAAATCGGGATTTTGCCAGCCCTTCGGCCCCACCATCTCCTTCGGCGGCTTCAGGCGCGAGACGTAATCCAGCACGTCGACCGTATCCTTGTCCGTGAACTTCTGGATCTGGGCGATCATGTCGGGGTTGGCGTTGCGGCGTTTGCCTTCCTTGATCCATTTGTACTGGCGCAGCAGGTAGTTGTAGTGCTGCCCTTGAATCCGGGGATAGTACTTCTCGCCATTGCCTTCGCCGTTGGCGCCGTGGCAGCGGACGCAATTATCCTCGAACAACTGCTTGCCGTGGGCGACGTCGGTGCCGGGACCGACACCGTTTTCCGGGTTCATCGGCAGGCGCGAGATGTATTCGGTGACATCGGTCACCGACTGCACGCCGCCGATTTCGGATGGCAACGCGAAGGGATACATCGTCGGATTGTCGCGGTTGCCTTCGCGGATGTCGGTCAACTGCTTGATCAGAACGCTGCGGTGCTGACCGGCCAGTTCGGGGAAGGTGCCGTCGGCGCGGCCCCAGCCTTCCGGCATGTGGCAGGCCGAGCAGACCTCGAACACCTCGCGGCCGTGCTTGACGTCGGGCTTCAGTTTCAGCGCGTCGTCGCGC
Organism: uncultured Rhodospirillaceae bacterium; assembly: GCA_903899885.1. Taxonomy (GTDB): domain Bacteria; phylum Pseudomonadota; class Alphaproteobacteria; order Rhodospirillales; family Magnetospirillaceae; genus CAIULK01. The sequence goes on from CAIULK010000056.1 coordinate 47,828, forward strand.
TCGCCGCCGTTCGCCATCCACTGATGCGTTTTGCCGTCGGCGTCGGTGGTAACCTTGGCCGCGTCGGCCGCCACCACGCCAGCGGTTCCGGCCAACAGGGCCGCCGACACCAGGGCCGGCAACAACAAATTGGAGTGCTTCTTCATCACGTCATCTCTCCCAGGGATGGGTTATTTCGCCGCCGTGCGGTCGACGTTCGAGAGGAATTCGGCGAGATTATCCACCTGTTCGTCACCCAATGACTTGACGATGGACAACATCATCTTCGAACGTCCGTTGGTGCGAACACCGTCGCGGATTTCCTTCAATTGCAGGGCGAGGTAGGATTTTTTCTGCCCGGCGATCACCGGATAGCCCGGCAACGGCTTGGCGCCATCCTTGCCGTGACAGGATTGGCAGCCGGATTTGGCGTATTGGGCGGCGCCGCTTTCCACCTTCGCCGGATCACCGGCGACGATCGGGGCAGGCGGCAGCGTGCCGAGCCAATCGGCGATGGTCTTCATTTGATCGGCATTGACCACCAGCATGACGTCCTTCATGGCGTCGGTGCGGGGATAGCCGCGCGCGTCGGGGCCGGAGACTCGCCGCCCTTCCGTGATGTCCTTCATTTGGGCCAGCAGATAGGTTTTGTCCTGACCGGCCAGGTGCGGATAGGTCTGGATCGCCTTGGCGCCGTCCTTGCCGTGGCAGGCGACGCAGGTGCTGGTGAGAAAGAGATGTTTGCCGTCCGCTGGGGGCGCGTCGTCGGCGCGGGCCGACGAGGCGGCGAAAACGGTGGCGATCACCAAGGCCGAGGCGGCCATTTTGGATATGTCAAACATCGGACGTCGTTCCTAGGGTCTGAAAAAAGGATGGGGAGGCGCTGGAGGGCGCCTCCCCAAGTCGGGGAAGACTTATTTGATCTTCTTGGCCCCGTGCTGCTCGAGGTAGGTCTTGGCGCGCAGACCGATGTCGGCCGCCTTCACCTGGTACTGCCACCACTGGTTGGCCCAGAGCATGGCGTTCTGCCAGTCGTTCTTCGTGGCGTAGCCCTCGGCCTTGGTGCGGGCGTCCTTGGCGAAGTTCAGCTGATCCGTGGCGTCGGTGACCAAATCGACCACCGGCTGGAAGTCGGTGTAGTTGGTCGAGGTGATGTAGCCGACCACCCCGTCAATAACCACCTGGGTGTCCAGGCAGCCTTGGTACTGCTTGTCGTAATCAGCCTTGGTGTAGGTCGCCCCGGTACTGGCCGCCTTGGTCGTCATGACCTGACCCTTCGGACGGACCAGCAGATAGCCCTCCATCTCGAGGTGCAGGGCCGAGCAGAACTCGGTGCAGTAGTAGGGGTAGACACCACCCTTGGCCGCGTCGATGGTCGCCGACGCGGTCTTGCCGGGCTCCAGCGACAGGTTGACGTTGGTATCGCTAACCGCGAAGCCGTGGGTTTCGTCCTCGGCCCGTTCGGTGTTGGTCCAATGGAAGATGATCTTGTCGCCTTCCTGGGCCTCGACGATCTCGGGCGTGAAGTGCGAACGGATCACGGTTCCGAACACTTCGACCTTGCCGGGGGTGCGGTCGATATGCTCGCTGCCCGGACGCACGGCATAGGGCGAGGCCTCTTCCGTGCGGCTGTCGGTGCCGTACTTGTAGCGCACGGTGGGATGCAGCGTGCTGGCCGCGATCGCCACCGCCCAGTGGGGTTCACCCAAGGGCACCGGCATGTCGTAGAGCAGCTTCATCTTGTCGCCGCTGATGTCGATCAGCTGATGGTTCTGCGGATGCAGGGGGCCGACCGGGTTGAAGCGGTCGATCGCCAGCTTGTTCAGCGCCACCAGATAATGACCCTTCGGATGGACGGTATCGCCTTCCATCGTCATCAAGTGACCGATGTTGTAATGGATCGAGATTTTGTCCAGGACCTTGCCTTCGCAATAGTCCCACTTAGCCACCTGGCTATCGACGTACAGCGAGGTGTAGGCAATGCAGGGCTTGCTGTCGAACTGGGTGTGCAGCGGGCCAAGACCCAACGCCACCTGGGTGTGCAAGCTGTCTTGCATGTTCAGGATCGGCAGACCATAGGGATCCTTGCCCGCGAACTTCTTGGCCTTGATCTGGTCTTGGATCTTCTGGAAATCGAACACCGTGGCATGGGTGTCGAGCTTGCCGCCGACCACGATGAACTTGCCATCGGGGGTGACGTCGGACCCGTGCGGGCTCTTCGCCTCGGGGATCAGATAGACCAGGCCTTCGTCGGCGATGGTCTTCAGAGTGATCACCGCATGGCCGTTGATCTTAGTGAACTTGCCCGCCTTATAGACCGCTTCGGCCTTCTTCCAGTCGATGACGTGCAGGAAGTCGCTGTCGTTGGCCGAGCAACCCGCCTCGAACGGCGGACGGCCGGATTCGATGCCGCCGACATAGCGTTCGGCGCAGAACGAGTTCAGGAACGCCCATCCTTCGGACGGCCCCTTGCCCGCCGACACCAGATCCTGGCTGTAGGGTGGCAATTCCAGGCTGAACGAGTTTTCCGGCTCGATCTTGCCCTTTTCGCGGTTGAACTTCCAATAGGTGATGCCGCCCCGGTACTCGTCGTTGAACTTATCCAACGGCGCGTATTTGTGGCCCAGGGGAGCCGGAAGCTGGGCGGCTTCCATCACATATTCGGTGTTGTTGGTGACGAAGGCGCCGCCATGTTCGTTTTGGAACACCGGATTGGTGACGATCTGGCGGGTTTCGAAATCCTTCAGGCTGATCACCGCGATGCGGGGATGCGCCTTGTCGTTGATGAACAGCCACTCGCCGTCATAGTCGCCGTTGGTCTTCGAGATGTTCGGATGGTGGGTGTCGCCGTAGGTGAAGTCCTCGCCGTTCAAGGCGCCTTCCTTCAGGACCTTCTTCGATTCGTCGTCGAAGCCATAGCCCTGCCAGGGTTCCGGCGTGAACACGCCGATGAACTTCAAGATCCGCATCGACGGGATGCCGTAGACCATCATCTGACCGCTTTGACCGCCCGAGCTGAAGGCGATGAACTCATCGCGCCCGCCGGTCGGCGTAAAAGTCTTGGCGGCGGCCAGCATGTCTTGGTCGCTGAGATTCCGGCGTTTCATCACATCTTGCAGGCTTTCATCGGCCAACGCGCCGCCGGCGACGCCCAAGCCCAGTCCCAACGCGATGATCAGCGCGGAACCCTTCGTAAAGGATCGTCTCATCCTAGCCCCCTTGAAACCAAGGTTTGGTCCGGCGCCAGGGTGGCGGCCGGACATGTTCGGACGTCCAGCCTAGATGCTGGGTCCGTGCAGGATGTGACACGCGTCAAGTCGCGGTCGAATTCGACCGTTCGCCGCGCCCAAGGGCGATGGCGGGAAATGCCGCTCTTTCGGGAAAAAAGGTTAGGCCGCGAGACCGAAGGGCGGCGCCCGCGAGCGGGGGGCGGGACGGAACCGCTCCTCGGACGCCACATGGCCGGGCACGGCCAGCCGCTCGCCGTCAACCCCGGGGGTTGGCGTCGCCCACCCGGCGGCGGCCAAGCCGTGACCGCCGATTAGGCCGAGGCAGAACACGCACCGTTTATGAGAGGGACCGGGCCGCCCGGGAACGGCCTTGCCGTCCGCCTGATGCACCAGCCCCGCCGAGCAGACGAACAAACGCCCGTCGAGCGACACGGGATCGCCCCGCTCCAGCGCCGGCAAGGCGAACTGAACCAGGAACACGGCCAGCAACAGCCGCAAAAAACCCGAGGTGGCACGGGGCGTTCTCATCCGGGCAGATTATCTGCCCATTTCGGAAGCCGTCAAGCGCGATGGTAATGGTGGTGAGATCGCGGATGACCACTCAACCAAAACGAAAAGCCCCGAAAAGCGTGACCTTCCGGGGCTTAGCATGGTGCCCAGGGGCGGAATCAAACCATCGACACTGCAATTTTCAGTCTAGAAAAATGGCATTGGGATGACAGGCAACGATCTATAATAACACGCATATTCAATTTCATACACCAACAGCAAGTCATCCGCTATCACGCCGACATTACGGCTACGCTCCATACACAGGCCAACTGCGGCTCGCTACAATTTATACAGCGCTCCGTACTTCATGCATCTATATATTTGCGGGCCTACTAGTCATGCTTTCCTTGCACTCCATATATTTCGGAGTCGTCGAAATTCCGGGATAAACGGCCTCAGGGTGCCTACTGATCGACGAGCAAACCTTATCATACAGCCCGCCAAGTCGCTCCACATTGAGCATGTCTTGTGCAATATTTCGGAAAATGCGCGCAAATGTTTTGTTTTTATAGGCTCTGAAAAGCTGATTGAGCTTCATATTAGCGCCAAGATTTACGCCCGTCAGTCCCAGAGACAGGGAAAATTGCAACCCACTTTCCGTCGATACAGCATATCTATTCATGAGGTTTGTGCATGACTGATCTACGTATTTTAAAATACCGTTAATTTCCCGCACCTTGTCAGCCCCTGACAGGTGAGTGAGATTGTGGAAGACCGTCCTAGCCTCCCGAAATTCACGTGCACTGCGCATTGAAAGGGCAAGTTCGATACACTGCCTCGGACTGTCCACCCTCGATATCAAATAAGCCGTGAAAAACGGCAAGCGCATCGCGAACTTAGCCTGTCCGCTTGGCTCGAGAATTGACAATAGCGTCTCCTGAGACTTAGCTTTCAAACTTTCCAGCAAGCCAATCACCTGCGAAGAAAAATCAATCCTACAACAGCTTTCGCAAAAGACGTCGCGAAGAGGCGCCAAATATGCGTCAGCCCCTTCCATGTGCGCGACCGTATTATAGAAGTGCGACCGCTCGGCAGCCCAGCCGTAACCAAACACAACGCGTTGCAGCGCGCTTTTCCCATCGACACCCGCGCATTGAGGATTTCTTGACAAAAATATGTGCACGAGATCTTTGACGTCTGTAATGTCAGAACGCCCTGCGACACTAAAGCGGTTTGCGTTTGATCGGAATCGCCGGGGATTCCCTTCGTGGGGTTAACGTTATTCACTTCCATCTGGAGGTGACGCATGGGCAAGCCGTATTCCTTGGATCTTCGTGAGCGCATTTTCGACTACATCGCGGCGGGGCATTCTCGACGGGATGCGGCGCGGGTGTTTGGTGTCAGCCCGAGTACGGCGGTGCGGCTGGCGGCCAGCCATCGCGACCGGGGCAGCATCGCGCCGAAGCCGC
>CAIULK010000057.1 GCA_903899885.1 uncultured Rhodospirillaceae bacterium
ATCCGCGAAATGATTCTGCCGTCCTTGCTTCCGGTTGCGGCTCCTGTCGTGCTGTACTTCATCGTGCGTGCGGCGGCGGGTCAGGCTCAGGCCTTTACGGCTTTGGGGGCTATGCTTTTGGGCACCATCGTGACGGGTATCTTCGTCGCCATTTCGATGACCTCGGGCGGCGGCGCTTGGGATAACGCCAAGAAGTACATCGAGGAAGGTCATCACGGCGGCAAGGGGTCCGACGCCCACAAGGCGGCGGTCACCGGCGACACCGTTGGCGATCCCTACAAGGACACCGCCGGTCCGGCGGTCAACCCGATGATCAAGATCATCAACATCGTTGCCATTCTGCTGCTGGCGATGGTGGCCGGTTGATCGTTGCGATCACGGTCTGACGTAAGGAAGCCCCGGTCTGAAAGGACCGGGGCTTTTTTCTTACGCCTTGTCCTTGTCCCTCGCGGTGGTGTTGTCGGAGGGGCCGCCATCGGGATCCTCGGCCTCTTCGTCGGTCAGCGGGGGGATTCGTGGTAGCGGCCCCGTTGGGCGTGCCGTCGTCGGCAAGGTTGGTGGAACCGTCCGCCGCGTTGTCGGCCTGCGGTTTGGCCGGAGGCGACACCATGGATTTGTAGGACCCCGACAGATTCGGATTGTCCTTGAATTGATCGGCCACTTGCCGCTGTGCATCCTCGAAGGGAATCCCCTGCGCCGCCGCCCGGTTGCGGGAAACGCGGTCCCAGTTGTAGCGAGGGCTGCCATCGGCATTGTCGCCGGATTTGAATTGGCTCTCGTCGGCGATTCCCAATGCATTGCCAGCGATAGCCTTCTTTTTCAACTCCGAGAAGTTATTCAGGCTGCCCTTGGCGTAACGCACATCGACCATCACCGCTTTCTGCCCATCGGTCAGATTATTCCAAGCATCCGAACCAATATCCTTGATGACGCCGTTGCTGTTCTGCGCGATCTTCGCGTCCAGCTGGGCGTCGTTGCCGGCGTCGGGCAGCACCAGATTGGTGCTGTTGGGGAAGGCCGCCGCCGGACGTCCGGCGGTCCCGTTTTTCTCGTTGGTCATCGCGGTATAGGCGTCGTTGACCTGGGCCGGGCTGGCGGGTTGGGTCGTGCCATCGGCGGAACGGACCCGCAAAGGTTGTTGCGCGAAGACCGTCTTGTTGTCGACGTTGAATCCCGTCCCGGTGGTGATCAGGTTTTTGGAGTCGAGATAGGGATAGGGAACCACGCCCTCGTTGGCTTTGAGGTGATTACGGATGTACGCTAATGTTGTGTCGTCCATTTGTTGTCTCCAGCGTTAATGCCCGTTATCGGGCGGGAAAGGGGGCCGTGATCTCGTTGCGCGAAAACACAGCCCAGAGCAAACGCAGCAGCCGCCCTGGGATGCGGGCGCTTTGGTGTCTGATGATCGCCGCCGCGCTCGCGTGCGGCGCGGTGCGGGCGGAAGAGGAAAGGGTCGAGTGGTCGCGGCCCGAAGCCGAGCAGGCGGATGTCCGCTGGTATCTGATTGGCGGCTATTGGCGTAACGATCGGGGCAATGAATTCGTGCTTTCCACCCACGAGGGTCTGCTGACGGCTAGCTGGTGGAAAGGCAACAGCATTTCGGTCATGATTGACCGTTGGCGGGTGATCCGACGTCTTCGCCCCTTTCGGCTTCTGGAACATCTCGCCGTCGTCACCGACACGCTTTGGTGCTCGGCCTTCAGGAAACCGGGGGAAGACGGCGAAGCATTCCACTGGTATCGCGAGGTCGGCGTTGAACGATCCAGCAAAGGGGAGCGGCTGACGGCACATTACGCCTTGGATATCCATCCGCCCGACGATGCGCTTACGGCGGAGATCGGACCGATGTGGGGGACGTATCGCGACTATATCCGGAATGGCGATTTTAAGATCGAAGGCCCCTGGATTCGTATCCGCGAGGAAGAGGCGCCCCAATGGTTCCGCGACCTCGTCGCCCAAGACTTGATCGGCAAGCCCCGCTGTCAGCCCTAGAAAGCGCGAGACCTTGAGGTGATTGCGGATCGTGGCCCGTGTCGTATCATCCATTTGTTGTCTCCAGTGATACTGCCCGTTACCGGGCGGGAAAGAGGCCATGGATTCATCGGGCGAAAACACAGCCGAGAGCAAACGCCGCAGCCGCCTTGGGATGCGGGCGCTTTGGTGTCTGACGATCGCCGCCGCGCTCGCGTGCGGCGCGGTGCGGGCGGAAGAGGAAAAGGTCGAGTGGTCGCGGCCCGAAGCCGAGCAGGCGGATGTCCGCTGGTATCTAATCGACGGCTATTGGCGGAACGGTCGGGGCGATAAACTTGTGTTCTCCACCCCCGAGGGCCTGTTGACGGCCAATTGGGAGAAAGACAACAGCATCTCGGTTATGATTGACCTCTGGCGGGTGATCCGGCGTCTTCGCCCTTTCCGGTTCCAGGAACACCTCGCAGTCGCCACCGATACGCAGTGGTGCTGGTCTTTCGGGACGCCGGGGCCTCGAGACGAAACCCACCACTGGTATCGCGAGGTCGGCGTTGAACAATCCAGCAAAGGGGAGCGGCTGACGGCGGATATCGCATTAGATATTCATTCGCCCGACGATGCGCTGACGGCGGAGATCGGACCGATGTGGGAGACGTACCGCGATAATATCCGAAACGGCGACTTTAAGATCGAAGGTCCCTGGATTCGCATCCGCGAGGACGAAGCGCCGCAATGGTTCCGCGACCTCGTCGCGCTCGACCTGATCGGCAAGCCCCGCTGTCAGCCATAAAAAAAAGCGCCTGCGGCATTGCCACGGGCGCACCTCACCTGTTGGCGATAAGTCAAGCCACATCTCTTCGCTTAAGTCAAGTTCGTCTTGCGATTCTTATAAGAACGCCAACATCAAAATGTCGTTTCCGGGAACTCGCTACGTCGCCCAAAAGAGATCAAAGCCGGATCAATCCTACTTCTCCTTGGCGTCCTTCGAGAAGCGTCCGACATTGCCGACCAATTGTTCGAGGATCGAGAAATCCTTGCCCGCACTGGGGGTTTCGCGGCTAACCAGTTCGATCCGGCGGGCATCTTCCAGGCCCAGTTCATGCACCGCCTGGACCTTGCCGTCCAGGGTGAAGACGATCGAATAGACCTTCTGTTCCTTGATCTCGGGCTTGAAGAAGGCCACCGTTTCGGCGCGCCAGGAAATATAAAGCCAGATATCCTGGCCATAGGTGATCTGCGAGGACGGCGTGCCCAGCAGGGTCATCACCTCGTCCTCGGTGGTTTGGCCGAGAGTGATCATCGCCAGCGATTCCGGGGTCGGCAGATTGCCGCGCAAATCGACGGTGGGCTGGCAGGCGGCCAGGGCCGAAGCGGCGGCGAGGGCGAAGGCGAAACGGCGCAAGGCGGTCATGTGCATGGAAACCCGATCCCGAGTATTGACGAAGGGCCGCCCAGGCGGCCAAAGTCCGGGCCAACACTGCACGTCCGCTCAGGGCGTTGTCAACAAAAGGACAAAGGGGCGTCCCAATGCCGTTTCGCCGATTTTTCGCTCGCCGCCGTCACAAACGGATCGCCCATGATCTGTATGACGGCGTGGTGGCACTGGCCCGCCGTCCGGTTTTTTACACAACCCTGCGTGCCCCCGATACCGTCGATGGCCGTTTCGACCTGATCGTCCTGCACGCCTTCCTTTTGATGCACCGTCTGGGCGCTTCCGGCGATGCCGAGGCCAAGGCGGTGTCGCAAGCGCTGTTCGACATCCTGTTCGCCGACATGGACCGCAGCCTGCGGGAAATGGGGGTGGGTGACCTGGTGGTGGCCGGACGGGTCCGCAAGATGGCGGAAGGGTTCTACGGACGGGTGGCCGCCTTTGATAAGGCATGGCCCGAAGGCCGGGCGGCGGTCGCCGAGGTCGTGGCCCGCAACCTGTACCGCGAGGCCTTGGCCGACGAGCATCCGGCGCACGCCGTCGCCGGCTGGATGATCGCGCTCGACGCTCATCTGAACGCCCGCCCGCTGTCCGAGTTTCTGGACGGCCGCCTTGATGCGCCGGAGGGGCCATGATCCCGGAATTCTCGCGGCCCTTCGTCGCCACCGACATTTCGCGGCGCGGCACCGGCTTTTCCATCACCGCGACGCCCAAGGAATGTGCGGCGCTGGCGAAACGATTCGCGATTCTGGAGGTCGTTTCGCTGTCGGCACAGGGCCGCTTGACCCTGGCGGGCGACGGCCCATTGATTAAGCTCGAGGCCCGTCTGACCGCCCAGGTGGTTCAGGCCTGCGTCGTCACGCTCGAACCGGTGCCCGCCAGCGTCGATGAATCGTTCACGGTGACCTTCGGGGCCGTGGCCGACGAGGAAACCGCCGACGATCTCGACCTCGCCTTCGATTCGCCCGATCCACCCGATCCGATCATCGACAACCTGGTTGACGTTGGTGAATCCGTGGCGGAACACTTGGCTTTATCACTCGATCCGTTCCCGCGTTCGCCGGGGGCCGCGTTCGAATTACCGCCTCCCGAGGAGCCGGAAAAACGCCATCCCTTCGCCGTCTTAAGCACATTGATGAAAAAGGGGACGTGAAGGGCTTGCTCTTGCCGGGGTTTTTGGATAATAAACCCCCTTTCCTCGAACGGGCTCCAACCGAGCAAAGAGAGTAGTCCATGGCCGTCCCCAAGAAGAAGACTTCCAAATCCCGCCGCAACATGCGCCGGGCCCACGACGCGTTGTCGCCCGCGACGATCGCCGAATGCAAGAACTGCGGTGAAATGAAGCGCCCGCATCACGTCTGCGGCGCCTGCGGCCATTATGATGGCCGCGAGGTCACGGTCCAGGCCGCCGGGGCGGACGCGTGAGAGAATCGGCCGTCCGGTGAGTACACCCGTCATCATCTCGATTGACGCGATGGGGGGCGACCACGCCCCCGGCATCGTCATCGATGGGGTGCGTCTGGCGCACACCCGGCTGCCGCATGTCCATTATCTGCTGTTCGGCGACGAAGCGCGGGTTGGACCGCTGTTGGACCGTTACCCCGAATTGCGGGGTGTCTGCACGCTGCGCCATACCGACGAGGCGGTGTCGAACGACGCCAAGCCCAGTCAGGTGTTGCGGACCGGGCGGCGCTCCAGCATGTGGCTGGCGGTCGATGCGGTGGCCAAGGGCGAGGCGGCGGGGGTGGTTTCGGCCGGCAACACCGGCGCCTTGATGGCGGTGTCGAAGTTCGTGCTGCGCACGCTGCCCGGGATCGACCGCCCGGCCATCGCGGGCATGTTCCCGACCACCCGCGGCGAAACCGTGGTGCTGGATCTGGGCGCCAATGTCGATTGCGATTCGACCAATCTGGTGCAGTTCGCGATCATGGGCGAAGTGTTCGCGCGGGCCGTTTTGGGCCTGGAACAACCGACCATCGGCATCTTGAACATCGGATCGGAAGATTTGAAGGGCAACGACGCGGTCAAGACCGCCGCCATCACCTTGCGCGAAAGTCCGTTGCCGATCCGCTTCCACGGTTTCATCGAAGGCAACGATATCGGGGCGGGCACCGTCGATGTCGTGGTGACCGACGGCTTCACCGGCAATGTCGCGCTGAAGACCGCCGAGGGAACCATCAAATTCTATTCGACCTTCCTGAAGGAAGGGTTCCGCCATTCGTGGATGGCCCGTTTGGGGTATCTGCTGGCGCGCCCGGCGTTGAACAAGGTCAAGATCCGGACCGATCCCCGCCGTTACAACGGGGCGATGTTCCTGGGGCTGAACGGCATCGCGGTGAAAAGCCACGGCGGTACCGACGCTTTCGGTTTCGCCAATGCGGTCGGGGTGGCGGTCGATCTGGTTGCGCACGGCTATAGCGAACGGATCCGCAAGGAATTGGAACGCTTCACGCTGGCCGACCGCGAGTCGACGACCTGCCCGGCCATCGGCGGCTAAGGGGGGAAAGTCATGCGGCGTTCGGTTCTTGTCGGCTGCGGTTCGTATTTGCCGGATCGTTTGGTCACCAATTTCGATTTGGAAAAGATTCTCGACACCAGCAACGACTGGATCGTCGAGCGGAGCGGTATTCACCAGCGCTACTTCGCCGCCGAAGGGCAGTTGACCTCGGATTTGGCGACCCACGCCGCCGAGCGGGCGCTGCATGCCGCCGGTTTGCGTGGCGGTGACGTCGATTTGGTGGTTTTGGCGACCGCCACCCCCGACCAAACCTTTCCGGCGACCGCGACCAAGGTACAGGCCCGTCTGGGGATGACCCGGGGGGCGGCCTTCGACATTCAGGCGGTCTGTTCCGGCTTCATCTATGCGCTGGCGGTGGCCAACAACTTCATCCGCACCGGCCAAGCCGATGTCGCGGTTGTGATCGGTGCCGAAACGTTTTCGCGGATTCTTGATTGGCAGGACCGGACCACCGCGGTGCTGTTCGGCGACGGCGCGGGCGCCGTGGTGCTGAAGGGCGTTAAGGGGCACGGCGACATCTCGGACCGGGGCGTCCTGTCGACCCATCTGCATTCCGACGGACGGCACGGGCATCTGCTGTATGTCGATGGCGGTCCGTCGTCGAGCAAGCAGGTCGGTCATCTGCGAATGAGCGGGCGCGAGGTCTTCCGTCACGCCGTGGTCAATCTGGCCGAGGTGGTGACCGAGACCCTGACCGCCAATGGGCTGACCGCCGCCGATATCGATTGGGTGGTGCCGCATCAGGCCAACCGCCGCATTCTGGATGGAACCGCCAAGAAGCTGGGCATCGACCCGGCGAAGATGGTGGTGACGGTCGATCAGCACGCCAACACCTCGGCGGCCTCGGTGCCGCTGGCCCTGACCGCCGCCGTGCGGGACGGCCGGATCAAAACCGGCGATCTGGTTTTGCTCGAAGCCATGGGGGGCGGCTTCACTTGGGGCGCCGGTCTGGTGAGGATGTAAGAAACACGTCCTAACGTTTTGATATTGACGGATTTCGCAAGGACCGCTAGGGTCGCGGCAAAAGGGACCAGACTTGCGAATTCGGGGTTGTCATGGCGGATGAGACGATTACGCGTGCCCAGTTGAGTGAAGCCGTCTACCAAGAGGTGGGGCTGTCGCGCAACGAATCGGCCGACCTTCTCGAAACGGTTCTGGATGAAATCGCCACGGCTCTGGCCCAGGGCGAATCGGTGAAGATTTCCTCGTTCGGCAGCTTTTCGGTCCGCTCGAAGGGCCAACGGGTGGGGCGCAATCCCAAGACCGGCGAGGTCGTGCCGATTTTGCCGCGCCGGGTTCTGGTGTTCCGTCCGTCGCAGCTTCTCAAGAAGCGCATCAATGACGGCGTGACCAAGAGCGGGTCCAACGAATGACGGACGAGGGGGATGCCGCGCTCGGCCGCCGGGGGGGGGAAATCCTCGACGGCGTTCCGCACCATCAGCGAGGTCTCCCTGGAACTTGATGTTCCTCAGCACGTGTTGCGCTTCTGGGAAAGCCGCTTTCCCCAGGTCAAACCGATGAAGCGCGGCGGCGGCCGACGCTATTACCGCCCGGAAGATGTCGGGCTGCTCAAGAAAATCCGCGATCTGCTGTATGGCGAAGGCTATACGATCAAGGGTGTGCAGAAATTGCTGCGCGAAGGGATGGGTTCGGGCGGCCCCGAACTGGAACCGCCGCTGCCCCTAATTCATGACGGCGACGACGAGGACGAAGATTTCGTGGCCGAAACCGATCGTCTGCCCTATCCGGTCCCCCCCGAACCGCCGCGCACATTGCCGCCTTATGCCCGCCGCGAACTGCTGGGTATCTTGGAGGACTTGGAACAATTGCGCTTCCTGCTGCAAGCGCGCGATTGACCATCATAGTTGCTTGCGCCGGCCGGCGGGTCTGAGTATAGTCGCGCCTCTTCCGGCCGGACCGCCGGGGGAAACACGGTCGGAGCGTAGCGCAGCCCGGTAGCGCATCAGTCTGGGGGACTGGGGGTCGCAGGTTCGAATCCTGTCGCTCCGACCAATATAAGGCCCTGAAACCTAACGGTTTTGGGGCCTTTCCATTTTTAGCGCCATGTGCCGGAAATCGCTCGGGGTAACGCCTGGGGTAACAGATGCGGGGTTTTGTTACCCCGAAGCCGTCGGGGTAACGCCTGGGGTAACATGGCGCAACATGGCCGAACGTGCATGGCGTTCGCAGCGTTGGCCGTCCCTGTGCTACAATCCGCCCGTACACGGACAGGAATGAAGCGACATGCCCCGTATCGCATTTGAGCACCTTTCGCCGAATGAGCGGCTCGACCTTATCGAAGCCCTGTGGGAGAGCCTGGACGCGGCGAGCATCCCGCCTACGGCTGCGCAAGAGGAGGAGCTTGATCGGCGGATTGCGACTGCGGATGCGGACTTGCCCGCCTCCGTACCATGGGATGCCATCCGGGCGGAAACTGGCCGTCGGTATCCCTGAGTGTCGCCGGTTATCTTCACTCCAGCCGCCCGCGCGGAATTCTTCGAGGCGGCGGACTGGTACGACGCGCATCAAGAGGGCTTGGGAAAGCGTTTTTCGGCTGACATGGACGCCCTGGTTTCCAGGATGAGCGAACAGCCCCAACAATTTCCCCGCGTCCGCCAGGATATCCGGCGGGCCGTCCTGCGCAGGTTCCCGTATGCGCTCTATTTCCGGATTACGCCGCAGGTGGTTCAGGTCATCGCCTGTTTTCACGCGAGCCGGAATCCGCGCCGCTGGCACGGGCGAACATGATCGCCAGGGACTCGACTAACTCCGGGCGCGGCGATACCCTCTGAGGGCCTACCGGTGCGGCTTTTTAACCGGGGCATCGCGATGCCTCCCGAGAGGGAGAAATCCGATGATCCAGTTTGATAAGCGGCTCGTGTCGAAGAAAGAGCTCAAGAGCGTCTGCGGCATCCCGTATACGCCTCAACACATTGGGCGGCTCGAAGCGGCGGGGAAATTCCCGAAGCGGGTAAACCTTGGTCCGGGTCGGGTCGCGTGGGTGATGTCCGAGGTGGATTCGTGGG
>CAIULK010000058.1 GCA_903899885.1 uncultured Rhodospirillaceae bacterium
AGACCCCGTGACTTAAAGATGGCCGTGGGTGCGACACCAAGTTATGGCTTGGGCCATGCCTTGGTCTAAGGTCATGGTCGGGGCGTAGCCGAGTTCGCGTTCGGCCTTGGCGACCGAGACCCCGACATGCCAGTCGGCTTCGCCGACCAAATGCAGCGTTTGCCAGTACCAGCCACAAGCCGCCAACGTCATATCGCCGAAATAGGCCAGCGGCGCCACCAAGCGCGGCAGCGGCAGGAAACGCGGCGGGACGCCCAACGCCCGCGCCATGGCCTCCACCACCGAGCGCGTGGTGTGAACCTCCCGGTCGGCGACATAGTAGGTCTGCCCGGCCGCCGCCGGGTGAGTCAGCGCCAAACGGCAGCATTGAATCAGATTATCGATATGCACCACGCTGCGGGCAAAGTCGCCGCCGCCCACCAAAGGCATTCGGCCGGCCATGATCCGCCGATAGACATCGATGTGCCGGGCCGGAACCGGCGGACCATAGAACATGCAGGGCCGCAGATTGACCGTCTCCATCCGGGTCGACAGCGCATTGACCGCCAACTCGGCCTGATACTTGCTCCGGCCATAGTGACTCATGGGTTTGGCCGGTTGCTCTTCGGTCAGCAGATGATCCTTGGCGTGGGAACGGCCGCCGGCGGCGTTACTGCTGATATGGACGAACCGTGTCACCCCGGCCGCCGCCGCCGCCTCGGCCAGCATCTTGGTTCCGGTAGTGTTAATGTCGTACCATTCGCGCGGATGGCGGACATGGAGAATCGCCGCGCCGTGCAGAACGCTGTCGATCCCGACCACCGCTTGCGCCAGCGCCGCGCCGTCGCGCAGATCGGCGCGCGCCACCTCGAGATCAAGGCCATAGTCCCGCCGCAACGCGGCATCGTCAACCGCCATCCCCGGCGCCACCAAACAGCGAACGCGCCCCAACCCCTCCGGAGGCTGATCGGCCAACGAGCGCAGCACCGCCGCGCTCAACCAGCCGGGCACGCCGGTAATCAGGGTATGACCAAGTCGCCGCACAGTCATGGGTTCCAAGGCTGTTGTTCCTCGCCGAGAGGCCGGTCGTAGACGCCGAGCAGATCGCGTCCGCGAATCTTAAACATATCGAGCGTGTCGAAGATCACCGAGCGGATGACGCTGACCTTCGAGCCGTCCTTATTGTTCCAATGCACCGGCTGATACCGGCACGGCACCGAGAACTTATGAAAGAGGAAGAACAACTCGACATCGATCATTCCGCCATTGACCCGGCAAGAGGGAAAGATGCGCCGAACCGCCGGAGCCGTGAATAGCTTGAACCCGCATTGACTGTCGATCACCGGCTTCTGAAACACCACCAGATGCGCCAATAGCTGAGCGCATAGGCCGACGATCCGCCGCCACTTCTGCTCGTTCTCTTGATAGGTCCGCACGCCGACCGCGACCCCCCCCTCGGGAAGCTGAGCCAGCATCAGCTCGACCTCCTCGATCGGCGTGGCGTGATCGGCATCCATGAACAGCACCCGGTCATAGCGCGCCGCCAGACACCCACGCCGCACCGCCGCCCCCTTGCCCAACCGGCCGGGTTGGGTCAGAACCCGGATGACGTTGCGGTCGCCGTCCTTGGCCAGCGCCGCCGTC
>CAIULK010000059.1 GCA_903899885.1 uncultured Rhodospirillaceae bacterium
GGGCGAAATGATAGAATCTCTATTCTCTTTTTTCCGGCGGGGCCATGCCGAGGCGTGCGTCGAGGCGCTGTTGGCCGATCCCAAGGATTGCGCGCGGTTGATCTGTGACGCCCGCCACGAGATCGTGCGGGCCAACCCGGCGGCGCGCCGCCTGTTGGGCGGGCTGGGGCGGCGTTTGAACGAACGGGTGGCCGAGGAAACCATCACCCACGCCCTGGAGCGGGGCGACGGCGCGCCGTTCGTCTGTGTCTTGCATCCCTCGGCCGCGTTGCTGGAGGGGCGGATCACGCCGCTGCCGGGCCTCGGGGGCTATGCGGCGGCGTTCGCGCCGGTCGGGCAAGGCCCCGAGGCCGACGAGTCCGACCGTTTGGCGTTTCTGCGCGACCTGCGCGGTCCGGTGGGAAGTTTGCGGGCGGCGGCCGAAACCGTCGCGGCGTATCCCGACATGAATCCCGATGAACGGCGCGCGTTCGACCGCGTGCTGGGCCAGGAGGCGGCGGCCCTGTCCGCCCGGATCGAGGCGATGGAGGCGCGCTTGCGCGAGCGCGCCGCTGCCCGGCATTTCGCGGCCGACCTGTATTCGCTGGATCTGATCAATGCCCTGGCTCATGCCGTGGCGCAAGGCGATGGCGTCCGGTTGGTGCCGGTGGGGGTTCCCGCGTGGCTGCACGGCGACAGTCCGGCGCTGCTGGCGGTGTTGCGCCATTTGGTGCGCCGTTTGGCCCGCGTCGAGCATGTGCGGCAAGCCGATATCGAGGCCCGCGCCGCCGCCACCCATGTGGCGATCCGTTTGTCGTGGAAAGGCGAGGCGGTGGCGGCGGTCCGTCTGAACGCGTGGTTGGATGAACCGGTGGATGATGATGCCGGTTTGCGCCCTGCCCGTGACATTCTGGATCGTCATGGCTCCGAGCCGTGGAGCCGGTCCGGCGCGGATGGCTGGGCCGAGTTGGTGCTTCCCGTGCCCGCCCCGGTGCGCCCGCCGGTTCCCGAGGAGGCGGAGGATCGCCCCGAACCCCCGGCGATGGCGCTGTTGGCCGCCCATGCCGATCCCGGGCGGCGGGGCGACGCGGACCTGTCGGCGTTGCCGGTCGTCGCGGTCGCGGTGGGCGTGGCGGATGTGGCCGCCGTGCGCATTGTCGGCGGCCGGGTGCTGACCGGCGAAAGTTTCGAGGGCGGCGAGGGGCCTGCCGCCGCCGTGCTGGCGCGCTTCAGGGTCTTTGCCGGGGACGCCGTTTTGGTGATGCACAATGCCGGGTTCGTGCTGTCCCACTGGGCGTTCGACGGGGTGGTGCTGGATAGCTTGGCGCTGGCGACGGCGGCCGGGGTGATCGGGGTCGCCGACGGCGCGCGGCCCGGCACCGTCGCCCGGCGCCTGGGGGTCGAGCCGATGGCGCGCGGCACGCTGGACGCCGCGCTGATTCAAGCCGAAATGTTCGTCCGGCTGACCGGGCGGTTGCAAGACGGCGGGATCGTCACCCTGTCGCGGGCGCTGGCGGCCGGATTGGCCGCCGCCGATGCCCGCGCGCGGGCTCGGGGGAAGCCGGATGGCCGGTAAACGTCTCAAACCCGCCCGATCGACCGGGCCCGAACGGCAAGTGGCGGCGTTCCTGCTGGGCCTTGCCCTGTTCTTGCCGCCCTTGCTGCTGACCGCTTCGGTGGATCGGACCATCGGCGGCGTGCCGTTGCTGGTGGTGTGGATTTTCGGCGGCTGGCTGGCGCTGATCGCGGTGATCGGCTGGTCGGCGCGGGGCGAGGGGTAAACGGGGTGCCCGCCGGTCCCGCCCTTCTGGCCGTGTCGCTAGCCTATCTGCTGCTGCTGTTCGGGGTGGCTTGGTACGGCGACCGCCGGGCCGAGGCGGGTCGTTCGGTGATCGACAATCCAACCGTCTATGCGCTGTCGATGGCGGTGTATTGCACCAGCTGGACCTTTTACGGCAGCGTCGGACGGGCGGCGGTGGGCGGCGTTGCCTTTTTGCCGATCTATTTGGGGCCAACCCTGGCCTCGGCCTTGTCCGGGGTTCTGCTGGCCCGCATGGTGCGGATCGCCAAACGGCAGCGCATCGCCTCGATCGCAGATTTCATCGCCGCGCGTTATGGCAAAAGTCCGCTTTTGGGCGGCATCGTCACCGTGATCGCGGTGATCGGCATCATGCCCTATATCTCGCTGCAACTGCGCGCGGTATCGACCACGGTCACCGTGCTGGCCCCCGATTTGGGTTCGGCCCGCCTGATGCTGCCGATGCTGGGCGACACGGCGGCGCTGGTCGCGGTGGTTCTGGCGGCCTTCGCCATTTTGTTCGGCACCCGGCGGATCGATGCCGCCGATCGCCACGAAGGGGTGGTGCTGGCGGTCGCCTTCGAATCGGTGGTCAAGCTGGCGGCCTTCTTGGCGGTTGGACTGTTCGTCACCTTCGCGCTGTTCGAGGGTCCGGGCGATCTGTTCGCCAAGGCCGGTGCCCGGGCCGATTTGCGTGGATTGTTCACCTTGCCGGGCGGCACCGGGCTGGTCGATTGGGTCGCCTTGATCCTGCTGAGCTTTCTGATGGCCTTGTGTCTGCCCCGCCAGTTTCAGATGACGGTGGTCGAGAACGTCGATGAACGCCATGTCGGGCAATCGGCGTGGCGGTTTCCGCTGTATCTGTTCTTGATCAATTTGTTCGTATTGCCGATCGCCTTGGCCGGGCGGCTGATTTTCGATGCCTCGGTCGATCCCGACACCTATGTCTTGGCCTTGCCCTTGGCGGGCGGGCGGCGCGCCTTGGCTGTGTTGGCGTTCCTGGGCGGGTTGTCGGCGGCGGCCAGCATGGTGATCGTCGAGACCATCGCGCTATCGACGATGGTCTGCAACGATCTGGTGATGCCGGTGCTGCTGCGGCTGTCCTGGCTGGGGGTGGCGCGGCGCAGCGATGTGTCGGCGCTGTTGGTGGCGATCCGGCGCTGGACGATCGCGGCGATGGTGCTGCTGGGCTATCTCTATGTCCGGTTGATCGGCGACGCCTATCCCTTGACCACCATCGGGCTAGTCAGTTTTTGCGCCGCCGCGCAATTCGCGCCCGCCTTGTTGGGCGGCATGATCTGGAAGGGCGCCACCCGGGCCGGTGCCTTGGCCGGGCTGGTCAGCGGTTTCCTGGTGTGGCTGTACACCTTGTTTCTGCCGTCGTTGGCGCTGTCGGGGGTGTTGCCGGTGGTTTTCGCGGGCGGCGCCGGGTTGGGCTGGGCGCGCCCCGACGCCTTGTTCGGGCTGGAGGGGATGAGCCCGATCACCCATGCGCTGGTGTGGAGCCTGCTGGCCAATATCGGCGCCTTCGGGCTGGTGTCGCTGCTGACCCGGGCGGGGCCGCTGGAACTGATTCAAGCGGCGTTGTTCGTCGCTCCCGATATCGGCGCGGCGGCGGGGCCGCGCTTCACCCGGGGCACCGCGCCGGTCAACGAGCTGATGGCGGTGGTGACGCGCTTTTTGGGCCGCGAGGCGGCCGACCGGGCTTTTGCCGATTTCGCCTATTCCGGTCCACCGGACAAGGCCAGCGCCGATCTGCTGGTGTTCGCCGAACGCCTGTTGGCGGGGGCGATCGGCGCGGCTTCGGCGCGGGTGACGATCGCCACCGTGGTCAAGGGCGAGCGGGTCGGCCTGGACGAGGTAATGAAAATCCTGGACGAGGCCAGCGGCGCCATCGCCCATTCGCAGCAGCTGGAGATCAAGAGCCGGGAATTGGAAGCCGCGACCGCCGATTTGCGGGCCGCCAACCGCCGCCTGCGCGATCTTGATAAGCTGAAGGACGATTTCATCGCCACCGTTACCCACGAGTTGCGCACGCCCTTGACCTCGATCCGCTCGTTTTCCGAGATCCTGCGCGACAACCCGGATTTGAAGGCGGACGAGCGCGCGGACTTCCTGACCATCGTCGTCACCGAAAGCGAGCGGTTGACCCGGCTGATCAATCAGGTTCTCGATATCGCCAAGATGGAGGCGGGCCGCGAGGGGTGGAGCTTCGAAGCCGCCGATCCCAAGGCGGTGGTCGAGGAGGCGGTGCGCGCCACCAGCCGCCTCTTCGGCGACAAGGCTATCCGCCTTACCCTGGACCTGCCCGCCGATCCGCCGATGATCTGGACCGATCGCGACAAGTTGATCCAGGTGACGATCAATCTTTTGTCGAATGCCGCAAAATTCGTGGCGCCGAACACCGGCCATGTGCGGGTCGGCTTGCGGACCGACGAGCAAGGCATCCGGTTGACCGTTGCCGACAACGGTCCGGGGATTCCCCCCGCCGACCGCGACGCCGTGTTCGAGAAATTCCGTCAAGGTGGCGACACGCTGACCGGCAAACCCTTCGGCACCGGCCTGGGCCTGGCGATTTCGAAGAAGATCGTCGAGCATTTGGGCGGCGGGATCGGCCTGGATACCGCCATCGGCGGCGGCGCCGTGTTTACCGTATCCCTGCCGTTCCGCACCGCCGGCGACATTATCTAACGCGGCGCACCGGCACGCCCGCAACGTAATTTCGTTAGTAACGTCAAGCGACTAATGATATTCCTGTATTTGCATTGGCCCGAAACATCACTATATGATGAT
Organism: uncultured Rhodospirillaceae bacterium; assembly: GCA_903899885.1. Classification (GTDB taxonomy): domain Bacteria; phylum Pseudomonadota; class Alphaproteobacteria; order Rhodospirillales; family Magnetospirillaceae; genus CAIULK01. Next base: position 4,571 of record CAIULK010000059.1, read on the forward strand.
TCGCGAATAAACAGATGTGGAGAGAACCGATGGTCGTCACCATCGTCAGTGCAAGCGAATTCCCCAGCTTCGTTCCCGACCCGAAAACGGCGGTGTTGCGGATTTACGAGCCGATCGAGAACTGGCAGGCCGACGCGGCCCAGCAGGCCCTGGCCGGGTGGGGGCCCTTTCTGGCGCTGTCGTTCTGGGACATCGACCGGGTCGGTCTCGGCTTGTTCGAGCGTTTGGTCGTGCGTCTGTTCGGCTGGAATCGTGCCCTGTGCGCCGGTATCGGTCAGCGGCTGTTCGGCGACGAAATTCCCTGGCGGCCGTTTCTGCCCGCCGATGCCGTCCAGATCCGCAGCTTTACCGACCAGATGGCGTTGGAAGGGTTGCGCAGCGTGATCGTGGTCTGCAAGGGTGCGCGGTCGCGGTCCTGGACCATCGGGCGCTGGATCGCCGAGCGTCTGAA
>CAIULK010000060.1 GCA_903899885.1 uncultured Rhodospirillaceae bacterium
ATGCTGGCGTGATCGATATCGGCGATGGCGATGCCTGCATCTTCAAGATGGAATCCCACAACCATCCCAGCTTCATCGAGCCCTATCAGGGCGCGGCTACAGGCGTAGGCGGCATCATGCGCGATGTCTTCACCATGGGGGCGCGGCCCATCGCCATGATGAATGCGCTGCGCTTCGGCGAGCCTTCCCATCCCAAGACGCGGCATCTGGTATCCGGCGTGGTGTCGGGCATTGGCGGCTATGGCAATTGCATGGGCGTGCCCACGGTGGGCGGCGAAGTCAATTTCCACAAAAGCTACAACGGCAACATTCTGGTCAACGCCATGTGCGTGGGGCTGGCGCGCGCCGACAAGATTTTCCTGTCCGCCGCCAAGGGCGCGGGCAATCCGGTGGTCTATATCGGCTCCAAGACCGGGCGCGACGGCATTCACGGCGCCACCATGGCCAGCGCCGAGTTCGACGAAGCCTCCGAGGAAAAGCGCCCGACCGTGCAGGTCGGCGACCCCTTCACCGAGAAGCTGCTGATCGAGGCCTGCCTCGAACTGATGGCGTCGGACGCGATCGTCGCGATCCAGGACATGGGCGCGGCCGGCCTCACCTCCTCCTCGGTCGAGATGGCCTCGAAGGGCGGCTTGGGCATCGAGATGGACCTCGACCGCGTGCCGATGCGCGAAGAGGGGATGAGCGCCTACGAAATCATGCTGTCCGAAAGCCAGGAACGCATGCTGATGGTCCTCAAGCCCGGCCGCGAGGACGTGGCGCGCAAGATCTTCGAAAAGTGGGAGCTGGATTTCGCGATCGTCGGCCATCTGACCGACAGCGGCCGGATGGTGCTGAAACGCGGCGGCGAAGTGGTCGCCGATCTGCCGATCGACCCCTTGGCCAAGGCCTCGCCGGAATACGACCGCCCGTGGGTCAAGCCGGAACCGCGCCCGGTGGTCGAGGCGCGCGACGTGCCCGCCACCCCGCCGCTCGCCGCGTTGAAAAACCTGCTGGGCTGCCCCGATCTGGCCTCGCGCCGCTGGATCTGGCGGCAATACGACCACATGGTGATGGGCGACACCGTGCAACGCCCGGGCGGCGACGCCGCCGTGGTGCGCGTGCACGGCACCAAGAAGGGCATCGCCATCACCACCGACGTCACGCCGCGTTATTGCGTCGCCGATCCCTATCAGGGTGGGCGCCAAGCGGTGGCCGAGGCGTACCGCAACCTGTCGGCGGTCGGCGCGCTGCCCTTGGCGGTCACCGACAATCTGAATTTCGGCAATCCGGAAAAGCCCGAGATCATGGGCCAGATCGTCGAGGCGATCCGCGGCATGGCGCAAGCCTGCATGGAGCTGGATTTCCCGGTGGTTTCGGGCAACGTCTCGCTTTACAACGAAACCCAGGGCCAAGCGATCCTGCCGACCCCGGCGATCGGCGCGGTCGGCCTGTTGGCCGATGTCGCATGCTCGGCCACCGTGGCGTTCAAGGGGGCGGGCAACGCCATCGTCGCCTTGGGCGAGACCAAGGGCTGGCTGGGCGCCTCGTTGTACCTGCGCGAGATTTGCGGCCGGGAAGAGGGCGCGCCGCCGCCGGTCATGCTGCACCGCGAACGCCGGGCCGGTGAACTGGTCCGCCAGTTGATCGCCGACCGGCTGGTTCTGGCCTGCCACGACGTTTCCGACGGCGGCCTGCTGGTCGCGGTGGCCGAGATGGCCATGGCCTCGGACTCGCTGTTCGGCGCCAAACTGGAGCCCCCGTCCAACGTGCCGCTGACCGCGTGGTGCTTCGGCGAGGATCAGGGACGCTATGTTCTGGAAGTTGCCCCGGCCGATCTGCCCGCGTTGCTGACCGCGGCCACCGAACACGACGTGGCGGCCCGCGTCGTCGGCCATACCGGCGGCCACGCCTTGGCGATTGGCGGGGAGCAAGTGGCGGTCGAGGAATTGCGCGCCCTGAACGAAGCGTGGTTCCCGGCCTATATGGGGGAGACCGCGTGAACGATTCCGCGTTCGAACGCATTCACCAGGAAATCAGTACCAACGAGGTCGTCGTCTTCATGCGCGGCACCCCGATGTTCCCGACCTGCGGCGGATCGGCGGCGGTGGTCGAGGCGCTGGCCGCCTTGGGCGTCGAGTTCAAGGCGGTCGATGTGCAGACCGAACCCAAGCTGGCCGAGGCGATCAGCCAGTTCGTCGAGGGGCAAAGCGCCCCGCAGGTCTATGTACGCGGCCGTTTCATCGGCGGCGCGGAAATCATCCGCGCCATCGCCGCCAGCGGCGAACTTCGGCAGTTTTTGGCTGCCGAAGGGATCGCTGTAAAGTAGACGGTCTTACTGCGGCGGCCCCGAGGGCGTGGCGGGCACGGTCTGCCACGCGGTCGAGCATTGCGACACATACGGATAGTAACCCGCCGGGTTCGAGCAGTAGTACCACACCTGCGGCTGCGCGGGCAGCGGCGCCTGCTGCACCGGCGGCGGCTGCACGACCACGGGCGGCTGCTGGATCACCACCGGCGGGGTATAGGGATCGGGATAGGGATAGACCGGCCCAGCCGGATAGTAATACCAAATCCCCTCGACCACCCACCACCAGCCCATCCGGCCGTCGTGGAAGCCGTTGAGCCAGCGGCCACGCTCCCAGATCTCGTGATGGTGATGGTGGAATTCGCGGATGTCGCCCCGGTCGCGCCAGTCCGCCCGCGCGGCGGCGGGGAGAAGCAATCCGAGGGCGATAAGAAATGCGGGGATGTGTTTCATGGGGCGGATTCTGCCATTTCCACGGCGCCGCATCAAGACACGATACCAACCGGAAACGAAAACGCCGGGACCCAAGGGCCCCGGCGCAACCGCGCGATACCAGACGAAACAATCAGCGCGAATAGAATTCGACGACCAGATTGGGTTCCATCTGCACCGGATAGGGAACGTCGGCCAGCTTCGGCGCACGGACGAACGAGCCCTTCATTTCCTTGTGGTCGGCATCCAGATAGTCGGGAACATCGCGTTCCGGGCTTTGGATGGCTTCCAGGATCAAGGCCATGTTCTTCGAACGGGCCCGCACGCTGACGACGTCGCCGTCCTTGAGCATGGCGCTGCCGATGTTCAGGCGCTTGCCGTTGACCTGGATGTGACCGTGATTGATGACCTGACGCGCGGCGAACGGGGTCGGCGCCAGCTTCAGGCGATAGACCACGGTGTCGAGCCGACGCTCGAGCAACTCGATCAGGTTTTCCGAGGTGTCGCCACGACGGCGCACGGCCTCGTCATACAGGCGGCGGAACTGCTTCTCGCCGATATTGCCGTAATAGCCCTTCAGCTTCTGCTTGGCGGACAGCTGAGTGCCGTAGTCGGTGGTCTTCTTGCGGCGCGCGCCGTGCTGACCGGGGGGATTTTCCTTGCCCTTGGCCAGCGGGCTTTTGCCGCGGCCCCAGAGGTTGGCGCCCAGGCGGCGATTGATCTTGAATTTGGCTTCAATACGCTTCGTCATCAATCCTCACACATTTTGGCGATGGCGGATTCCCGTCCATCCGTTTTGTCCCGATAGTCCAGGGTCCGGCCGAAACCGGGGAGTGGCGATAAATCGCCCGCATTCTCGGGAATGAAGCGGCGCGTATACCCCGCCCCCGCCTTCCTGTCAAGGCCGGGAGCCGATTTGCCTTAAATCTCGAAGCGATAACCGATGCCATAGACCGAGTGCACGACCTCGACCCCCGGCAAAACGGCGGCGATTTTGCGGCGGATATTTTTGATGTGGCTGTCGATCACCCGGTCCGACACGTCGTGACCATCGGGAAAGGCCAAGTCCAGTATTTGTGCCCGGTCGTAGATCCGCCCCGGACGGGCCGCCAGCAGGCTGAACAGCCGGAATTCGGTGGGGGTCAGTTCCACCCGCCGGCCACCGAACAGGACCCTTTGGGCCTCGTCGTCGATCTCCATGCCGATGCTTTTGACCGCCGACGGCGGCGGGGTTCCCGCGCGCCGCAGCACGGTGTTGACACGGGCCACCACCTCGCGCGGGCTGAACGGCTTGCAGATGTAATCGTCGGCGCCCCATTCCAGACCCAGCAGGCGGTCGATCTCCTCGACCCGGCCGGTCACCATGATGATTGGCATGGTCGAGAAACCGCGCACTTCACGGCAGACCTTCAAGCCGTCGGCGCCCTTGATGTTCAGATCCAGCAGCATCAGATTGGGGGGGGCTTGGCGCACCCGCTCGATCGCGGCCAGTCCGTTGTCCAAATGGTCCGAGGTGAAACCCGCCTGCGTCATGTACAGCGCCAAGACCTTGGCGATTTCGGGATCATCCTCGACGATCAGAATATGCTGGCTTACGCTCATCCCGAATCCCCCATGGCGCACGGCAAAACAAGATCAATGCGCAGCCCACCCAAAGGCGACGGCGACGCGGTGATCCGCCCCTGATGGGCGAGAATGAGATCCCGGCAGACCGCAAGGCCGATCCCGGCGCCGCTTGGATACCGGTCCCGCGCCCCCTCGTCGCGGTAAAAGCGGTCGAACAGATGCGGTATCGCCTCGACGGCGACCCCCGGCGGGGTATCATCGAACGACATCGCCACCTCGCCACCGTGCGCCCCCACCGTGATGCGAAGCAGCCCGCCCGGATCGGTATAACGGAGCGTGTTTTCCAGCAGATTGATGAACACCTGCTTCAAGCGGCCCGCTTGCGCCATCACCCGCACCGGCAACCCAAGCGGCAGTCCCGGCCCCTCGATCTGAATGCCACGGGCCGCGAAGCGGTCGGTATAGGAGTGCAACACCTCGCCCAACACCGCCACCGGGTCGGTGGGCCGCAAGGTCCCTTCCAGCGGTCCCCAGTCCAAGCGGGCCAACGTGAACAGATCCTCGATCAACCGCGCCAAGTCGGCCACCTCGCGGTGCAACAGATCGATGGTCGGCGGGTCGGCCGGGCACAAACCGTCGCGCACCGCCTCCAGGCGCGCCAGCAAAGCCGTTACCGGCCCGCGCAATTCGTGCGAGGTTTCGGCCATCATCATCCGGTCGCGGCGCGAGCGCAGGAACTCAAGGCGGGCCGCCCGTTGAAACCCATGCGACGCCGCCGTCCCGGCGAAGAAGACCGCCAGGAACGACAGGGCCACGCCGATCCGGACCTCGATCGTCGCGTCGGCCGCGTTCGTCATCACGACTTGAATCGCCGACCACAGCGCCGTGCTCAACAGAACAACCCGCCCGCCCAGCATCCAACCCTGCCAGACGATCGAGAACACCCCGATCATCGCCACCGTGCGGACGACGATCAGGAAGAACGGAAAGGTATGAACGACATAAATGAGGTTGGCGACACCGAAGAAAATGGCCGCGCCGATCGTCAGCGCACGCTCGCAGGTGCGATAGCCGTGCCGCTCGGTCAGGAAGGCGAAGGTGCCGATCCCGGTCAGCGCGGTCAGCAGCCGCAAGCCGAAAACGATGTAGCGTTCATTCTCGGGAAGGCTGATGTCCGAAGGCCACCATCCCACGAAATTGACCAAGGCCAAGACGGAACAGATATACCCAAACCGCCGGGTTACCGGCAAGCGCCAGCGCCGGAATTCACCTTCCAGACTGGAATCGGCGAATCCGGACGTAACCCACGAAAGGGATAATTCCGTCATGACACGTGTCCACGCTATTCTAGCGGCGAACTCTAAATCATCCGGCGGGCAATTCTAGCCTGCCAAACGTATAAGAAGGTCAAAAGGTTTTGTAGTAGCTGGCCTGAAGGCCGATCTTGTCCATCTCGCCCTTGACGCTGGTATTGTAGTCGTAGGCGTAAGCGTGCTTCCAGCCAACACCCAAACCAAGACCCCAATCGAAGTAGTAGTTCAGCGAGGCGGTAACCTCGTGATCGGTGTTGTTGGTGCCGATCGGGCCGGAAGCGTCCTGCGGTTCGGTGGTGTCGCGGATGCTACGCACGCCCGACAGCGTCCAATTGCCATAGCCCAGCGAGAGGCCAACGGTCTTGTACCGCGCGTCCTGCATTTCCGGAACGGCCGTATAGGAGCTGCGGATCGAGCCGCCGACATGGTCGATCCGGGCCCATTCCGCGAGCGGGGTCAAGCTCCACTCGTCATTGATCTGATAATAATACTGGATGCCACCAACATAGGTGTTCTGGTGCTGCACGCCCTGAGCGCCGTTGGCCAGGGAGCTGAACGCCAACTGATATTTCAGGCCGGGCAACGCCGCCGGGGCATAGCCGTCATAGGTGAAATACAGCGACTGCGGCAAATCGGTATTGCCGGCGCCGCCATAGAAACCGTGGGTGCGCTCGCTACGCGACGCCGCCAGCGACCCGTATTTCGAGCCATTGATCGCCGAGACACTGAGGAACGTGCTGTCGGCCATGAACACGCCGCCGCCCAAGGCGTGGGTTCCCAGCTCGTTGGTCTTAACCTGATACGAGGTTCCCGCGCCGATTTCCCCATACAGCGTATAGTCGCCCGCGAAATCGGTGCCGTACAGCCCAGGCGCGAGGCGGCCCGCCAGCGAAAAGCTGGGGTCGAACTTGCCGACATAGGCCAGGAAATCACCCGATTCGTATTTCAGGTTGGCTTCGCCGATATACGCGCCTTCACCCTTGAAGTAGCGGCTGCTTAAGGCCGAGGTAACCGGAGCAAGGTCGAGAGTGGTACGGATCGACAATTCCGGGGTCAGGGCCAAACCGGCCTTCAGCGTCGCATCGCCATACGTGTCGGAGTAGGATTTGTAGGCGACGGCGTTGCTCGACGCCTTGTCGCGCTGAATCATGACATAGATGCTGCCGCCCAAGGTCGGCTGCCATCCGGTCGGAGCCGGGGCCTGTTCGGTTGACGGAACCGGAGCATCGTCCGCGCGGGCCTGCCCGCAGATCGCGATGGACGCGACACCAAGGACGGCGACCATCGACCGAACTGAACCATAACCCCGCATGCCAACCCCCTATTCCTGAAACCTGGTTGATCGAGCGCTCAATTCGAGTGCGCATCGACGCTTTTATTGACCGAGCCGCGAAACGTTGCCGTCGGATCGGCGGCGGTGGCGCCACCTTGCTGCCCGGCCATGCCGCCGCTACCCGGCTGACCTTGCCCCGATTGCCCCTGCATCCCCAACGCGGCCGACGACGGCGGCGGCGG
>CAIULK010000061.1 GCA_903899885.1 uncultured Rhodospirillaceae bacterium
CACAAGGCCGAGGCGGCGGCGGGCGTGGCCATCCGCCACTCGGAGACTCAGGACCATAAGATCGAGGGCATCCTCGATTTTGCTCTGATCGCCGCCACTCAATCGGTTCTGGACGGCGGCGCGCCGATGACCCTGCCGGTTCGGGCGATCAAGAACACCGACCGCACGATCGGCGCCATGTTGTCGGGCAAGATCGCCAAACGTTACGGCCATGCGGGCCTGCCCGAGGGGGCGATCACCATTCCGCTGACCGGTTGTGCCGGTCAGTCCTTCGGTGCCTTCCTGGCCCATGGGGTGACGTTGGATTTGGAGGGCGCGGCCAACGATTATGTCGGCAAGGGCCTGTCGGGCGGCACCATTATCGTGCGTCCGCCCAGCGGCTCGACGCTGAAGTCCGAGGAAAACATCATCGCGGGCAACACGGTGCTGTACGGCGCCATCGCGGGCCAAGCCTATTTGCGCGGCGTGGCGGGCGAGCGGTTTGCCGTGCGCAATTCCGGCGCCACGGCGGTGGTCGAGGGGGTCGGCGATCACGGCTGCGAGTACATGACCGGGGGCTGCGTCGTGGTGATCGGCGAAACCGGGCGCAACTTCGCGGCCGGGATGTCGGGCGGCGTCGCCTATGTGTACGACGAGGCGGGCGATTTCAATAAGCGCCTGAACCACGGCATGGTCGAGCTGGAGCCCCTGTCCGACGACGAGGACAGCGGCGATACCAGCGATCTTTTGCGCTTCGACGGCGCCCGGATACGGGCGCTGCTGGCGGCGCACGCCAAACTGACCGGCTCGAAGCGGGCGGAAGCATTGCTGGCCGACTGGGCCAAGATCAAATCCAAGTTCGTCAAGGTAATGCCGGTCGATTACCGCGCCGCCTTGATGAACCGTCGCGCCAGCGGAGGGCGCTGATCATGGGTAATCCGACAGGATTCAAGCAATTCACCCGCAAGACCCCGTCGGCCCAACCGGCCGCCGAACGGGTCACCCACTTCCATGAATTCACCACGCCGTTGGGGCCGGATGATTTGACCCAGCAAGGGGCGCGCTGCATGGAATGCGGCGTTCCCTTCTGCCATCAAGCCTGCCCGGTCGAGAACATCATTCCCGACTGGAACGATCTGGTTTATGTCGGCGATTGGCAGCGGGCCTTGTCGACCCTGCATTCGACCAACAACTTTCCGGAATTCACCGGCCGCGTCTGCCCCAGCCCGTGCGAAGCGGCCTGCACCCTGAATCTGACCGACAGCCCGGTGGCGATCAAGACCATCGAGAACGCCATCGTCGAGCGCGGCTGGTCGGAAGGCTGGATCAAGCCGGAACCCGCGCATCACGCCACCGGCAAGAAAGTCGCCGTGGTCGGGGCCGGTCCGGCCGGCATGGCCGCCGCCCAGCAATTGGCACGCGCGGGTCATGCGGTGACCCTGTTCGAAAAGAACGCCAAGGCGGGCGGTTTGCTGCGCTACGGCATTCCCGATTTCAAGCTGGACAAGGCGGTGATCGACCGCCGCGTCGCGCAAATGACCGCCGAGGGCGTGATCTTCAAAGCTGGGGTCGCGGTCGGCAACGATCTGCCCGCCGCCGAGCTGCTGGCGGGTTTCGATGCCGTTCTGCTGACCGGCGGATCGGAACAGCCGCGCGACTTGCCGGTGCCGGGGCGCGAGCTGAACGGCGTTCACTTCGCGATGGATTTCCTGGCCCAGCAAAACCGCCGGGTGGCGGGCGAAGCGGTCACCGGGGCCGATATTCTGGCCACCGGCAAACATGTCGTGGTGATCGGCGGCGGCGATACCGGGGCCGATTGCGTCGGCACCTCGATCCGGCAACAGGCCGCGTCGGTGACGCAGCTGGAAATCCTGCCCCGCCCGCCCGAGAAGGAAGACAAGGCCAGCATATGGCCGCTGTGGCCGAACAAGCTGCGCACCTCGACCTCGCACGAGGAAGGCTGCGAGCGCCGCTGGAGCGTGGCGACCACCGCCCTCATCGGCGAAAACGGCCGGGTGACCACCCTGCGCGGCACCTCGGTCGATGCGGGCTTCAAACCGGTGGCCGGCACGGAATTCACCCTGAAGGCCGACCTGGTTTTGTTGGCGATGGGCTTTGTTCACCCTGTTCACACCGGCTTGGTCGATGCTTTGGGGCTGGAGAAGGACGGGCGCGGCAACGTCAAGGCCGACACCGAGAGCTACCGCACCTCGAACCCCAAGGTGTTCGCGGCGGGCGATATCCGGCGCGGTCAGTCGCTGGTGGTGTGGGCGATCCGGGAAGGCCGTCAGGCCGCCCGCGCGATCGATCTCGCGCTGATGGGTGCCAGCGATCTGCCCGCCTGATCCGGGCCCGTTTTCCCTTGACCGTGCGCAAGCGCTGCGGCGCGATCCGGCGCGCGTGGGCGCGTTGCGGGATCATCCCGGCCTGACCGTTCTGACCTTGGACGATACCGCCTCGGCGGTCCGGGGCGCGCTGCCCATGGCGCCGATGACCGGTGGCGATGCCGCCCGTGCGTTGCTGGCCGGCGCCATCGATCCGGTCTTCCTGGGCCTTCACCAGGATCGGCCGTTTTTCGCGGTCGGCGGCCCCGCCGATCCCACCCTGCCCGCCGCCCCGCCCGCCCTGGCCGGTCACGCCCGCTCGATGCTGCTGTGGCACCGCGCCCATCGCTTTTGCGGCCATTGCGGCGCCGCCACCCGCTCGGATCTGGGGGGAGCGGTGCGCATCTGCACTGGCTGCGCCACCCACCACCACCCCCGCACCGATCCGGCGGTGATCATGCTGGTCACCGGGGACGACCGTGTGCTGCTGCACCGTCAACACGGCTGGCCGCCCGGCCTATGGTCGTGCCTGGCCGGATTCGTCGAGCCCGGCGAAACCGCCGAAGCCGCCGTGCCGCGCGAGGTGTTCGAGGAAACCGGATTGCAGGTTGGCGCCGTGCGCTACCTGGCCAGCCAGCCTTGGCCGTTCCCCTCGTCGCTGATGATGGCCTTCACCGCCCAAGCCCTGGGCGGCACGCTGACCCCCGACCCGGTGGAACTGGAAGCCGCCCGCTGGTTCGACCGCGCCGAAATGGCCGAGTTCGACGACCGCCACCGCGAGAATGCCGACGGATTATTCCTAGCCCGCCCCGGCACCATCGCCCGCTGGCTGATCGACGGCTGGCGGACCGGCGTATACGCGCCGTTTACGTAACCGCCCGCGTCCCGGCATCGACTGTTTGCGCGCGCTGTTGCTAGGGTTCTTTTCGTAAGAGGGCCGGTCCGTCGCGGGACCGTTTCGGGAGGCGGCGGCCTCCCAAGCCTCAAACAACGCTCCACAGGGGGCCGGAACATGTTTCCGGCCCTCTTTTTTTTGGTCAGCGGAGGAGATTGGTGCGTAGGTTGGAAGCGGCAAAACGCTGGTTAACGGCCATCGGTTCTCTTTGACGCCACGGCGAGCGCCTTTTCAGTGCAGAAAGCGGATTAGGCCGACGACGAAGCCAGCCTGAATGAAGCCGATGCCAATCACCCATTTGATGATCTCGACCATGGCTTCCGCCACGATAGCCTGCGTATCCGCCTTCGTCGCGACCGGAGACAGCTTGGCGTCGATCGTGTCCGACAGCGCCCGCGCGGCGATCTGTGCATCGTCCTCTGGAACGCCAGCCTTGCGGAAGGCATTGTAAACCTCAACAATCATCGTACTCAGGTACTCTTTCTCCTTGAGGCGCTGACAAGGCACCGACGAGGGTACTCCCGATCTCATGTGACGTGTTCCTATAATAGCACACGCAATTGCTGTTTACGAAAAACGCGATTTTCCCCTACTCCTCCGCCAACACCTTCAACCGGTACCCCACCCCCGGTTCCGTCACGATCAGCTTCGGCCGCGCCGGATCGGCCTCGATCTTGTGCCGCAATCGCCCGACGAAGATGCGCAGGTACGTGCTTTCCTCGGCCTGGGCGGGTCCCCACACTTCGCGCAACAGCATCGGATGGGTCATCACCATTCCGGCATTGACCACCAGGACCTTCAGCAATTCGTATTCGCGGGGCGACAGGCGCACCTCGGCGCCGCCCACCGTCACCACCCGGCGCAGCAAATCCACTTTCAAACGGCCGCTGACGAACAGCGGCTCGGCCCCCTTGTCGGCGATCTTCTGGCGCATCGCGGCGCGCACGCGGGCCATCAGCTCGCCCATGTCGAAGGGCTTGGTGACGTAATCGTTGGCGCCCAGATCCAGCGCCTTGATTTTCTCGTCCGATTGGGTGCGCGCCGACAGCACGATCACCGGCACCTTCGACCAGCCGCGAATTTCGGCCAGCACCTCGGTGCCCTCCATGTCGGGCAGGGCCAGATCCAGCAGCACCACTTCGGGCAGACGGGTGACGATCGCGGCCAGCCCCTCGCGGCCGGTTTTGGCCTCGGCCACCTCGTAGCCGTGCGCTTCCAATCCGGTTTTCAGGAACCGGCGCATTTGCGGATCGTCCTCGACGACTACGATGCGGTCATTCATCCTCGGAGTGTCCCATTCCCGGCATGTCCTCGGCCACCGGAAAGCGCAGGCGAAAGCGCACCCCGCCGCGCGCCCGGTCGCGTTCGGCGAAAATAGCGCCGCCGTGCGCGGTCATGAACCCCCGGCAGATCGCAAGGCCCAGGCCGGTGCCGGTGATTTCCGACCCGCCCCGGAAGAAGCGGTCGAACACCTTGTCCAAGGCATCGGGCGCGATGTCGGAACCGGTGTTGAACACCGTCACCTCGACCCAATCGCCGCGTTGCTCGGCCGCCAGTTCGATCACCGCGCCGGGCGGCGAGAACTTGGCTGCGTTTTCCAAGAGATTTGTGAACACCCGTTCGATCAGCACGAAATCAAGCCGAAGCAGCGGCAATCCCTCGGCGATCGAGACCAGCACCACCCGGTCGGTCAGCGCATCCTCGACCGCCGCCAGGGCGGCCCCGGCCACGTCTTCCAGGTCAACCCAATCCAGGCTGGGCCGCAAGCCACCGGCTTGCAGGGTGGTCACGTCGAGAATATTGCGGACATAGCGGTTCAGCCGCCCGGCGGCCTGGACGATCATCCCGGTCAGGCTGGCGCGCGTTTGTTCATCCAGCGCGGCGTCGGACGAGGCCAAGGTGGTGGCGGCGCCGATGATCGTGCCCAGCGGCGTGCGGAAATCGTGCGAGACCGACGATAGCAAGGCGGCCCGAAATTTCTCGGTCCCCGCCAAAACACGGGCGTTTTCCGCCTCGGCCCGCAGGTTCTCGCGGTCCTCGGCCACCGCCAGCATCGCGGCCACCGCCGCATGCACCCGCGCATCGGTGATGCCGGTCAAACAGGCCGCCACCCGGCGGCGCACATCCTCGGGGCCGGTGGCGGCGTTGATTTCGCGGGCGGCGGACAGCAGCGCCTCGTACCGCGCCCGCATCCGCCGGATGTGCCACAGCGCAAGCGCCGAAATCACGGCGGCAAGGCCTAGTCCCCACATCGGCTGGCCTCGCGTTCGATCCAGCCACCGCCCAACACCCGGTCGCCTTGGTAAAAGACGCAGGCTTGACCGGGGGCGACGGTCTCGGGCTCATCGAACACCAGTTCGGCGCGGTCACCCTCCAAGCGGATCAGGGTGGCGGCGCGCGGCGGGCGCGATGACCGCACCCGCGCCTGGATTTGATCCGGCCACTCGGCATCGCCCAGCCAGTTGACGGCGCGCACGGTCAAGCGGCGGCGTGCCAAGGCCGCTTTCGGGCCGACCACCACCCGCGCGGTTTCAGGCTCCAGCGCGATGACGTACAAGGCGTCGCCGCCGCCGATGCCCAAACCTCGTCTTTGCCCGACCGTGTAATGGATTATGCCGGGATGGCGGCCCAGCACCCGGCCGGACAGATCCACCAATTCACCCGGCCGCGCCGCCTCGGGGATCAACGAAACCACCACGGCGCGGTAATCGCCGTCGGGCACGAAGCAGATATCTTGGCTGTCCGGCTTTTCGGCTACCGGCAAATTCCAGCGCGCCGCGATGGCGCGGGTTTCATCCTTGCTGACCATATCGCCCAAGGGGGTGCGCAGATAGGCCAGTTCGGACAAGGGCGTCGCGAACAGGAAATAGCTTTGATCGCGCGTGCGATCGGCGGACATCCGCATCACCGGTCCCGGCTGGCAACGCACGTAATGGCCGGTGGCGACGGCGTCGGCCCCCATCTCGCGGGCCGCCCGGATCAGATCGCGGAACTTAACGGTCTGATTGCACACCACGCAGGGCACCGGCGTCTCGCCCGCCGCATAAGCGCGGGCGAAGGGCAGGATCACCTCGTCGTGAAACGTCGTGGTGACGTCCAGAACATGGTGGGGAATGCCCAACAGTTCGGCCACGTGTTTGGCGTCGGCGATATCCTCGTCCGAGCAACAGGTCGCGGCCTGGCAGGTCGGCCGCCCGCTGTTCATCAGGCGAAGCGTGACGCCGATGACCTCGAGTCCCTGTTCAACCAGCAGCGCCGCCGCGACCGAGGAATCCACCCCGCCCGACATCGCCACCACCACCCGCTTGTCCGCGAATTCCGTCGTCATGCCCCAGGAAACCACGAACCCAAGGCATGACGAAAGAGGTTAATCGGAAGGCCCGGCGAACAGCGTTACGTTACGCACCACCTTGCCGTCGGGTGTCGCCAGCAAGAAGGCCACGGGTGTGCGATTCCCGGTCACCATTGTGCGCGGCAACGTGACATAGATGCGATAAGTGGCAACGCTATCACGGTCGGCTTCCAGCGTGGTTTCGATACCGCGGCCCTGTTCGCCGACCACCTCCATCACCGCGCCCGCCGGGGCATCCAGCTTCAGCCCGTAGTGACGTTCCTCGCGCGCTTGGTTGAGGATTTTATAGGTGTAGGCGTTCTGGATACGGCCGTCTTGCATCTCGGTGTACAAGGGCGAACGTTCGTGCAGCACGTTGACGTCGGTCTTCGAGCGGATCGCCAACGACACCACCATCGCGCCGCCGACCAAGACCAGCAGGGTGAAATAGACCATCGTGCGCGGCCGGAAGGGGCGGAAACGCACCGCCTCGCCCTTTTCCTTGGCGAACAGATTGGCCTGGGAATCATAGGAAATCAGGCCGTGCGGCAGCCCGAAGCGATCCATCACGTGGTTGCAGGCGTCGATGCACAGCGCACAGCCGATGCACGACAACTGATTGCCGAAGCGAATGTCGGTGCCGGTCGGGCACGAGGTGACGCAGGCCCGGCAATCGACGCAATGACCGCGACCGGTGAAATCGTGATCCTTGGCGACCGCACCGCGCGGCTCGCCCCGCCACCCCTCATACGAGACGATCAAGGAATGCTCGTCGAACATCGCCGACTGGATGCGGGCATAGGGGCACATATACACGCAGACCCGTTCCCGCGCATACCCGGCCAGCAGGAAGCAAAAACCGCCCAACACCGCGATGAAGATATAGCTGGTCGCGGTCGCCGTGCCGGTGAAAATCTCGCGCAGGGTTTGGAAGGCGTCGCCCAGGTAAAGCTGGAAGGCGATGCCGAACATCAAGGCGAAACCCAGCCAAAGGCCGTTGACCGCCAAAATCTTGCCCAGCTTACCCACCGACAGCGGTCGGCGGTCGAACTCGAGATGGGCGCCGCGATCCCCGATCACCCAGCGCTCGACGGCCAGGAACAGATCGGTATAAACCGTCTGCCAGCAAAAGAAGCCGCAGAACACCCGCCCCGCCAGGGCGCACAGCAGGAACAGCAAGATCCCCGCCAGCAGCAGCAAGCCGGTCAGGTAATACACTTCCTGCGGCCAAATCTCGATAAAGAAGAAATAGGCGCGGCGCCCCGCCATATCGATCAAGATCGCTTGATCCGGCGCGCCGATCCCCCGATCCCAGCGCAAGAAGGGCGCGGTGTGGAAGAAGGTCAGCATCAACGCCATCAGCACCCACTTGATCCGCCGGAACGTGCCGGTCACCGAATGGGGATGATGGAACCCGCGTTCCCGGTAAAAGGGAACATCGCCGCGCTCGGCCGGAATCTCCGGGATCGCCGCCGCCTGTATGGACTCGGTCATGACACCTCGCTCTCCTATACCCTAGGACGTACTGTGTGCGTCGGCGACCGTTCCGGCAAGCCCAGCGGTTGCCGACGTGCCATGAGCTAATAGCAGGGCGTTTATGTGCCTAAGTCACTGAGACTTTGCGCGATTTCAGGTGAGATGGCACGCGGGTCACGCCCCGTTGGCGGCGACGATCGCCTCGATCGCCATGCGGTATTCCCGGAACCGCCCACGCCGGTCGGGCGTGCAGGCATAAGCCAGCGCGCGCTCGATCCCTCCGGCCAGAACATCCTCGACCACCGCGATATCCGTGATCGTGCCCGCGGCGATGTTATCGACCCAGGCCTGCTGATTGCAGAAGGTTTGGTGCGCCTCGTTCTGCTCAACGAAATTGCTGCCGAACACCGTGGGATCGACCGTGTTGGGAAACTGGTTGGTGACCACCGTCGGCACATGGTCCACAATTTCCCGCACGATGCCGATGTAGCCATCGTACAAGGGGGCACCGACGATGAAATTCTTTTGCAAGGCATGGAAGAATGCCCCGAAATATTCCCAGTAGAGCGGGCTGTCGTAATTGAAATCCAACAATTTCTTGCGCCACGGCATGTCGTAGCCGGCGAGATACCAGATCTGGTCGTATTCGTTCAGAACCGGGTAGCGGGCAAGGAAATGCGGCATGAAGGTGCGAATTTCGGTGCCGCCCGACTGGATCGAGATATTGACATCGGGATTGTTGAAAATCGGGGTGCGGGCATCGTGCCGGATATCGAAATTGCACAACTTCATCAAATCATTGCGCCGTCCCATATACATCACGTCGCCGATGCAGAAGGGCTGGCTCGCCTCGAAATAGGGCACCCAGACTTTCGCCTCGAACATTTCGGCCGGCTGAGGATGGGTGACATATTCGCCGATCGCCATCGCCAACTTGCCATAATCGACCAGCACGTCGGGGCGGTATTTCAGCACCACGGCGTCGGAATCCACCTCCAGCAGGCCGTTGTACAACAGGGTCATCTGCGGCAGGAAATTGCCCGCCGAATACATCTTGGGCGGATTGGCCACCATCAGTTCGATGCCGTCGCGCATCCCCAGGCCTTGGACGATTTCAACGATCGCGCGGGCGTCGTCGGTCCAACTGGAAATCACGATGCTGTGAACCAAGCCTGCTTGACGCATCTGCTCGAAGGCGCGCAGCGACAACTCCAAGATTTCGGGGTGGCGGACTTGGCCGCAAATCAGAACCGTGACCTTGCTCATTTCCATGGTCTTTACCCCAGAAGGTCGCCAAGATTGGCGCCGTTTCGTTCAAGATTCAGTGCCAGAGACGCCGGATAGGGATTGGACGGCGCATAGTCGTTGACGATCACCCGCTGCGCATGATGACAGCCCATGACTAGCGCATGCCACGTCAAGCCCTGCTCGCGCAGCGCCGCCTCGACAACAGCCCGCATCCGCTCGGGCCGCGCCGTGACGAACACGAACTGCGCGCCTTCGGCCTGCAAGGCCCGAAGCGCGGCGATATTGGCTTCGATCGGCTCTTCCGGATCGCCCCAATAGGGCGGAAAGAATTCGCCGTGATTGCGGAACACCACCCCGTCCAAATCCAGAAAAAACGACCGCCGGTTTTTGCGAAAGGCCATCCACGCGGCGGCCGTGCCGACATCGACATAATCCGCGACCAGGGCCGCGCGGAACAGGGCGCCGTCGAAAATCGCCTGGGTGATGACGTGCGAAACGAAAATCTCGGCCCCGCCCAAATCGCGCACCCGGCGGAAGGCGGCTTGGAATTGCTCGGCTTGCTCGAAGAAATAGGCACCGACCCCGATGATGTTCGAGACCACGCTTTTCTCGACGATCCGCTCGACCAGCCCGTGTTGGTTGGCGACGACGAAGCTTTTCGCCCCCACCTCGGTCACGCCGGGATGGTCGCGCAGATCGGCGCCCGCCACCACGTTGCCGCCCTCCCAGGGCGTGGGCAGGCGAAACCAGGAATCGTTGTCCTTGATGGCGATCGGCCCGGTCACCCCGGCCTGGGAAATCATGTGATCGACGGTTTCGGCCGGGCCACCGGTCGGCTTGTCCAGCACCACCACCTCGACCTCGCCGCCCAGCGCGCGGCGGATGCCTTCGCGCGCTTGGTAGCGGTCCTCATGCTCGCGCAGGATGCCGACGATGATGCGATCGGGGTTCAACGGCCGCACGGTGTCCAGCGCCATGTCCAGCATCAGCCGCCCATCGGGCGCGATCAGCATCCATTTCGGACGCATGCCGCCGAACCGGCTGGAACGGCCGGCCGAGGGGGCCAGAACGGTCAGCGGCATTGCCAATCCCTTTCGCTATGAAAATTGCCGGGCCATGTTGAAGGCGAGAAAGCGGGCGACGGCCCTGTCCACGCAATACGGCACGATACGGAGAAGTTGAAACGCCAGCAACTGCTTCTGGCGATCGGCGGCCATCGCCAACCGCCCGCTTAAGCGTTCATCGAGCAACCGGTCGAGTTGCCCCAACAGCACGATGCGGTCGACCGGCACCCCCGGCGGCCGGTTCGGACGCGGACGAAGACACCAAAACGCGCGGGTATCCTGGCGCAGCTTGGCCAAATCAAGGGCGGCCGACCGAAACGGCCCGTCGAGAAAATCGATGAAGGTGAAGCCGCCGTCGGGGCGCGCCAAAATATTCTCCAGGGTCAGGTCGCCATGCGCCGAGGTTTTCGGAATAAGGTTCCAATCGGCCGCCGCCAGCCTTGAAACCGCCGTCTCGATCACCGCGCGGTCGCCACCCTCGAACGCCGCCCCGATCCGCCCGCCAACCTCGGCGATCTTGGCGCGGAACAAATCGGGCGCGATCACCCCATCGGCATCGTCCGCGAATTTTACCAGCATGGCCGCCAAACGGTCCGCCAAGCGAACCAGAACCCCGGTGCCGTGGGCGTCGGCCGCGTCCAGCGGCGTCATTCCGGGCACGAACGCCATCTCGAAAAAATAACGGTCGCCGTCCATTCCCTCGCTCAACACCGCCGGACATTCGATAACGCCGAAAAATTGTTTCTGGCAAAGACATTGCGCCCGCAGGCGGTCGTTATAGGCTGGTCCCGGCGCGGTTTTGCGAACCGTTCCCGAAGCGGTCAAATCGACCCGGCAGCCAGAAAACCCTTCCAGTATCATGAAATTACTCTAAAGGCGGTTGAAACCTATTCGAAAGGCGTACATATTCACCCGCATAGGTTAACAATGCTTTGGATGGGGCAAATGGATTTCGATCGGGCCGGGCGTAGCGCCTTTTTGTTGATCGATGATGAAACCCGGCGCGTTCTTGCGGATTTCCGCGAGGTTCTCGGCCGTCACATCGACGAATATCTTAGCGATTTCTATCGCCACGTCCAATCGACACCGGCCACCAGCGCCAAATTCCCGAACCGCGAGATGATTGAGCGCGCCAAGAATTTGCAAAAGCGCCACTGGATCGACAGCGTGTTCGCCTGCAATTTCGACGACCGCTATTTCGCCCAGGCCACGTCGATCGGCCTTACCCACCAACGGATCGGGCTGGAGCCGCGCTGGTTCACGGCGGGTTATTGCTTCGTTTTGAACAAGATCACCGCCCTGGCCTGCCAGACCTATCGCAAGCAGCCGGAAAAACTGGCCCAGACCCTGGCCGCCATCAACAAGGTGGCCTTCCTCGACATGGATCTGGCGACCTCGGTCTATATCGAGTCCGACGTCAAGGCGATCATCGCCCGCGAGTTGGGGGCCAAGGCCGACCTTTTCGAACGCGACATTAAATCCATCGCCCAGTCGGTCGCCTCCGCCGCGACCGAGATGGAGGCCAACGCGCGCGGCATGGCGGACACCGCCGAGGAAAGCTCGCGCCAATCGGTCACCGTGGCGGCGGCGGGCGAGGAAGCCACCACCAATATTCAAACCGTGGCGGCGGCGGCCGAGGAACTCAGCTCCTCGATCAACGAAATCAGCCGTCAGGTCGCCGATTCGGCACGCATCGCGTCGGGCGCGATGACCGAGGCGGAACGCACCAACAAGATGGTGCAAAGCTTGGCCGAGGCGGCCAATCGCATCGGTCAGGTGGTCAAGCTGATCAACGACATCGCCAG
>CAIULK010000062.1 GCA_903899885.1 uncultured Rhodospirillaceae bacterium
AGGGCTTCGCGGTGGTGGCGAACGAGGTTAAGAATCTGGCGAACCAAACCGCCAAGGCCACGGATCAAATTTCCGCCCAGATCGCCGCCATTCAAGGGGCGACCGGCGAGGCGGTGGGCGCCATCGAGGGCATCGCGCGCACCATCGGCTCGATCACCGCGATCGCCGCCGAAATCGCCCATTCGACCGATCAGCAGTCGCACGCGACCCAGGAAATCGCCCGCGCCGCCCAAACCGCCGCCACCGGCACCGCCGACGCCACGCAAGCGATCGCCGCCGCCACCGACAGTTCGGCCCAAACCGGCCAAATGGCCACCGTCGTGCGCGACGCCGCCAGTCAGGCCAACGAGCGTACCCAAAAGATGCGCGCCGCCTTCATCGAAATCATGGACATGGGGTCGGATCAAAACCGCCGTTTCAACGACCGCCACACCGTCAATTTGGCTGCCACGGTTCGGGTCGATGGACGGACGCTGCATTGTCTGGTCCATGATCTGGCCTTGAACGGCGCGGCGGTGTTGGACCGTCCGCTCGAAGGCGTTGCGCGCGGCGCCGCGATGGTCGTCGAGATCGCGGGCCTCGGCGAATTCCACGCCGTGATGATGGCGGCCACCCACGTCTCGACCCACGCCAGCCTGGAAATCGACGAGAACCATGTCGGCGCCGTCGAGCAGTTCCTTCAGTCGCGGAAACGCTAGGTTATTAATTCACCCTTGCCGGGCGCGCGCCTCCGCGCTTGGCCGCGGCCGCGATGGCCGCTACGCATGACCCGAATTGATCGGGTCATGCTCGAAATAGGAGTGGCTTCCCCCCGCCGGATCGCGCACGCAGCCGCTGGCCGCATCCCAGTAATCGGGGCCGACCGGCACCTTGCCCGCCCCGCCCGGAATATCCAGCACATAGGTCGGCAGCGCGATCCCCGACAGCCGTCCACGCAGGGCCGCCATCAGGGCGCGGCCCTCGGCCAGGGTTAGGCGGAAATGGCCGGTGCCCGGCGCCCGGTCGGGATGATGCAGGTAATAGGGCTTCACCCGCAGCCGCAGCAGATCGCGGAACAGCGCCTCCAGAATCTCGGCGCGGTCATTGACGCCCTTCAACAGCACGGTTTGCGCCAGCAACGGTACCCCGGCCCCGGCCAAACGCGCCAGCGCCGCCCGCGCCGACGCCTGCAATTCGCGTGGATGATTGACATGCACGGCCAGCCACACCGCCGCCGCCGTGTCGGACGCCAGTGCTTGCACCATCTCCGGCGTCACCCGTTCGGGGGCGGCCACCGGCACCCGGGAATGCACCCGGATCACCCCGACATGATCGATCGCCCGAATTTGGCCGATCAAGCGCCCGAGTTTGCCGAGCGGCAAGGTCAAGGGATCGCCGCCGGTCAAGATCACCTCGCCGATCGCCGGGCGGGTTCGGATATAGTCCATCGCCGCCTCCAGCGCGGCCTCGCTCAACACCTCGCCGCCCACCCGGTCGCGGCGGAAGCAAAAGCGGCAATGCACCGCGCAGGTCATGGTGGGGGTCAGCAGCACGCGGTCGGGATAGCGATGGACCAGCCCCGGCAGCGGGCTGTAGGCTGCGTCGCCGATCGGATCGGCATGGTCGTCGGGATGGCCCTGCGCTTCCTCGGGCGAGGGGCGGATCTGGCGGGCGATCGGATCGGCGGGATCGCCGGGGTCGATCAACGCGTCGAAGGCGGACGGACGGGGAGGCAGCATGACCGGGCAAGAGTGGTGGCGCCCACACAATTTGGCAAGGCGAAAGCGGAACCTGACCCTGCGCGGCCACGCGGTGACGGCGACCCGCGCCTTTTTCGCGAGCCACGGCTTTACCGAAGTCGAAACCCCCTGCCTGCAAATCTCGCCGGGACTGGAAGCGCATCTGATGCCCTTCGCCACCGTGCTGGAAGACGGCGCCGGCGAGGCGGACCGCCCTTTGTTCCTGCACACCAGCCCCGAATTCGCGATGAAGAAGCTGCTGGCCGGGGGGATGGAGCGGATCTGGCAAATGGCCCGAGTCTTTCGCAACGCCGAACGGTCCGACACTCATCACCCCGAATTCACCATGATCGAATGGTACCGGGCGGGCGGCGGCCTGGATGATCTGATTTCCGATTGCGAGGGGCTGTTCCGCGCCACCGCCGCCGCCGCCGGGGCGACCCTGTTTCGGCGGGGCGCCCAAACTTGCGACCCCTTCCAACCCTTTGAGCGGCTGTCCTTCGCCGAGGCGTTTTCGCGTTACGCCGATATCGACATTCTGGCCACCGCCCCCGACCCCCTTGCACCCGACCGCGACCGGCTGGCGGGGGAAGCCCTGCGTATCGGAGTGCGAACCGGCCTGGCCGATCACTGGGACGACATCGTCTTCCGCATATTGCTCGACCGCATCGAGCCCGAAATCGGGCGGACCGTCCCCACCGTGCTGCATTCCTGGCCGCTATCGATGGCCGCCCTGGCCCGGCCCGGCCGCGATGATCCGAGGATTGCCGAGCGCTTCGAGATTTATGCCCTGGGCCTGGAACTGGCCAACGCCTTCGGGGAATTGACCGACGCCGCCGAACAGCGGCGCCGTTTCGCCGCCGAAGCCGCCGTCAAGGCCCAGCTTTATGGCCGCCACGTCCCAATCGACGAGGATTTTCTGGCCGCCCTCGACGCGGGCCTCCCTGAAAGCGCGGGCATCGCATTGGGCTTCGACCGCTTGGTGATGCTGCTGACCGGCGCCGCGACCATCGACGACGTGCTGTGGGCGCCGGTCGCCAATAGCTCTTGACACATCCATACCGGTTGGTATGCTGACGTCATGAACACGCGAAAGCCCGACCAAACCCGCCAAGACATTCTTGCCGCCGCCTTTTCGGAAATTCACCGCCAGGGATTCCAGGCGGCGTCGGTCGCCAACATCCTGGCCGATACCGGCCTGACCAAGGGCGCGCTCTACCACCATTTCCCGGATAAAAAGGCGCTGGGCTTGGCCGTCATCGACGAGGTCATTCGCCCCAGCTTTACCGCCGCCACGATGGCGCCGATCGAAAGCGCTTCGTCGCCGCTGGCGGCTCTGCGCGCCCTGCTTGATTACAAACGCGAAACGATGAGCGAGGAGTATCTGGCGCTGGGCTGCCCGATCAACAACCTGATGCAGGAAATGAGCCCGCTGGACGAGGATTTCCGCGTCGCGCTTTCCCGCCTGATCGGCGACTGGCAAGACACCTTGACCCGTGCGCTGACCCGTGCCCGCGCCAACGGTGAAGTACGCGCCGCCGTCGATCCCAACCAAACCGCCCTGTTCATCGTGTCCAGCCTATGGGGTTGCATCGGCGTCGCCAAAAGCCTGCGGTCCATCGGCATTTACCGGGCTTGCCTAGGCCAGCTCACCCAATACCTCGACACCCTGTCCACACCGCCAGAGGAGATACGGTCATGCCTTTAATCGCTACTCAATCCCCCGACACAGCCACCGGCGAAGTCGCCGAACTGTACGGCCAAGTCAAGGCGCGCCTCGGCATAGTGCCCGCCCCGATCCAGTTGCTGAGCGCCAGCCCAATTTGGCTGAGACAGCAGCAAGAATCGATGAGCTACTATATGAACCACCCCCGCATCGGCTTTTCGGCGCTGACGGTGATTCGCCTTCTGGCCTCGATCGAGGCCAAATGCGAGTATTGCATCGATCGTAATGCCAGCGTTCTGATCAACATGGCCGATTGGACGCTGGAGCAAGTCGCCGCCACCCGCGAGGACATCGCCAAGTCGCCGCTTGATGAGCGCGAACGCGCCTTGGTGGCCCTTGCCGTCAAGGCGGCCCACGACTCCTTGTCCGTTACCGCCCAGGACATCGAGGCGGTTCGCGCGCTGGGGTGGAGCGACGGCGACATGCTCGACGCCGTCAACCACGCCGCGCGCATGGTCGCCCTCGACATCCTTTTCAACACCTTCAAAATCGAACGCGATTTTTAGGGATTAGGGCGGTGGCCGCTTCTATACTGCGGCCGCCGCTTTTTTCCAGGAACACCGCGATGAAGACCCTCCTGCTCGTTCTGGCCCTGCCGATTTTACTGACGGCCACCCCCGCTCGCGCCGATCAAACGGCCGCCGCGGTGATCGCCCGGCAATTCCCCGGCGTTCTCGCCACACTGCCCGATAACGGCGGCAATTTGTGGGTGATGGTCGAGCCCGCCGCCGGAGCAACATGGAACAGCTTGGCTGCGCAGATCTGCCTAGCGGTCCGCCCGGCGCAAGCCCGGATCTTCCTCGTCAAGGTGGTCGATATCGCCTCGACCCGTGCGAGCAAGAAATCCAGCGACTGGAAGCTACTGGGCGGCGCCAACTGTTCCATGGTTCAGCAATAGGGCCAGCGCGGCTTGGGCGTCGGAACAGGCCGCCAGATCCAATTCGATCGGCACAGTTCGGGGGATCACGCGGATGCCCATCGCGGCGATCTTCGCCACCACCTCGGCCGACGCATCCAGCCGAACCGACGCGCCGGGCCCCACCATCATCGCCAGGGCGGGCGCGTCGGCGCAGTCCAACACCATCGTGAACGCGTGAGCGGGAAACGCCGCCCGCAACCGGCGCTCGATCGCCCGCCACCAGCCCAAGCCCTGCCACAATGCGGCCCCGGCCGGACTTTCCAGCGCCACCAACGCCCCCAAAGCCGCCGCCGCCGACAGCACGGTGCGTGCATCATCAACATGGTGGACGCGAATATGAAAGCGATGGATCATGTTTTGATCCTACCTCACATTGACTCGTCCGGCCATCGCGCCTAACCTCCGCCTGAGATCATCTTCTAAAAAGGGGCTTTCGCGGTGACGCACACGCCGTCCGCCAGTCTTGAGCTTACCAGCCGCGCCGTCCACCGTTTGGGCGTTGCGCTGGACCGGCTTGAGGCGGCGTCGAGCCACGCCACCTCGGGCGATTTTCTGCTCGCCGGCCAATTGCGCGACGCTGGTGACGACAACGACCGCCTCGCCCAGGTCACCCGAACCGTTGGACTGCGGCTGGATCAGACCATTGATCGCCTGCGCCTGTTGTTGGAGGATTGACGGGTGGCGACGGTCAGTCTGTCCATCAACGGCCGTATCTACGAAGTCCGCTGCGACGATTCCCAGGTCGATCAGGTCCACGCCCGCGCTCGCGACCTCGATTCCCGGGTGCAAACCCTGGCCCGCCAACTCGGCGTGCAGCCCGAGGGGCGGTTGCTGGTGATGGCCGGGCTGATGCTGGCCGACGAACTGGCCGAGGCCAAGGGCAAGCTGGCGCAAGTCAATCAAGACCTGGCCGCCGTGGCCAGCGGCGACGTCCAACTGGCGCGTGAGGTCGAACGAATGGCCGAACGCATCGAATCCATTGCGGACCGGCTGGAACAGGCCTAATCTCATGGGTGGAGCGGTTGGCTGCGCGGTGCGTCAGGCAAACGACGTCCCTGGGGCTATAATGATCCTCTCGGGGGCTGTCCCTGTCGGAATCTTGGTTCCGGTATATGGCTCCCACCTGCACCAGCAGGCCGCAGTAGGACCTCAATACGCCAACGGCCGAGGCGGCGCCGCTCCACCTTTTTCGGGATCGATATGATCGATAAAACCGATCTGCGCGCGGCGGCGCGCAAACGCCGTGCGAATGCTCCCGCCGCCGTTATCGCGCCCGAAACCCTTCGTTTTCCGTCCGGCACGATCATCGCCGGGTATTGGCCGATCGGCGGCGAGATCGATCCCCGTCCGCTTTTGCGTGCCCTCGCCCAGGGCGGCTGCATGCTGGCCTTGCCGGTGGTGACAGGCCCCGATCGCGCGTTGGATTTCCGGCTATGGGATCAATCCATCCCCCTGGAAGACGGGCCACACCGCACCCGGCAGCCGTCGGCCAGCGCCCCCTTGATCCGCCCCGACGTGGTGCTGGTTCCCCTGCTGGCCTTCGACCGTTCCGGCAACCGCCTGGGTCAAGGCGGCGGCTATTACGACCGCACCTTGGCGGCACTTCGCGCCGATGGCCCGGTTCTGGCGATCGGCGCCGCCCACACGTTTCAGGAGGTAGACGCCGTCCCCGCCGACCGGCACGATCAACGCTTGGACCGCATCATCACCGAAAAGGGGCCGTTCGTGCCGCCGACAACATGAAGATCATCTTTCTGGGCGACGTGGTCGGGCGATCGGGCCGCGACGCGGTACTCCATCACCTTGGGGCGATTAGAACCCGGTTGGCCCCCGACATGGTCATCGCCAACGTCGAAAACGCCGCCCACGGCTTCGGCGTCACCGGCAAGATCTGCCAGGAATTCCACACCGCCGGGATCGACGTGCTGACACTGGGCAACCATGCCTGGGACCAGCGCGAAATGATCGGCTATATCAGCGGCGATCCGGCGTTGCTACGCCCCTTGAATTTCCCTGCGGGCACCCCCGGCCGAGGCGTCGGGCTGTACACCACGGCGCGCGGCAAAACCGTGATGGTCGCCCAGGTCATGGGCCGCCTGTTCATGGATCCCATGGACGACCCCTTCACAGCCTTCGAGCGCGAATTGGCCCGCGTCCGTTTGGGTCCCGGCGGCGCCGACGCCATTTTGGTCGATATCCACGCCGAGGCGTCGAGCGAGAAGATGGGCTTCGCGCATGCCTTCGACGGCCGGGTCAGCGCGGTGATCGGCACCCATTCCCACATTCCCACCGCCGACGCGCAAATCCTGAACGGCGGCACCGCCTATCTGACCGACGCGGGAATGTGCGGCGACTACGATTCGGTGATCGGCATGAAGAAGGACGCGGCGATCTATAAGATGGTCCGCAAAATGCCGTCCGAAAAACTGTCGCCCGCCGAGGGCGAGGGCACGGTCTGCGGCGCCCTGATCGAGACCGACGATGCGACCGGCCGGGCCAAACGAATAGCACCGCTGCGTCTGGGTCCCCGCTTGGCCGAGTGCTGGCCCGAGGGCTGAACCCGGATTTCCCAGATGACCGAGCCATTTCGTGACGTCCATCGCTTATTATGCTATATAAATCAATGTGATGAC
>CAIULK010000063.1 GCA_903899885.1 uncultured Rhodospirillaceae bacterium
CAAGGTGCTGGCGGCGCAAGACGGCAAGGACGCCATCGAGAAAATGGTCGCCACCCGCATCCTTCCCGACATCGTGCTGTGCGATTGGATGATGCCGCAGATGGACGGGTTGCAACTGCTCGAGGAAATCCGGCGCACCGTCGCCAAGGCCAAATTCATCATGCTGACCTCGAAAGCGCAGGCCGAGGACATCATCACCGCCCGCAGCAAGGGGGTGGACGGGTACATCGTCAAGCCGTTCACCCGCGAAAATCTGGTCAAGGCCCTTAAGCGCCTTCTTCCGACGCCCGCATCATGACCCCGCAAGCATCGTTGCGAATCCTGCTGGCCGAGGACGATCCGATCAATGGCGAGGTCGCCGCCGCCCTGTTGGGCCGGATGGGGCACAGCGTTTCCCTGGCCGCGGACGGCTTGGCCGCCGTGGACCTGTTCGCGCAGGGCGAATTCGATCTGGTCTTGATGGATCTTCAGATGCCGGGTCTGGACGGCTTCGAGGCTTTCGAGCGCATCCGCGCCAGCGGACCGGCGGGAAGCCGTGTTCCCGTGCTGGCGATCACCGCCAGCCTGCGCGACGCCGAGTGCGAAGCCTGCCGGAATATCGGAATGATCGGTCCGATCGCCAAACCCCTGGGAATGAAAAGCTTGGCCGCCGCCTTGGCCGGCATCGCGATGGCGCCGCCCAAAACCGAGCGGGACGAAATGGCGGAAGGCCTGGCCCTCGCGGTGGTCGATCTGGGCACCATCGCCGATCTGCGGCGCGACATCGATCCCGAGATGGTCGATGAAATTCTCGACGCCTTCGCGGCCGAGGTTGGACCGCGAACCAGCGGCTTGCTCGCCGCCATCGGGACCGGCGATTGGGAACAGGCCAACCAACGCTCGCACAGCCTGAAGGGGGCTTCCTCCAACCTGGGATTTCGCCGGATGGCCTGGATCGCGGGCCTGATCCATCATCGCTGCCGGAACAATCAGACCGATGGCTTGGACAGCCTTTGCCCGGCGCTGGAACGCATTTCGGACGAGACCATCGCCGCCCTTAAGGCCCTTCGAACCGCCTGAAAACCATGATAGCGTTGGGGCCGGCTTGCAAGGAATTCGGTAACGGGGGGACGGAACGGTGACGCAACGGCGCGGCCGCCAAGTGACGTTGATCGGATGTCTGTTCATCGCCCTGACCTTGGGGGCGTCGGCCTTCCAGATTTGGAAAGGCCGCGAAAGTGCCTTGTCCGAATGGCGGACCAATCTGTCCAACACCACCCTGATCCTGGCCGAACACGCGCTGCAAAGCATTAAGTCGGCCGATCTGGTGTTAAAAAGCATCTCCGACCGGGTTCATGAACTCGGTATCGAGGACGAGGCCACGCTGCGCCGCGTGATGGGCACCCAGGCGATTTTTGAAATGTTGCGCGACAAGGCGTCGGGCGTGCCCCAGATCGATGTCGCGACGATCGTCGCCGCCAACGGCGACGTCATCAATTTCACCCGCGATTATCCGCCGCCGCCGATCAATTTGGCCGACCGCGACTACTTCAAGGCCCATTTCGACGATCCGGACTTGCAAGTTTACATGAGCGCGCCGGTCCACAACCGGGGCACCGGGAGATGGACCTTCTATCTCGCCCGCAAGATAAAAAGCCGCTCCGGGGCGACCTTGGGATTGGTTCTGACCGGTATCGAAAGCGATTTTTTCCGCACCTTCTATACCTCGGCGGCGATCAGCCCCGACAGCACGGTGTCGCTGTTCCGCGGCGACGGCGTTCTTCTGGCTCGTCACCCGAACGAGGAAACGCTGCTGGGCCGCTCGTTCCTCGACGCCACGGCGTTTCGCGAGATCCTCGCCAGCAGCGATGCCGGCGCCGTGGTCACCAGCCAGCCCCGTTTCGTTGCCCCCAGCGACAACCGGATGCGGATCGTCGCCGCGCGCCGCGTCGATGAATATCCGCTGGCGGTCACCACCACCGCGTCCGAGGATTTGGTGCTGCATGCGTGGCGGGAAAACGCCCTTTTCATCGCCGCCGGGGCGGCGACGCTGTCGCTGATGGTGGTTTTGCTGATGCTGGCCGCCAACCGCCTGCTCAGCGGGCAGGACCGTCAAATGGCCGATCTGGAGGCGGCCCGCGCCAGCGCCGAGGAAGCCAGCCGCGCCAAAACCGAATTCCTGGCGGTGGTCAGCCACGAGCTGCGCACCCCG
>CAIULK010000064.1 GCA_903899885.1 uncultured Rhodospirillaceae bacterium
GGCCTCCGCCCCGGATTTGGTTCCGGCGGCGGTGCGCGCGGCCCTGATGCTGCACCGCCTGGACAAGCCGCGCCAAGCGGGCGAGGTGATCGTGAACTGCTGGCGCCGGACCCCGCACCCGGATCTGGTGACGGCGTGGCTGGCCTTGGCCCCGGCGGAATTGCCGGCACAGCGGATCAAACGGATGGAAACCCTGGTCCGCGCCAATCCGAACGCCGCCCTTGGGCATGCGGCGCTGGCCGAGGCGGCGCTGGCCGCCCGCCTGTGGGGCATGGCGCGCACGCATCTTGATACCGCGCGCCGTCTTGGCCCCAGCCCGCTGGTGTATGGCCTGCTGGCACGGCTTGAGCGCGAGGAGAACGGCGACGAAACCGCCGCGCAAGGCTGGCTGGCGATGGCCGTCGAAAATCATTCCTGAATTCACGAAAAGGAGAGTCCCCGATGTCGTCAGGCAAGGTTCTGGTCGCCCAGGGCGGTGGTCCCACCGCGGTCATCAATCAGTCGGTGGCTGGCGTGGTGCTGGAGGCGCGTAAGTTCCGCAATGTCGAACTGGTCTATGGCGCCTATCACGGCGTCAGCGGCATCGTGAACGAGGATTTCCTCGATCTGACGCAAGAGACCAGCCACAATTTGGAGATGGTGGCGGGCACGCCCTCGTCGGCGCTGGGTTCGACCCGCGACAAGCCGGACTTGAAATACTGCCAAGAGATCTTCAAGGTCCTCAAGGCGCACGAGATCGCCTATTTCTTTTATGTCGGCGGCAACGATTCCTCGGACACCGTGCGCATCGTCAGCGAGGAGGCGCGGCGCGGCGGCTACCCGTTGCGCTGCATCCACATCCCCAAGACGATCGACAACGATCTGGTCCTGAACGACCATACGCCGGGCTTCCCCTCGGCGGCGCGTTTCGTGGCGCAGGCCTTCATGGGGGCCAATCTCGACAACGCGGCGCTTCCCGGCGTGTATCTGGCGGTGGTGATGGGCCGCCATGCCGGGTTCCTGACCGCCGCTTCGGCCTTGGGCAAGAAGTTCCCCGACGACGGTCCGCATCTGATCTACATCCCGGAACGCACCTTCGTGGTCGACAGGTTCCTGGCCGATGTGAAGGCGACGTATGAAAAGCACGGCCGCTGCGTGATCGCGGTGTCGGAAGGCATTCACGACGAGGCCGGGGTGCCGATCATCACCAAGCTGGCCAACGAAATCGAAAAGGACGCCCACGGCAATGTGCAATTGTCGGGCACCGGCGCCCTGGCCGATCTTTTGTGCCAAGAGATCAAGGCGAAGCTGGGCATCAAGCGGGTCCGTGGCGACACCTTCGGCTATCTGCAACGTTCGTTCATCGGCTGCGTCTCCGACGTCGATCAACGCGAAGCCCGCGAGGTCGGCGAGAAGGCGGTGCAGTTCGCGATGTGGGGCGACCGCGACGGCTCGGTGACCATCAAGCGGACCGGATTCTACTCGGTCGATTATCAACTGGCGCCGCTCGAAGCGGTGGCGGGCAAGACCCGGGTGATGGAAGACGAATTCATCTCCGCGAACGGCACCGACGTGACCGACGCCTTCCGCATGTATCTGCGCCCGCTGCTGGGCTCGGGCATGCCCGATGCCTATCGGTTGCGCTTGAACCGGGTTGGCAAGATTCTGGCGTAACCGGTTGCATTGGAACCATCGGGGGCCGGGACGAGGTATAGTTCCGGCCTCTAATATTCGAACATTATAATATTATTGATTAACAATATTAGATGCAACTAATGTGTGTGTTAGGCGATTCTAATAATTGACTCCCAAATTAATAAGTGACTACCATTAGCTCGCGTTCATATAACGCCCATCTAAATCACGAAATGAATGGGAGGAGCTATGTCCAAGGCAAAAAAAATCGCCATCTGCATCAACAGCTCGGCGCTCGATCAAGTGTATTCCGGTCTGATCATGGCCGCGACCGCGGTGACGATGGCCGACCATGTCGATCTGTGCGTGGCGATGGGCGGCATCAACGCCTTCGTCAAGGGTCGGATGGAAAAGCTCGACATCGCCAGCGAACTGACCGCGATGGATGGCGACTTCAAGAAGCGCGTTGCCGACACCAATTATGTCAAGCCGCATGATCTGGTGAAAAGCATGAAGGAATCCGGCAACTGCAAGATTCACGTCTGCCAGCCGGCGATCGATCTGTTCGGCTATACCCGCGCCGACCTGATCGCGGAAGTCGATGACGTGCTGGGTGCCGCCGCGGCCCTGGATATTTCGCTCAGCGCCGATCTGGTGCTGGTCTACTAAGACAAGGGCGGTTTCCCGTCCGGCCAAAGGCCCGGCGCCGCATGCCGTTGCGGCGCCGGGTTTTTCTTTTTTCGCCCGCCCCTGGACATCCGGCCCCTCAATCCCTAAACCCAAGACAGGGTTTGGCCGAATGGGTGCGCCGTGATCGAGGGTATGAACCTTGCCGTGTTGGTCCTTTCCGGGCTGGTCGCGGCGAGCGTCTTTTCCAGTCTGTTGAGTTTCCGGATCGGCGCGCCGCTGCTGCTGGTGTTCCTGGGCGTCGGTTTGGCGGCGGGGGCCGAGGGGTTGGGGCTGGGGCCGATGGACGGCCGCATGGTCTATTTGCTGGGCAGCGCCGCGCTGGCGGTGGTTCTGTTCGATTCCGGCTTTCACACCCCGGTCAAGGCGTTCCGGCTGGCGGCCGCCCCGGCCTTGTCGCTGGCCACCGTTGGTGTCGTGCTGACGGCCGCGGTGGTGGCGGTTCCGGCGCATCTGTTGCTGGGCCTCGATTGGCCGCATGCGGGCTTGCTCGGGTCGATCCTGGCCTCGACCGATGCGGCGGCGGTGTTTTTCCTGCTCAGGGTCGGCGGCATCACGGTCCGCGACCGCACCCGCTCGCTGCTGGAGGTCGAATCGGGCTGCAACGACCCGGTGGCGATTTTTCTGACCATGGCCCTGGCGGCGATCCTGGCCGGTCAGCCGCACACCGGGTGGGCGCTGGCGGGCGATCTGGCGCGGCAGTTCCTGTATGGCGGTTTGGGCGGGCTGGCGGGCGGCATGGTTATCGTGCAGGCGGTCAACCGGTTGGGGATCGAGCGCTCGCTGCTGCCGATTCTGGCGTTGGCGTTGGCGTTGATGCTGTTCTCGGCGGTGGGTCTGCTGGGGGGATCGGGCTTTCTGGCGGTCTATATCGCGGGACTGGTGGCGGGTAACGCGCGCCTGAGCGCGCCGCAAACCCTGAAACGCTTCCAAGACGGGATTTCCTGGCTGGCGCAGATCGGCATGTTCGTGTCGCTGGGGCTGTTGGCCCGGCCGTCCGAGTTCGGGGCGGTGGCGTTGCCGGCCATGGGGGTGGCGGTGGTCCTTACCCTCGTCGCCCGCCCGCTGGCGGTGTTTCTGGCCCTGTTGCCGTTTCGCATCACCGCCAACGAAACCTTTTTCGTTTCATGGGTGGGCTTGCGCGGCGCGGTGTCGATCCTGATGGCGATCCTGCCGATGATCCTGGGGGTGGCGGGCGGTTCGGTCTATTTCAATGTCGCCTTTCTGGTGGTGGTGGCCTCGCTGGCGGTGCAGGGCTGGACGATCGGACCGGTGGCCCGCTGGATGGGGCAGATCGTGCCGCGCCGGACCGGGCCGGTCGAACGCGTCGATCTGGAATTGCCGGGCGCGCATCACGCCTTGGTCGCCTATCGGATCGTGCCGGATTCGCTGGTGGCGCGGGGCCATCGCTTGCCGCGCTGGGCGATGCCGTCTCTGGTGGTGCGCGACGGTGGTTCGATGCTGGCCCATATTGCCGGGCCGTTGGTAGCGGGCGACATGGTGTGGCTGTTCGCGCGCCCCGACCGGGTCGGCCATCTCGATCATCTGTTCGCCCGCCCGGCCGAGGCGGCCGAGGCCGACCGCCGCTTCTTCGGCGATTTCCCGATCGAGCCAACGGTCAGCATGGGGCAGTTGGCGCTGTCCTACGGCCTGCCGGTTAACGAGGATGGTTTGGATAGGACGGTCGCCGACTATCTCGCGGACCGTTTCGGCGGGCGGCCGGGGATCGGCGACCGGGTACTGTTGGGCGATATCGAATTGATCGTCCGCGCGCTGGACGAGGCGGGCGGGGTAGCCGAAGTGGGATTCGCCGCCGAACCAACCCGGCTCGACGCGCCGCGCTTGGCAATGTTCGAGCCGGGCGAGCGGCTGAAGGCTTGGGTCAGTCGCCTCGGCGGTTAAGCGCCACCGACATCCGCGCCTTCAACACGCGGTCGACCTGTTTGCGCAGCGATTCCGGCGTGACGGGTTTGACCAGGAAGGCATCGACGTCCAGTTCCATGGCGCGGCGCACCGTCGAGGCATCGGGGTTCGAGGTCATCAGGATCACCGGCTGCGGCGATTTGACATCGTGTTCGGCCTCGAACGTCCGCAACGCTTTCAAAAAGGCCAAGCCGTCCATCGGCGTCATGCGGATATCGCATAAAACGATGGCCGGGCGATGGCCCGCCATCGCCTTCAAGGCGCTGGTGCCGTCGCCGACCGTCACCACTTCGGAAAAGCCAAGCGCCTCCATCATCGTCGCCACCGCGCCGCGGATAAACGAATGATCGTCGGCAACCAGGGCCATCAATCCATTGTAGTCTGTCATGTTTCTAGTTTGCCTGAATTTCGGGATAGGGGGAATTACCCGAATGGGGTAAGGCACAAGAAACTCGTCTGCGCTATAGTCGGGATCATGCGATCACGTTCTCTTTTCCAGCGGGCGGTGGCCGATCACCAGGGCGGCCGGGTCAAGGCCGCCAAGCGGGCCTACCTTCAATGTCTGGCGCAAGATCCCGGTCATCCCGACGTGATGGCGCGCCTCGCCGTCGCCCATTATCAGCTCGACGAATTCAGCGAGGCGATCCGCCTTTTGGAACGGTTGCCGCCGGACCCGGGCACCTTGCTCAATCTCGGCAATTGCCGTCAGGCGATCGGCGATCCGGCCGGGGCCGAGGCCTGTTTCCGCCAAGCGCTGGCCAAAGCGCCCGATTTCGCGGGGGCCTGGGTTAATCTGGGCAACGCGCTGTGTGCCCAGGCGCGCGGGGACGAGGCGATCCAAGCCTATCGCACGGCGTTGATCCATGCTCCGAGGCATCCCTCGGCGGGGCGGCGTCTGGCCGTGACGCTGCTGGACGAAGGCATTCTGGGCCAAGACCCGGCGATGATCGCCGAGGCCAACGCCCGTCTGACCGGGTTGGCGGACGATCCGGTGGTAATCCCGGCGCGCCGCCGCGCCGCGTGGCAGATGGCGCTGTATGCGCGCACGCCCGCCCCGGCGCGGGCCGCCTTCGCCCGCCTGGACGCAAGCGAGCAAACCGTTGCCCGTCTGGATTTGGCGCGGATCGAGCTTGATGCCGGGCATGATGCGGAGGCGGTGGCGCTGTGTGCCGCCGCCGATGCGGTTCCCGACGGTTGGCGGATCGACGCGGCCGAAACCGTGCCGTCGGCCTGGACTCCCGACCGGCCGCAGACCGCCGTTATTGAACGCAATGCGGTGGTGCTGACCGGCGGGCGTGACTGGCTGGTCGAATGCGCCGATGGCCGAGTGATGTTGGAAAACGTCACCAACGCCAATCCCGAGGCCGGGCGGTATGTCCGCCTGGTGATCCCCGGCGGGCGGCTGGTGCGGGTGCGGCCCCAAGCGGAAACCGCCCTCGACGAGCGCGTGGGCCTGCTGGGCGGGCTAGCCAATTACTATCATTGGCTGCTCGATTATCTGCCCCGGCTGCGCCTGTTGCCCGATGACGTGCCGTTGCTGATCAACGACGATCAGGCCGGCTTCCAGCGCGAAACCTTGGACCTTTTGGGCATCGCGGCCGACCGGCTGCGGCCGGTGGCGGGCGGCCAAGCCTTGCGCTGCCGCGAGCTGATCGTCCCGGAGGTCGGCGCCCGCTTTCAGGACCCGCATCCCCAGGCGATGGCATGGATCCGCCAAACCCTGGGCCGCCCTGCCGCCGGTCCCGCCCGCCTGTGGCTGTCGCGCAAGGATGCCCGTCAACGCCGCGTGTTGAACGAGGACGAGGTGATGGCCGCGCTGTCCAAGCGGGGCTTCGCGCTGTTCGCGCCCGGCGATGCCGGGGTCGTGGAACAAGCGGCGGCGTTCGCCGCGGCGGATGTCGTGGTCGGGCCGCATGGTGCGGCCTTCACCAATCTGCTGTTCTCGCCGCCCTCGGCGCGGGTGGTCGAGCTGATGCCCGGCCGCCATCGGCAATTGGGCTTCTTTCCCCCGTTGTCGCGGGCGCGCGGGCTGGTCCACCGCCGTCTCGCCGTGCCCTCGACCGATCCGAACGACCAGAATGCCGACCTTAGGGTCGATGTCCGGGCGCTGGCCGAGCTGTTGGATGAGATGGGAATCGGTTAGCGCTCTGAATCGTCGGGCGGATCGCCACTGCACCAGCCTTCCTTGCGCCCGCCGTCATAGGCGTGAACCAGCCCGGCCGCCATCAGTTGATCCGACAGATCCTGGCCCTCGGCGGTGATGATGCGCGCCACCACCCGGCGGCCGTATTTGTCGTAGGTGATGTCGGCCAAGGACAGCGCGGGATCGGCCAATTTGGCCTCGACGAAGGCTTTCGCCTCCAGCGCCAGGGCGCGTTCGGAGTCGCAGCGGGCGTGCATTTCGGCGGCATCGACCCCGGCCAGTCGCACGGCGGTATCGATATATTGCCCCAGCCAGATATGGGCGTGAACCACGACGGTGTCGCCGTCGATCACCCGCACCAGCTGGGCGGGCACCGGCCCTGGCACCCGTTCATCCGCGAAGGCGGCGATAGGCAGCAGAACTAGGAACGATACGAGCCTTTTTAAGGTGCGCACACCAACACATCCTCGCCTATTAACCGCGTTCAGTATCGTCCGTCTGGCAAGTCCGTCAAGAACAAAAGGTGAAACTGGGCGGTTGGCGAAATCGCTTATAACGTCAGGAACCGGTCAGCCGGGGGGCTCACCCTTTGGGCGAATGGGGACAATCAAAAAAGGTGGGCCGTATCATGAGCATGGCAATTTCAGGAAGCGGCGGCGCGGCGGCGATGACCGCGATGTCGGGCGCCAGTACGCGGATGGCGCCGCAGCAAAAAATGTCGGCGCTTTACAACAACATCGATACCAGTGGAGTGGGCTCGGTGTCGCAAGCCCAATTCAATCAGGCGTTCCAGACCCTGAACCCGCCCGCGCCCTTCAAGGCGGCGGGGGCGCAGGCCGTTTGGGGGGCGCTCGACCCCAGCGGTTCGGGGCAGGTGTCCCAGAGTGACTTCGTCAACGGGATGAAGAATTTGATGGTCCAATTGCGACAAGGCGACAGCGCCGGGGCCGCTCAAACCGCTGCCGCCGGGACGCAGGCGCTCAGGTCGCTGACGAGTTGATAAGCGCCGTTCCGCCCCGCCGCCCGTTGTCATCGACCCAAAAATGCGGCAATCCGAGGCGGTCGAGCCAAGCGATGCCCTCGCGGCCCTTCAACATGGCGATGGTGGCGGCGCTACCGGCGACCATGCAACGAGGGGCGAGAACGGTAACCGACGTTAATCCCCGCACCGGCCATCCGGTGCGGGGATCCAGGATATGACCGTAACGGTCGCTGCCGCTTTCGATACAGCGGGCGTAATCTCCGCTAGTCGCCAACGCGCCCCCTGATAGGGTGATTTCACCCATTGCGGTTCCGGCCCGGCTCGGGTCACGCAGGCCGATCCGCCAGGGCTGCCCGCCGGGAGCCGGTCCCAGGGCAACGAGATCTCCCCCGAAATCGATCAGCCCATGCGCGATGCCCGCGTCCGTCAACAAGGTGGCGACGCGATCGGCCGCATATTCCTTGCCGATGCCGCCAAGATCCAGTTCCATCCCAGGCTGCGCGAAGCGCAAGACGGGCGGTTGCCAATACAATTTGTCCATGCCGATCAGCGGCAACAACGCGGTGACGACCCCCGTCGAGGGCGCTGTTCCCGATGAGAAGTCCCACGCCCGCCGCAAGACCCCCGCCGTAATGTCGAACAGGCTCCCGCTTTTGGCGTGGCAGGCAAAGGCATAGTCCAGCAGCGCCGCTGTTTCCTCGTCGACGGATACCGCGTCCGCGTTTGCGGCTTGCCGGTTCAGAACCGACAAGTCGCTGGATGGTGCATAACGCGAGAATTTTCCCTCGATCCGTTCGACCTCGGCCGCCGCCATCGCGGCGGCCATGGCGCCCTGTTCGGGCGTGTCCGCGAACAGCAGCAAACGGCACGCCGTTCCCATCGCCGAGAAGGAATAGGAAAAGGGATCGAGATGCCCGTGAACCGGATCGTGGCCGTTCATGGGCATCTCGCCATCACCGGATCAATGCCGGAAGTGGCGCATCCCCGTGAACACCATCGCCAGACCCTTTTCGTCGGCCGCCGCGATAACGTCGGCGTCGCGCATCGAGCCGCCCGGCTGGATCACCGCGGTGGCCCCGGCGGCGGCGGCGGCCAGCAGGCCGTCGGCGAACGGGAAGAAGGCGTCCGAGGCGACCACCGAGCCGATGGTTCCCGCATCGGCGACCCCGGCGGCGTCGGCGGCTTCCTTCGACTTCCACGCGGCGATGCGCGAGGAATCGACCCGGCTCATCTGACCGGCGCCGATGCCCACCGTCACCCCGTTCTTGGCATAGACGATGGCGTTCGATTTGACATGCTTGCAGATGCGGAAGGCGAACAGCAGGTCGTCGAGTTCCTGGGCCGTGGGGGCGCGCTTGGTCACCACCTTCAGGCTGTCCTTGGTCACCCGGCCATCGTCGCGGGTTTGGAACAGATAGCCGCCCGACACCGTTTTCAAGGTCATTCCCGCTTGCGCCGGGTCGGGCATGCCGCCGGTCACCAGCAGGCGCAAATTCTTCTTGGCGGCGAAGGCGGCGATCGCCGCGTCGTCGGCAGAAGGCGCGATCACCACTTCGGTGAACAGTTTGCAGATTTCCTCGGCGGTGGCGCCGTCGAGCCGGCGGTTGATCGCCACGATGCCGCCGAAGGCCGACACCGGGTCGCAGGCCAAGGCGCTTTTATAGGCCGAGATCACGTCGGCGCCGGTCGCCACGCCGCACGGATTGGCGTGCTTGATGATCGCCACGGTTGGTGCCTCGAATTCGGCGGCCAGTTCGAACGCCGCGTCGGTGTCGCCCAAATTGTTGTAGGACAGTTCCTTGCCCTGGAGCTGGCGCGCCGTGGCGATGCCCGGCCGGTGCTGGCCGGTCACGTAGAAGGCGGCCTTCTGGTGCGGGTTTTCGCCGTAACGCAGGGTCTGGCGCAGTTCGCCCGCCGCCACCACCCGGCGGGGGAAGGTCTCGCCCAATTGCCCGGCGAACCAAGCCGAAATCGCCGCGTCATAGGCGCCGGTCCGCGCATAGGCCGCCGCCGCCAGTTTCTTGCGCAAGCCCAGCGAGGTCGCCCCGCCGTGGATCGCCATCTCTTCCATCACGGCGGCGTAATCCTCGACATCGACCACCACGGTGACGCTGTCATGGTTCTTCGAGGCGGCGCGGATCATCGCCGGGCCGCCGATGTCGATGTTCTCGACGCAGGTGTCGAAGTCGGCGCCCTTGGCGACGGTTTCCTCGAACGGATAGAGGTTGACCACCAAAAGGTCGATTTCGGAAATCCCGTGCTCGGCCATCGCCGCTTCGTGATCGGTGTTCCCGCGAATGCCCAACAGGCCGCCATGCACCTTGGGGTGCAGGGTCTTGACGCGGCCGTCCAGCATTTCGGGGAAGCCGGTGTAATCGGCCACCTCGATGACCTCCAAGCCCGCCTCGCGCATCGCCTTGGCGGTGCCGCCGGTCGACAGAATCTCGACCGTATGGTCGCGCAGGAAACGAGCGAACTCGATCAAGCCGGTCTTGTCGGAAACGCTGATCAAAGCGCGGCGAACGGAACGAAGATCGGACATCGGCGTGACTTTCGAGGCTGGAATGAAACAGGAAAACCGCAATACCACACTCGTCTAATTTGTTCCAGGGCTGGTGCGGGTTAATCCCCGTATCCGCCGCCGCCGGGGGTTTCTATGACCAGGCAGTCGCCTTTGTTCACCGAGATTTCGGCGGTGCCGG
Organism: uncultured Rhodospirillaceae bacterium; assembly: GCA_903899885.1. Taxonomy (GTDB): domain Bacteria; phylum Pseudomonadota; class Alphaproteobacteria; order Rhodospirillales; family Magnetospirillaceae; genus CAIULK01. Next base: position 10,052 of record CAIULK010000064.1, read on the forward strand.
GAAGGTCCTCGACCTGTCCGCTTGCGCGTTCGACGCGGTTGAGTCCGGGCTTGCCGTTGTCGCCGCCGTTCAGGCCGAAGGGTGCCACGCGGCGGCGGTTGGACAGAATGGCGGCGGTCATTGGTGCCAGGAAACGCAGGCGGCGGAGCAATCCGTCGCCGCCGCGCCATCGGCCCTTGCCGCCCGAGCCGGGGCGCAGCGAAAATTGCTCGACCCGCACCGGGTGGCGCAGTTCCAAAATCTCGGGGTCGGTGATCCGCGAGTTGGTCATGTGGGTTTGCACGCCCGAGGCGCCGTCGAAACCCGGTCCGCCCCCGGCGCCGCCGCCGATGGTTTCGTAATATTGGTGGGTGTGGTCGCCGAAGGTCAGGTTGTTCATCGTGCCTTGCGACGCGGCCATCGCCCCCAGGGCGCCCAGCAGCGCATCGACCACCGCTTGCGAGGTTTCGACATTGCCCGCCGCGACCGCCGCCCCCGGTTCGGGGTTGAGCAGCGAGCCTTTGGGCACCTGCAGCGTCACCGGGGCGAGGCAGCCCTCGTTCAACGGAATCGCCTTGTCGATCAGCAGCCGCAGCACATACAGCACGGCTGCCTTGGTCACCGCCAAGGGGGCGTTGGCATTGTTCGGGCGTTGCGGTGAGCTGCCGGTGAAATCGATGATCGCCCGGCGGGCGTGGCGGTCGATGGTGACCGCCACCCGGATCACCGCGCCGTCGTCCATGGCCACCGAGAAGGTTCCGTCGGCCAAGGTGGCGAGGCGCTGGCGCACGCAGGCCTCGGCGTTGGCGCGGACATGGCCCATGTAAGCGAGAACCGTCTCGGAACCGTAACGATCGACGAGGTCGAGCAGCTCCCCGGCGCCCCTGGTATTGGCCGCCAACTGCGCTTGAAGATCGCCGATATTCTGATCGATCGCCCGGGCGGGTTCGGGCGGTGATGCCAGCAACGCCCGTATCGCGGCCACGTGAAAAACGCCGTCCTCGACCAACAGCTGGGGTTCGATCACCACGCCCTCTTGGTCCAAGCGGGTCGAACCGGGGGGCATCGAGCCCGGCGTGATGCCGCCGATATCGGCGTGGTGACCGCGCGCCGCCACCCAAAACAACGGCGCCGCAGGGTTCGAGGCGAAAACCGGGCTGACCACCGTGATGTCGGGCAGGTGGGTGCCGCCGGCGAAGGGGGAATTCAGCACGAAGCTTTGGCCTGGCCGCAGGGTGCCCCGGTAAGCGGCCAAAACCGCGCGCACCGCTTCGCCCATCGAGCCCAGATGGACCGGAATATGCGGCGCGTTGGCGATCAAGGCGCCGTCGGCGTCGAACACCGCGCAGGAAAAATCCAACCGTTCCTTGATGTTGACCGACTGGGCGCTGTTGGCGAGCGCCACGCCCATCCGTTCCGCCACCGACATGAACAGCGCGTTGAACACCTCCAGCAACACCGGATCGACCGAGGTTCCGGCCGCAACCCGTTTCGGCGCGGCAACGACCCGGCGCAAAATCATCGCCCCGCCGAGGGTCCGTTCGGCCCGCCAGCCCGGCGGCACTACGATGGTAGATGCCTGATCGGCGAGGATGCACACGCCGTCAACATACCCGCCGGGGGGCACGCCGTTCTCGCCGATCAACGGGGCGTCGTGCCAAGCGCCCTCGATGAAGACGCGGGTCCGCCGGGGTGGCGGCGGCTGTCCGGTTACGGCGGGCACCATCGGCGCCGGGGCTCCGCCGATCGCCTCGACCACCAAGGCGGCGACAATCAAGCGCCGCTCCAGGGTAAAGCCGAAGCGGGCACGGTGGGTGTTTGCGAAATCTTGCGCCACGGCGGCGGCGGGGCCAGCGGTGACCTCGATGGTCCCGTCCGATCCGTCGTAACGCAGGCGGAGGCGGCGGATCACGTCCCGCACCGCGACATTCTGGCGGGCCAGTTCGCCCACGGCTTCGGCGGCCAGATCCTCGAGCCCGTCGGGCACGGCGTCGCCCAGCGGGGTTTCGACGGCCCGCTCGCGCAACACCCGGAAATCGGCCAACCCAATCCCGTAAGCCGACAGCAGTCCGGCCAAGCGGTGCAGGAACACCGTGCCGATGCCCAGCGCGTCGGCCACCGCCGCCGCGTGCTGTCCGCCCGCGCCGCCGAAACAGACCAAGGTCGCGCCCGCCGGATCGTGGCCCCGCTGGCTGCTGATGGTTTTGATCGCCTCGGCCATGGTTTGCACGGCGACCGCCAAGAATCCCTCGGCCACCTGTTCGGGGGTGCGGCCGGTTTTTTTCGCCAAACGCTCGAAGCCGAGGCGCGCCGCGTCGCGGTCCAGCCCGAGATCGCCGTTCGGGCCGAACACCGCCGGAAAGGCGCTGGGATCCAGTCGGCCCAAAATCAGGTTGGCGTCGGTAATGGTCAAGGGGCCGCCCTTGCGGTAACATGCGGGACCGGGATCCGCCCCGGCGGAAGCGGGACCGGCGCGAAAGCGGGCACCGTCGAACGACAGCACCGAGCCGCCGCCCGCCGCCACCGTGTGGATGCGCATCATCGGCACCGACAGGCGGATGCCGCCGACCGTGGTTTCCAGATCGCGCTCGAATTCGCCCCGCCAGTGCCAGACATCGGTCGAGGTGCCGCCCATGTCGAAGCCGATCAGGTGCGGGAACCCGGCCTCAAGCGCGGAGCGAACCCCGCCGATAACGCCGCCCGCCGGTCCCGACAGCACCGCGTCCTTGCCGTGAAAGCCCGCGCCATCGACCAGTCCGCCCGACGACTGCATGAACAGGCAGCGTACGCCGGGAAAGGCGCGTTCAAGCCGCCCGGCATGACGGCGCAGAACCGGCGACAGCGCCGCGTCGGCGACGGCGGTGTCACCGCGCGCCACCGCCTTGATACGGGGGCAGGCTTGGTGTGACAGCGTGACCTGGGTAAAGCCGATTTGCCGCGCCAGCAGGCCCACCTGAATTTCGTGCGCCGGTTCCCGCCACGAATGCAGCAGCACCACGGCGACCGCGCGGGCACCTTGGGCGTAAGCCTCCTCCAGCCGTTGACGAGTTGCTTCCTTATCCAGCGGCCGGATCACGTGGCCGTCGGCGGCGCGGCGTTCCGGGATCTCGATCACGCGGTTGTACAAGGGTGGTGGCTTGTGGATGGCGCGAGCAAACAAATCGGGGCGGTTTCCGGTCCCGATCGCCAGCAGATCGGCGAATCCTTGGGTCACAGCCAAAAGGGTGGGCTCGCCGGTCCGCTCCAGCAACGCGTTGGTGGCGACCGTGGTGCCCATGCGGATTTCGGTGATGGGACCGGGCGCAAGGCTTTGCAAATGACGGATGCCGGCTTCCGCCGCGAAATCGGACGATAGCCGTTTGTGGGTGACAAGGCGTCCATCGGGGGTTTGCGCGACGATATCGGTGAAGGTGCCGCCTTGATCAATCCAAAAACGCCAGCCCGTCATGATTTCGGCAGGCGAAACCAAAAGGTGGTGCCAGTGCCCGGCGTCGATTCGGCCCAAATCCGGCCCTTGTGATGCTGGGCGATTTTCTTGCACACCGCCAACCCGATCCCGGTCCCGGCCGGGCCGTTCGCGTTCGCGGCGCGCTGGAACATCCCGAACACCCGGTCCAGATCCTCGAAGGCGATGCCGATGCCGTTATCGGCGATTCCAATCCGCCAGAAGGACGCCTCCTCGACGGCGGTCAGTGAAATCGCCGCCCGGCGGTCGGGCGAGCGATAGGCCAGTGCGTTGGCCAACAGGTTCTGCAGAAGGCGGGTTAGCAGGGCGCGGTCGCCCGGCAGCACCGGCAGATCGGGGGCGATGGTGATCGCCGCGTCCGCCTCTTGAATCGCGGCGGCGAGATTGAGCATCGCCTCGGCAGCCACGTCGGACAGGGCGACCGGGGCAAACACCGGTTCGCCCCGGCCGATCCGCGAATAGTCCAAAATGTCGAGGATCATGCGGTCCATACGCTGGGCGCCGTCCTGCGCGAAATCGAAGAAACCGCCGATTTCGCCGCCGGTCACCTCGGGCAGGCGGCGGCGGATCAGGCCGAGATAGCTGTTGATCATCCGCAGCGGCTGACGCAAATCGTGCGACACCACATAGGCGAATTGTTCCAGCTCGGTGTTGCTACGCTTCAGTTCCCCTTCGCTTTGGGCCAATTGCGCGGTGTATTGGATGGCGGCGGTCACCTGCTGGTGCCAGTGGCGGTGAATCTGGAATGCGGCCCCGGTGGTCACCAGCACGAACAGGGCGGCCATGAGCGCGCCGATTTCAACCTCGCGCCGCCAGGGGGCCAGCACATCGTCGTCGGCCAGACCGACCAGGACATACAAGGGATAGCCGGAAATCCGGCGGTAGGCGAAGGTTCGCGGGATGCCATCGACCGCGCTGACGCTGCGCACGGTCGCGGCGGTTTGGTCTTGCTGCCACGCCATCAGAAAGGCTGTCGTGCCAATCGTCCGACCGACGGTGCTGCCGACCCCTTCGGGCTCCGGGTAGCGGACGACGATCTTGCGGTTGCCGTCGAACAGATCGGCGACGCCGTTCTTGCCTAAATCCAGCGAAGTGAAGGTGTCCAAGATTTGCTTCAGCGCGATGTTGACGTAAACCGCGCCGCCGAACGCCCCATCCGCCCCGATCAACGGACGCGCCAGCGGCATCACCCATTGGCGCGACAGGCGGGCGAGAACCGGCTGGCCGATGACGAGGCCGCCCCCCTCGCGCGAGCGCAGGAAATAGTCGCGGTCGGATACATCGACCGTCGGCGCGCCGATCACCCCAGCCCCATAACGGATGATGCCGCGCTCGTCGGTGGCGCGCAGGCTGGTCACGTCGGGCAACAATTGTTGCTGGGTTTCCAGATAGCGGGTGAAGGCCGCGTGGTTGGCGCCTTCGCGTTGAAACTCGTTGGCCGCCATGGCGAGGCTCACATCGGCCCCGTGGATCGCCTCGAAGAGATAGCGTTCCAAGATCAGATCCAAATTGCCGGCCCTGGCCTCGGCCTCATGCAGCCGCAGGGTGCGGTCGTGCCACAGCCCGGCGCCGATCAATCCCGGCACGATCAACGTCAATATCGCGATCAACGCGATCAGCGCGGTCGATTTCACGGGCAGGGACGGCGCTTGGACTTCCGAAATATCGTCGCCAGTCATGGCCCCCTCGAAAAACCCAACCGTAATACCTTAGTGCAGAAAGCCCGGTTACGGAAGGTCGTGTCGCGGTATAAGAGCGGATGAGTAGCTCCCGCCCCATGTCACCCATGGACCGCGCCGCCGCGTTGACGGTGGTCGCGCTGTGGGGCCTGAATTTCATCGCAGCCAAGCTGTCGCTGGCCGACATGCCGCCGTTTCTGGTGACCGCCTTCCGCTTTATCGGCGTCGCGGTTTTGCTGGTGCCGTTCTGCCGCCCGCGCCGCGATCAGCTGCCGGGCCTGTTCGGGGTGGCCCTGGTGCTGGGGATCGGCCATTTCGGATTGCTGTATGCCGGGATGAGCGGGGTTGATGCCGGGACCAGCGCGGTGCTGATCCAACTGGGGGTGCCGTTCAGCGTGCTGTTGTCGTGGGCGGTGTTCAAGGATCGCCCCGATGCAAGAACCTGGGCGGGGGTCGGGCTGGCGTTCGGCGGTGTCGTGCTTCTGGCGGGCGGGGCGGCGTCGGGAAGTGCGGTGTCGTTCGCCTTGATCGCGGCGGCGATGCTGATGTGGGCGACCGCCAATATCCTGATTAAGCGCCTGGGGGCGATTTCCGCCTTCGTGTTGAACGGCTGGATGGCGTTGATGTCGGCGCCGATGATGATTTTATTGTCGGCCGTGACCGAAACCGGCCAATGGGCGGCGATGCGGGCGGCTGGTCCCGCTGCCTGGGGTGGGGTGGCCTTTACGGTTGTCGGTTCGTCGGTGGTTGCATATACGCTGTGGCTGGGGTTGCTGCGCCGTCATCCGGTCAGCCGCGTGGTGCCGTTCACGCTGTTGGGGCCGGTGATCGGCTTCGTCGCCGGGGTGCTGGTGCTGGGCGAGGCGGTGACCACCATCAAGGTGATCGGGGGGTTGCTGACCACGGCCGGGGTGGCGGTGGTCGAGTTGCGCCGAAGGGTTCCCGAAGGATGAGTCTCATCGAAACACCGTCGCCCAATTTCGGTCCCCGCCGGGGCGCCGTGATCGACATGCTGGTGCTGCATTACACTGGAATGCCGACCGGGGCCGAGGCGCTGGCTCGCCTGGTCGATCCGGCGGCGGCGGTCTCGGCCCATTATCTGATCGACGAGGACGGCACCGTTCACGCCCTGGTGGATGAGGGCCTGCGCGCTTGGCATGCCGGGTTGTCGTGGTGGCGCGGAGTCGCCGACGTCAACTCCCACTCGATTGGCATCGAATTGGTCAATCCGGGGCATGAATTCGGTTATCGCCCGTTTCCGCGAGCACAGATCGATGCGTTGACCGCGCTGTCGTTGCGGATTTTGGCGCGCCACCCGATTCCGCCCCGCAACGTGCTGGCGCATTCCGACGTGGCGCCGACCAGGAAGACCGATCCGGGCGAATTGTTCCCGTGGCAAGAGATGGCGGCGAAGGGGATTGGCTTGTGGCCGGAACCACGGCCCGAAACGCCGCCCGAAACGGCCTTGGCCGAGTGGGGCTACGATATCCAAGATCCGTTCGCGGCAACCGCCGCGTTTCAGCGGCGCTATCGCCCCGCCCGCATCGACGGTCGCTGGGACCAGGAAACGGCGGGGCGGCTGGCCGACCTGTTGGCCAAGCTCTAGATCGTGATGCAACGATGTTGCACCACGATCTAGCTGTCTTATGTGTCCCTCGCCGGGCTCAAACCTTCGGTTTGTTTGGCCGCGACCTCAGTGGTCGCTGGAGCAAAGTGATTCAAGCGGAAATCACTTTGCTCTAAGCCGCCCGCCGAAGCAAACTTACTTGCGGATGATCTCGAAATGGAATTCCCCGCCCTTGTCGGTGGAGGAAACCAGCTCGTTGCCGGTCTGCTTGCAGAAGGCTTCCATGTCCTTGACCGAGCCGGGATCGGTGGCGATCACCTCGAGCTTGTCACCGACGGCGATGTCCTTGATCGCCTTCTTGGTGCGCAGGATGGGCAGGGGGCAGTTAAGCCCTTTGACGTCCAGAACGGTAACCGACATAGCTGCAGACTCCCATGGGATAGGTGAATTCCGGGCGGCGATCGGGCCGCCGACCACTCTTCTATTGATTGCACACATCGCGCCGGATCACCAGAACGAATGAGGCGAAGCGAATATACAGATGCCGGTCAACACCGCCAAGCACGACTTTCACCCCAGGTGCCCGGCGACGATCGCCACCAGAACGCCCAGTCCGAACCAGCGGTTCGATTTGAAAATGCCCAGGCACCCGGCGGAATCGTCGATATCAACGCGGATCACCTGCCACCCCAATTGCCCGGCCGCCACGGCCAGCACGCCATAAAAGGGCAAGCCCAGCCCGGCCGCCCAGCCGGCGGCGGCGATCAGCGCCACGGCCAGGCCATAGAACAGCACCAGCCAGCGCCGGGTGCCGCGCCCAAGCGCCAGCGCGGTCGATTTCACGCCGATCAAAACGTCGTCTTCCTTGTCTTGGTGGGCATAGATGGTGTCGTAGCCCAGCGTCCAGAACAGCCCGGCGGCGTACAGCAACAAAGGGGCCGCCGACAATTCGCCGCGCACGGCGGCCCAACCCAGCAAGGCCCCCCAGTTGAAGGTTAGGCCCAGCCACGCCTGCGGCCAGTAGGTGATCCGCTTCATCAGCGGATAGGGAAAAACCAGGGCCAGCGAGGCGGCGCCAACCCCCACCGCGAAGGGCGGCAGCGTCAGCAAAATCGCCAATCCGGTCAGCAGCAGGAAAAACAAGAAAACCGCCGCTTGCCGCACGGAGACCGCGCCCGAGGGGATCGGGCGCCCGCGCGTGCGTTCCACCTGTGCATCGAACTTATGATCGGCGATGTCGTTGACCGTGCAACCGGCGCCGCGCATCACTATCGAGCCTGCCGCGAACAAGGCCATCAGCGGCACCGACGGCGCCCCATCGGCGGCCAGCGCCAAGCCCCACCAGCAGGGAAACAAAAGCAGCCACGTGCCGATCGGCCGGTCCAGGCGCATCAGCCGCAAATAGGGGCGCGCGGCTGGCGGCACGAAACGGTCGATCCAGTTGCCGACCGGGATATCGCCGAGCAGGGAGGGTGAGGTCCGCATGCCCCTTGCTTACCCGAAAATTCGATAGAACGAAAGGTGAAAATAGCCGCTTGCACACAAGAACAAACCGTGTACTGTAGCGATGGGTTGCGTGACGGCCCAGGATCGGGTTCAGTGAGGGAGGCCAAGCAATGTCGCAGGCTACGTTGCGTCTCGTGGATAAGGACACCATGGATAGGCAGAAGGCACTGGAAGCCGCCGTCGGTCAAATTGAACGGGCGTTCGGCAAGGGTTCGATCATGCGGATGGGCAGCCGCGAGGTTGTCGATGTCGAGGTGGTCTCGACCGGGTCGTTGGGCCTGGATCTGGCGCTGGGAATCGGCGGTCTGCCCAGGGGCCGGATCATCGAGATCTACGGCCCGGAAAGCTCGGGCAAAACCACCTTGGCCCTGCATGTGATCGCCGAGGCGCAAAAGAAGGGCGGCACCTGCGCCTTCATCGACGCCGAACACGCGCTGGACCCCGGATATGCCCGCAAATTGGGGGTCAATCTCAACGATCTGTTGATCAGCCAACCCGACGCCGGTGAACAGGCCCTGGAAATCTGCGATACCCTGGTGCGGTCGGGCGCGGTCGATGTGCTGGTGGTCGATTCGGTGGCCGCCCTGGTGCCGCGCGCCGAATTGGAAGGCGAGATGGGCGACAGCCATGTCGGCCTGCACGCCCGGCTGATGAGCCAGGCGCTGCGCAAACTGACCGGCTCGGTGTCGCGCTCGAAGACCATCGTCATCTTCATCAATCAGATCCGCATGAAGATCGGCGTGATGTTCGGCAATCCCGAAACCACCACCGGCGGCAACGCCTTGAAATTCTATGCCTCGGTCCGCCTGGAAATCCGCCGCATCGGCGCGGTCAAGGAAAAGGACGAGGTGGTCGGCAATCAGACCCGGGTCAAGGTGGTCAAGAACAAGCTGGCGCCGCCCTTCAAGGTGGTCGAGTTCGACGTGATGTACGGCGAGGGCGTGTCGAAAACCGGTGAATTGATTGATCTCGGCGTCAAGGGCGGGATCATCGAAAAGTCGGGGGCGTGGTTCTCGTACAATTCGACGCGGATCGGCCAGGGCCGTGAAAACGCCAAGACCTATATGCGCGAGCATCCCGACACCGCGGCGGAAATCGAGGCGACCATCCGGGCCGCCGCCGCCCAGATCGCCGACGCGCTGGCCGGTGGCCCGGGCGATCTCGACGGCGCCCCGGTCGAGGAATAAGACCGAACCGTCGGCGCGGGGAGTTATTCCCCGTGCCCGATGGTGTCGAGGCGGTTCTTCAGCGCCAGCCGGTCTAGGCCGTCCATCCGCAAGCAGGTGAACAGGCCGATCCAGGTGTCGAGGACGCGGAAAATCTCGGCCCGTTTGGCCGCCTTTTCGGCCGGCGTGCCGGTCGTGGCCGCCGGATCGGGGATGCCCCAATGGGCGGTCATCGGCTGGCCCGGCCAGTTGGGGCATTTTTCACCGGCGATCTCGTCGCACAGGGTGAAGATGAAATCCATGTGCGGCGCGTCGGGATTGGCGAACTCGTCCCACGATTTGGTGCGCAGCGCCGCGGTGCTGTAATTCAACCGCGACAGCAGCGCCACGGATTCGGGGTGAAGGGCATCGGCGGGGCGGCTGCCTGCGCTGTAGGCTTGAAACCGGCCCTTGGCGGCGCGATTAAGAATGCACTCGGCCATTTGGCTGCGGGCCGAATTATCGCTGCAAAGAAACAGCACGTTGTACATCCCCACCTCCGCCTTTGGGAAAATCGTCCCCGCCGAATTGTCGGCGTCGAGGCTGTTTTGAACACCATCGTTCGCCGCCTCTCAACAAGAACCCGCACGCGTCACGAAACGATCACGCCGTAACGCGATACCCAGCCCTGCATGACCGGCATGTCACGGGTCTTGAAGTCGCCGACGAAAGCCGCTAGGGTGAGAATGCAATTGCGAACCAATCGCAATAAAACAGTCTTACGGGAAGCGCACGATCGCATGAGTCACTCCTGTCCGGATAATTCAGCCGCCCTCCATGGGGTTCCCCTGGGCGGCTTAACGCGGGGCGACAAGGCCCGGATCATCGCCCTTGATGAGGCCGCCGTGATCACCAGCTTGGCCCCGGGCGAACTCGAACGGCGATTGATCGAAATGGGTCTGATCGAGGGGGCCTGGATCGAGGTTTTGCACGAGGGGTTCCCGCGCCGCGACCCGATCGCCGTGCGGGTTGACGACCATACCGTGGCGTTGCGCCGGGCCGAGGCCAACGCGGTGATCGTAACGCTAGAGCCGGGCGGGATTCACGAATGAGCAAGGAAAAAGCGCCGCGGGTCGCCCTGGTCGGCAACCCCAACAGCGGCAAGACCGCGGTTTTCAACGCGTTGACCGGCGCGCGGCAAAAGGTCGCCAACTATGCGGGGGTGACCGTCGAGAAAAAGGAAGGCACCTTCGTCAGCCCGGCCGGAACCCGTGTTCAGGTCATCGATCTTCCCGGCACCTATTCGCTGCGGGCGCGGTCGCCCGACGAAGCGGTTACCCGCGACGTCGTGTTGGGGCGGCAAGAGGGCGAGGATATCCCCGATGCCATCGTTTTCGTCGCCGACGCCACCAATCTGCGGCAGAACTTGCGCCTAGCGTTGGAACTGAAAAGCCTGGGGCGTCCGATCATCCTGGCGCTCAACATGATGGATGCGGCCGAGAAGCAGGGCATGGCGGTCGATGGCACGGAACTGTCGGCCGAACTGGGCATGCCGGTGGTGCCCACGATCGCCATCCAAAAAGGCGGAGTCGAGAAATTACTGGCGCAGATCGACCGCACCATTCAGGTGGCGCAGAGCGAGGGTTGGGCGCCGATGCAGGCCGAATGCGGCTGGAGCGAGCCCTCGTCGCGGCAATTGCGCGATTTTAGCCGCGAGGTCGAGCGGGTGCTGGCGCGCGCCGTCTATGCCCCGGCCCGCCCGCACAAGGCCACCCGTCAGATGGACCGGGTGCTGCTGCACCCCATCACCGGGCTGACCATCTTGATGACCGTCCTGTTCTTGATGTTCCAGGCGGTGTTTACCTGGGCGCGCTTGCCGATGGAATTGATCGATGCGGGCATCAGCGGCCTCGGCACCTGGTTGACGGCGGTGATGGCGGCGGGGCCGCTGCGCAGTTTACTGGTCGATGGGGTCTTGGCCGGGGTTGGCAGCGTCGTGATGTTTCTGCCGCAAATCCTGGTCCTGTTCTTCTTCATCCAGTTGCTGGAGGATTCGGGCTATATGGCGCGGGCGGCGTTCTTGCTGGATCGCCTGATGGGCGGGGTCGGGCTGCACGGGCGCGCTTTTATTCCGCTGTTGTCCAGTTTCGCCTGCGCCGTGCCGGGGATCATGGCGGCACGCACCATCGAAAACCGCGCCGACCGCATCGCGACCATCATGATCGCGCCGTTGATGACCTGCTCGGCCCGCCTGCCGGTCTATACCCTGATCATCGCGGCCTTCGTGCCGGATACGAAATATCTTGGTGGCTGGGTCGGTTTGCCGGGTTTGGTGATGTTCGGGCTGTATGCGGCGGGAATCGTTTCGGGCCTGCTGGTGGCGCTCGGAATGAAGCACACACTGTTGCGCGGCGCTCGTGAACCGCTGTTGATGGAACTTCCCGCCTATCGCCTGCCGCGCGCGCGCAATATTGCGCTGGCGCTGTATGACCGGGCCAAGGCCTTTCTGGTCCGCGCGGGCACGATCATCTTTTGGATGATGGTTTTGGTCTGGCTGCTGGGCAGTTACCCGTTGCCGCCCGATGGCGCCACCGAACCGGCGATCCGCTATTCGATCGCGGGGGCGATCGGCCGGGCGCTGGAACCCTTGTTGGCGCCGATCGGATTCAACTGGCAGATCGCGGTGGCGCTGGTGCCGGGCATGGCGGCGCGCGAGGTGGCGGTGGGCGTGCTGGGCACGATCTACTCACTGTCGGACAGCGGTGAGGCGCTGCGCACCTCGCTGGCCGGGGTGCTGGCCCATTCCTGGAGCCTGCCGACCGCGCTGTCGCTGTTGGCGTGGTACGTGTTCTCGCCGCAGTGCCTGGCCACGCTGGGCGTGGTGCGGCGCGAGCTGAACTCGCGCTTTTGGCCAGCGGTGATGTTCGTGTCGCTGTTGGCCTTGGCCTATGGCGCCGCCTTCATCACCTACCGGCTGGCGCTGTGGTTAACGCTTTAACGGCTTGTACTTGATGCGATGGGGCTGATCGGCCTCGGCGCCCAGGCGGCGCCGACGGTCGGCCTCGTAATCTTGGTAGTTGCCCTCGAACCACTCCACTTGCGAATCGCCCTCGAAGGCCAGGATGTGGGTGGCGATGCGGTCCAGGAACCAGCGATCGTGGCTGATCACCACGGCGCAGCCGGGAAATTCATCAAGCGCTTCTTCCAGCGAACGCAGGGTCTCGACGTCAAGATCGTTGGTCGGTTCGTCGAGCAAGATGACGTTGGCCGGGCGTGACAGCATCTTGGCCAGATGCACGCGATTGCGCTCGCCGCCCGACAGAATCCCAACCTTCTTTTGCTGATCGGCGTTCTTGAAGTTGAACAGACCGGAATAGGCGCGGGCGTTGATCTTGCGCCGCCCCAGGTCGATTTCCTCTTGGCCGTCCGAGATTTCCTGAAACACGGTCTTGTTGGGGTCCAGTGAATCACGGCTTTGATCGACATAGCCCAACACGACGGTGTCGCCGACCGTGAAGGTGCCGCTGTCGGGGGTCTCCAGGCCGGTGATCATGCGGAACAAGGTGGTCTTGCCCGCGCCGTTCGGGCCGATGATGCCGACGATGCCGCCCGGCGGCAGCCGGAACGACAGATTCTCGAACAATAGTTTGTCACCGAAGGCCTTGGTGACGTTCTCGGCCTCGATGACCTTGCCGCCCAGGCGTGGGCCGGGGGGGATGGTGATCTGGGCGGTGCCGGTGGCCTTTTCCTGCGATTTGGCGACCAGATCGTCGAAGGCGTTGATACGCGCCTTGCTTTTGGCCTGACGCGCCTTGGGCGCGGCGCGGACCCATTCCAGTTCTTCCCGGATGGTGCGTTGACGCGCCGATTCCTCGCGCGATTCCTGCTCCAGGCGCTTTTCCTTTTGTTCCAGCCAGGCCGAGTAATTGCCCTCGTAGGGGATACCGTTTCCACGATCGATTTCGAGGATCCAGCCGGTGACGTTATCCAGGAAGTAGCGGTCGTGGGTGACCATCACGACGGTGCCGGTGTAATCGCGCAGATGGCGCTCCAGCCACGCCACCGATTCGGCGTCCAAATGGTTGGTCGGTTCGTCGAGCAGCAGTAGATCGGGCTGCGACAGCAGCAGACGGCACAAGGCGACGCGGCGCCGTTCGCCGCCCGACAATTTGGTGACGTCGGCATCGCCGGGCGGCAGGCGCAGCGCGTCCATCGCGATCTCGATCTGGCGGCCCAGATCCCAGGCGCCAAGATGGTCGATCTTTTCCTGCAACTCGCCCTGCTCGGCGATCAAATCGTTCACTTCGTCGTCGGACAATTCCTCGGCGAAACGGGCCGAGACTTCGTCGAAGCGGTCCAGCAGCGCCTTGGTGGTGCCGACCGCCTCCATCACGTTGCCCAACACGTCCTTGGCGGGGTCGAGATGCGGCTCTTGCTGCAAATAGCCGATCTTGGCGCCCTCGGCGACCCAGGCCTCGCCGCCGAAATCCTTGTCCAGACCGGCCATGATGCGCAGCAGGGTTGACTTGCCCGAGCCGTTGGCGCCCAGCACGCCGATCTTGGCGCCGGGAAGAAACGACAGCCAGAAGCCCTTGAAGATATCGCGCCCACCCGGATACACCTTGGTGAGGTTCTTCATCACGTAAATGTATTGATAGGTGGCCATGCGTTCGGACTCCTGAATCGCTGCCGGGTTAGTAGTCCCGCCCGTCCTCGTCGTCAAGCGCCCCCACGGGGGCGGTGTCAAGCGCGCCCGCATGGGCGGTCAGAAAGCGGCAGTCCGTACCCTCCAGAGCCAGCGCCGTTAGGCGCCCCGAGCGGTAGGCGCCGGTATCGATGCCGATCCGGTTTCGCCGGATCACCGGGGTGGGGGTGACCGAATGGCCGTGCACGACCACCGGGCCGAAATCCTCGGACGAGCGCAGGAACGGCTCGCGAATCCACATCAGATCCTCGGGCCGCTGGTCGGTCAGCGCGATGCCGGGGCGCAGGCCCGCATGGACGAACAAGTAATCGCCCTCGCGGTGGGTCAGGGCCAGGGATTCCAGGAAGCGGCGGTGCGCCTTGGGCAAGGCGCGCTCGAAGGGCAGGCGCAACGCCTCGCTGTCCAACGGGGGGAGGTCTCCCAGATACGACCGAAGGGTATCCAGACCGCCATTGGCCCGCCACACCCGCCCCTTGTCGGCTTGGTCGAGAAAGGCCAGCAGCAAATCCTCGTGATTGCCGCGCAAGGCGATCCATCCGGCGCCGGCCAAAGGTCCGGTGGCTGGCGCGCCCAAGGCCAGCCGTTCGATCACCGCCTTCGAATCCGGGCCGCGATCGACGTAATCACCCAGGAACACCAACACCGGGCGCGCATGGGGGCGCAATGCCGCATCGCATTCAATGCCGGTCAGCAGTGCACGCAAGAGATCCGCGCGGCCATGCACGTCACCGATGGCGTAAACCACCACGCCGTCGGGCGTCCTTGGGGACGCGCCGTCGCTCTGGCTGGAATTGCTGGAACCCATTTTTACCCTAGGAGGTGAAAGTGCCGATCGTATATCCTATTTTAACAATATCTGAACATAGTCAGGGTCTGGAACAAGGGCCCAGCGGGTGGAAAAATGAACGCAAACGCGTTCGGGGACCGGGCACAGGAAGTCGTCACGCCGGAGAAGCTTCTGTTCGATGCGGCCGAGCGTGTCGGCCGCGTGCGGGAAGGACGGGTGGCGCTGCACCTGCATTTGTCGCGCCTATTGCCACATAATCGGCGGGAAGCGATGATCCGTATTGCCTTCCGGTTGTTCGAATCGATGGTCGATTTGTATCGCGGCCAAATGTTCCTGCTGACCAATTCCGACATCGTCCTAATCTGCAAGGACGCGCGGACCAGCGACCTCGACGCGGTGACCACCCGGATGCGGGCGCTGTTCTCGAAGGACCCCTTGACCTTCACCGAGGACGACCACGGCCAAGACCCGTTCGCGACCGCTTACGAACTCGAATATGATTACGACGCCTTCTTCCACGTCTGCCATCGGCTGGTCGAGGACGCCCGCAAGCTGGCCATCGAGAATCGGGGCGCGCCGGTTATCCACGAATTGGATTCGCGCAGCCTGACCCAGGTTCTGGGGCGCATTTCGGGCACCGACATCGCGGGCATCGTGCGCCGCCAGCCCTGCGTGACCATTCAAAGCCGTGGCAGCGCCGAGGTGTTGTTTCAGGAATTCTATGTCTCGATCGGTGATTTGCAAAAGGCGCTGGCCCCCGACGTCGATCTGTTGTCGAACCGTTGGCTGTTCCAGCATTTGTCGCAGGTTCTCGATCTTCGCGTCCTGGCGGCGCTGGAAAACGCCGGGTTGCGCAAGCAGCCGGCCGCCTATTCATTGAATTTGAACCGAGCCACCGTCGATTCGCCCTTGTTCCAAACCTTCATGGACGGCCCGGGATCAAAGGCCGGGGTTTTCGTCGAATTCCAGCTGGTCGATATCGTCAGCGATCTCGACGCCTTTTTCGCCACCCCGCGATCGTCTGCGCACCCGGGGCTGCCGCACCATCTTGGACGGCGTCAACATGATCGTGATGCAGATGGTCGATGTCGAAACCTACGGCACCGATTACGTCAAGGTCACCTGGAGCCCGGACATGGCGGGCGACACCCAAACCGCCCAAATCGCCAAGGCGCTGACCCCGCTGGGCTTCGACCGGGTGATCTTGTCGCGTTGCGATTCGGAAAGCGCCATCACCTGGGGGGTCAAGCTGGGCATCCACAATTTCCAGGGCCGGTTCCTGGACGCGATGACGGCGGCGGTCACCATGGCTCAATGCCCCAAGGCGGCGGCCTGCACCTTGCCGCAATGCAATCGCCGCCACGGCGTGATCGCCGGCAATCCGCGCGCCGAATGCGGCGACAACGACATGCTCGATCTGTTTCCGTCCTTGAAGGCGATCCGGTTATGACCCCGCCTCCGCCTTCCCCCGCGGCGCCGGTCGGGGCGACGGTCCTGCCCGGCGCGGCCGAAACCCAGCTGGTCGATTATTTGACCCGGTTGGACCGCCACCGCACCGACCGGCGCGCCGTGCTGATCCAGTTGTCGGGGTTGCAGCCGATCAACCGGCGCGAACATCATCTGCGCGCCGCCAGCAGCCCCTTCGCGCCGCTGGTCAACGTGCAGAATGCACAAGCTTTTAACCTGACCAACGCCGATTTGATGGTGGTCTACAAGGCGGCCGTCCAAGACGCGGTCGAGGCGGCGATCGTCAAGCTGCGCTTCATGTTCTCGGACGATCCGATGATCTTGAAGGAGGAAACCTCGACGCTCAGCTTCTGCACTTGGTATTCCTTGATCGAGGATTATACCGAGGTGATGGATCTGGCGCGGGGCCGCCTTGACGAGATCATGGAACTGCAGCGCCGGGCCAAGGTGCGTGCCGAGCCGGCGGCGCCCGATAAACGCTCGCGCGGGGTGCCGCTCACCCCCGATCTGTTGACCAAGGCCGAGGCGGCGCTTGACCAAGCCGATCTGGCCAATCTGATGCGGCGCCAAGCGGTGTGCGCCTTGGTTGGACAATCCTCGCCGCAGCCGGTGTTCAACGAGCTGTTCATCTCGATCTTGGAATTGCGCCAAGCGTTGATGCCGCAGGTCAATGTGGCGTCCAGCCCGTGGCTGTTCCAGCAATTGACCGAAACCCTGGACCGCCGGGTGCTGTCCTTGTTGAACAAGCACGACGACCGCACGCTGGAAAGCGACATTTCGATCAATCTGAATGTCTCGACCATCCTGTCGCCGGAATTTCAGAAGTTCGACGACAATGTGCGCCCCGGCACGCGCGGCACCATCGTGCTGGAACTGCAAAAGATCGATATCTTCGCCGATCTGGGCGCCTATCTGTTCGCCCGCGATTTCGCCCGCGACCGTGGCTACCGGATCTGCATCGACGGCTTGACCTATGCGATGCTGCCCTATGTCGATCGCGAACGGCTGGGCGCCGATTTGATCAAGCTGGTTTGGGAGCCCTCGCTGGCCGACGAGGCGGGCGGGCAATCCCAGGCGATCCGCCGGATCGGTCCTAGCCGGATCGTGCTGTGCCGCTGCGACAGCCCGGCCGCCGTCGATTACGGCCAGTCGGTGGGCCTTAGCCTGTTCCAGGGCCGCCATGTCGAGATGCTGCTGCAAACCGATCTCCGGCGGCGTGGAAAAGCACGGCCGCGATGATCGAGTCCGCCATTGAGGCCACCCGTCTGTGCAAGAATTTCGGCGGCGTGTGTGCGGTCGATGATGTGTCGTTCTCGGTCGAGACTGGATCGATCACCGCGCTGCTGGGCGGCAACGGGGCGGGCAAGACCACCACCTTGTCGATGCTGTTGGGCGTGCTTCTGCCGTGTTCCGGCCAAGTCCGGGTGTTGGGCGAGGATATGATCGCCCACCGTTACCGGGTTCTGCCCCGGATGAATTTTTCGAGCCCCTATGTCGATCTGCCCCATCGTCTCACGGTGCGCGAGAACCTCACCGTCTATGGCCGCCTGTACGCCGTCGAACACCTGAAAACGCGCATCGCCGCCTTGGCCGATCAGCTCGATATCAAGGGCTTTCTCGACAAGCCGGTCGGGCGCTTGTCGGCCGGGCAGAAGACCCGGGTCGCCTTGGCCAAGGCGCTGCTCAACAAGCCCGCCTTGCTGCTGCTCGACGAGCCGACCGCCTCGCTTGATCCCGACACCGCCGACTGGGTGCGGACGTGGTTGAACGATTACCGCCGTGAGAGCGGCGCCACGATCTTGCTGGCCTCGCACAACATGGCCGAGGTCGAGCGGATCTGCGATCAGGTGATGATCATGAAGGCCGGCAGGATCGTCGACCAGGGTCCGCCCGTCGACCTCATCGCCCGTTTTGGCCGCGCCACGCTGGAGGAAGTGTTTCTCGACATCGCCCGAGGGAAGGACCGCGAGACATGATTCCATCCCTGAGGCGGATCGGCGCGATGATCCTGCGCCACTTGTACATCTTGCGGGGCTCGTGGCCGCGCTTGGTCGAGATGGCCTATTGGCCGGTGGTCAACATGGTGGTGTGGGGCTTCACCAGCCAGTTCTTCGCCAGCCATTCCGACTGGGTATCGAAGGCCGCCGGGGTGCTGATCGGCGCGGTGCTGCTGTGGGACGTGATGTTTCGCGGCAATCTGGGGGTGTCGCTGTCGTTTTTGGAAGAGATGTGGTCGCGCAATCTGGGGCATTTGGCGGTCAGCCCGCTCCGGCCCTGGGAGCTGGTGGCCGCGATGCTGTCGATGAGCTTGATCCGCACGGTGATCGGCGTGTTGCCGGCCACGCTGCTGGCGATCCCGATGTATCACTTTTCGTTGTTCGCCCTGGGGCCGCCGCTGTTGCTGTTCTGGGTCAGTCTGATGGCGACCGGCTGGGCGATCGGGCTGGGGGTGGCGGCCTTGGTGCTGCGCTTCGGCTTGGGCGCTGAAAGTCTGGCCTGGGTGCTGGTGTTCGCCTTGGCCCCGGTGGCGGGGATCTATTATCCGGTGTCGGTTTTGCCCGGCTGGTTGCAGGCGGTGGCCTGGGCGTTTCCGCCCGCTCATGTGTTCGAGGGCATGCGTGCCCTGATGTTTGGTCAGCCCTTTCCGATCGACCGCCTGATGCATGCGGTGGCATTGAACGTGCTTTATCTGGGCATCACGGGCGCGGTGTTCCTGCGGACCTTCCACATCGCGCGGCGGCGCGGATTGCTGATGGGTTCCGGGGAATAGCGATGACCCTTCTGGCCCCCGAATTTCTCAAGACCTATTGGTCGGTGCCCGAGATCGCGGTCAACATCGTCGTTTTCATGAACATTCTGGGCGCCTTGGCGCTGGGTTTGGTGGTCGGCTACGAGCGCACCTTTCACGGCCGCGCCGCCGGGATGCGCACCTATGGGCTAGTCTGCATGGCCTCGGCCGCGTTGACGGTGATCGCCGGCTATCCCGATTACTGGTTCGCCGGGCACGAGGCGCACGGCGGCGGCGGCGATCCCACCCGGATCATCCAAGGCATCGTCACCGGCATCGGTTTCCTGGGCGCCGGGGTGATCATGAAGGAAGGGCTGAACATTAGCGGCCTGACCACGGCGGCCTCGATCTGGGCGGCGTCGGCGATCGGTGTTCTGGTTGGCGTCGGATTCTACGCGGCCGCCATCTTGCTGACCCTGTTGTCGGCGGCGTGCATGATGTGGATCGCGCGGGTCGAGAAATGGCTGCCGTCGCACCCGGCGATCGCCATGACCCTGCAATTCCGCCGTGACTTTCACCCAGAGGAACAGGTGCTGCGCCGGGTGGCCCTGGAGCGCGGCTACGACATCGCGGGCGACACCCTGACCATCCGCTTCGTCGAGGGGCGCGCCGAATGGCGGTTCGTCGCCATCGCGCTGGACCACGTCAAGGGCGCGCCCCTGTCCGAATTGGCGCGGGAACTGAGCGTGTTCGAGGGGGTGGAGGGCTTCCAGATGCAGCACGCGCGGAATTGATGGACGGGGTCAGGCCGCGACTGGAGCCTCGCCGCACAGGGTGATTTGGTTGAAATGGCGGACCTCGTTTTTCGGGAACGGATAGCCGCGGTGAACCAGGCGGCAGTTGTCCCACATCACCAGATCGTGGTCGCGCCAGGGGTGGCGATAGGTGAAGCGGGGGTCCTCGATGGCCTGGAAAAGGGCCTGAAGCAGCGTTTGCGCCGCCGCATCCCCCATTCCCTCGATCCCGATGGTGAAGCGGGGCGAGATGAACAGAATCGGGCGCCCGGTATCGGGGTGGCGCCGCACCAGGGGATGATGCATCACCGGCACGACGGCGGCGATCCGGTCGCCCTCGGCGCGGACGGCGGGGTCCAGCGCATCGGCGAAGAGGGCGTTTTTCGACTTGCTCCAGTGATGGATGCCGACCCGCCCGTTCAGTTGCTTCCGCAGATCGCCGGACAGCGATTCGTACAGCAGCGTCAGGTCGCTGAACTCGGTCTCGCCGCCACAGGACGGGCCGACGACGTTGCTCAGAAACGTCATTTTATTGGGCGTGGATTTGTGCTGCGCATCGACATGCCAGACCCGGGCATTGTCTTGAATGCCCATCAGCGGCATGTCGCGGCGCAATTCATTGACCATCAATTGCACCCTGGAATCGTCCGGGTGGTAATAGACATGGAAGTTCGAGGCGGTCCGGCCGTTTAGCTCGGGAAGGCTGGGGGTATCGGCCCGGCTGACCGGTGCGCCGGGATCGGGCAGCGGCGGCGGCTCGCCGAAACTTTCCAGTTCACCGAATTCCGCCGTGAAGGCGGCGAATTGCCGCGCCGTCAGCGGTTGATCGCGGAAGACCAGCACCGGATGATCGCGGAAGGCAAGCCGAAGCCGGGCCACGACCTCGCGGGCAAGCGGTTGCGAACAATCCAGCCCCACGACTTCCGCCGCGCCGGACGGTGATAGTCGGTTGACGGTCAGGGGCATGGTTGTCTCTTCCTGTGTTGATCAAGGAACGCACGAGGTTCTTGTATCTTGTCTTCATTTCGGGTGTCTATCGCCCGGGTAACGATCTGTCGCGCGGGGCCTCACCGCTTGTCTTGAAAGAACGCCCGCAGCATCTGGGCGGCCTCCGATTCGCGCAAGCCCCCGATCACCTCGGGGACATGGTGGCAGGTTGGGTGATCGAATACCTTGGCGCCGTGTTCGACACCGCCGCCCTTGGGGTCATAGGCCGCGAAATACAGGCGCCGGATGCGGGCCAGCGAGATCGCCGCCGCACACATCGGGCAGGGTTCCAGCGTCACATACAGATCGGCCCCGGTCAGGCGGGGGTCACCGGTCGCGGCGCAGGCGGCGCGCAGCGCCAGAATCTCGGCATGCGCGGTGGGGTCGCGGGTTTCCTCGACCCGGTTGCCGCTGGCGGCCACAACGCGGCCGTCTTGCACCACCACGGCGCCGACCGGCACTTCGCCCCGGCCGAAAGCGGCCCGCGCCTCGGCGAACGCCCTCTCCATCGCATCCATCATCCATGACCCTTAACATAAGGGCGCCGCTGCCGTATATCTGTGCGATGAACACACGTCCCGTCATTGGCCTTCCACTCGACAGCGAGGAGGGGGGCGGCTATTCCAAGCTGCCCTGGTACGCGCTGCGCAAGAATTACTCCGAATCCGTCGCGCGGTCGGGCGGGGTGCCCATCCATTTGCCGCACGAACCGGACTTGGTCGAGGCTTATCTCGAACGGATCGATGGGCTGTTGATCGCGGGCGGCGCCTTCGATGTCGATCCGGCCTTGTACCACGGCGGCGCGGCGCACCAGACGGTGGTGCTGAAATCGAAGCGGACCGAATTCGAATTGGCGATCGTGAACGGCGCCTTGGCGCGCGGTCTGCCGATTTTGGGCATCTGCGGTGGCGAGCAGTTGTTGAACGTGGCGCTGGGCGGCAGCCTGATCCAGCACATTCCCGACGCGGTGCCGAACGCCTTGGCGCATGAACAGCCCAACCCGCGCACCGAACCGGGGCACGAGGTGGCGGTGGCGGCGGGCTCGATCCTGGCCGGCATCGTGCGGTTGCCGCGCATTCCGGTCAACAGCGCCCATCATCAGGCGGTGGCGGCGGTCGCGCCGGGCTGCATCGCCAATGCCCATGCCGACGACGGCGTGATCGAAGGGATCGAGAAAATCGGCGCGCGTTTTTGCCTGGGCGTGCAGTGGCACCCCGAATACGAAATCAGCCCGGCCGACCGGCTGTTGTTCGACGCGTTCGTCAAAGCGTGCCGCCGATGAACGCGCCGCCCAAAACCGATGCGCCCGAAAAGGACGGCGAGCGGATCGCCAAGCGCCTGGCCCGCGCGGGCCTGTGTTCCCGGCGCGACGCCGAACGCTGGATCAGCCTGGGCCGGGTGTCGCTGAACGGCGAGGTTTTGAATAGCCCGGCGGTCAATGTCAGCGAGGCCGACGTGATCTTGGTCGACGGCAAGCCGTTGCCCGAGGCCGACCGCGCCCGGCTGTGGCGCCTGCACAAGCGGGCCGGGCTGGTCACCACCCACCGCGATCCGCAGGGGCGACCGACGGTGTTCGAGCGCCTGCCCGAAACCATGCCCCGGGTGGTTTCGGTCGGACGGCTGGATCTGAATTCCGAGGGGCTGCTGCTGCTGACCAACGACGGCGAATTGGCGCGGCGCTTGGAATTGCCCTCCATGGGCTGGGTGCGGCGCTACCGCGTGCGCGTGCACGGCGATGTCACCGAGGCGGATCTTGAAAAACTGGAAGACGGCGTCACGATCGACGGCGTGCGCTATGGCTCGATCCGCGCCACGCTGGACCGCAAGCAAGGCAGCAACGCCTGGCTGATGGTCGCCCTGACCGAGGGCAAGAACCGTGAAATCCGCCGGGTGATGGAGCATCTGGGATGGAGCGTCACCCGCCTGATCCGGGTGGCCTATGGCCCGTTCCAATTGGGCCGCCTGCCGGAAGGCGAGGTCGAGGAGGTGCCAGTCAAGGTGGTGCGCGACCAGTTGGGTCTGACGGTCAAGCATGAGACTCATCGCCGGACGCCATAAGGGCCGCCGCCTCGCCGCACCCGAGGGGCGGGGCGCGCGCCCGACCTCGGACCGCGCGCGCGAGGCGGTGTTCTCGATCCTGTCCAGCCGCGATGTGTTGGCCGGCGCCGTCGTGCTTGATGCCTTTGCCGGAACCGGGGCGTTGGGGCTGGAGGCGCTGTCGCGCGGGGCCGACAAAGCGGTGTTCCTGGAAAATCACCGGGCCAGTTTGGCCGCGTTGAAACACAATATCGAAACACTGGGCGAGGCCGGGCGCGCGGTGATCCTTGCCGCCGATGCCACCCGCCCGCCGCCGGCCGGCGGTCACGCCCCCTGCACCTTGGCGTTCCTCGATCCGCCCTACCGCATGGGATTGGCGGCGCCATGCCTGGAGGCGTTGGCGGCGAAAGGCTGGCTGGCCGAGGACGCGGTCGTGGTCGTCGAGATCGCGGCGGATGAAGCCTTGATCCCGCCGCCGGGATGGGCGCTCTCGGACGAGCGGGTTTACGGCGCGGCGCGGATGATGTTTTTGGTCAAGAACAGCGAAGCTGTCACAAGGACTTGCCTTGACCCGGAGAATTGCACAGCCTAATCCATCCGCGGAAGCGGTAACCAGATGGGATACCCAAATGAGCCATACGCCCCTCGGCACGCCTTTTTCCAGCGACGACGTCGTGGTCATCGCCGACGATGAAACCTTCTCGCGCTTCATGGTCGCCGAGATGCTGGAACGGCTGGGGGTGCCGCGAACCAAGGTGGCCCGCGACGGCAATGAAACCATCGCGCTGTTGAATGGCGATCTGGCGCCGGCGATTCGGCTGATTTTGCTGGATTTCAACATGCCGGGACGCAACGGCCTGGAACTGCTGCGCGATATCCGCCGCGGCGCCTTGCGGGTGTCGCCCGCCGTCCCGGTGATGATGGTGACCGGGGTCGAGGTTTTCGGGCTGGTGGCCGCCGCGATCGCGCTGGATGTCGATGCCTTTTTGACCAAGCCGATGACGCTGGACGATCTTCGCGCCAATCTGGACGCGGTCGCCACGGCCGAGCGCGATATCGCCAGTCCGGCGGACTATGCCGCGGTCGATCTAAGCGGATTGGAGGGGCGGCATGTTCCCCCCCCCGCCCGGGACGGCGAGCCGGTTCCGGTCACCGGTCTGGCCGAGGGCATGGTCGTCGCCCAAGATTTGATCGATCCCAACGGCAACCTGCTTTTGGCCCAAGGAACGGTGGTGACCGCCCGCGTCGCCCGCCTGTTCCGTGGCTTGGCCGCGGCGGGGTTGCCGCTTGACGGGCTGCGGGTCATCAAGTCCGATTAAATGTAACCAAAACCGGGGGACGGGAAAAGTCATGCGCGAGACCCAAGTGCCGACGCTATCCGCGGAGGAATTCCGCGACCGTATCCTCGATCACGTCTGCAAAACGATCGGCAAGAACCAGCAGACCATGACGGCCGACGATTGGCAGCAGGCGACCGCTTACGCCTGCCGCGATCTGATGGCCCCGGCATGGCTGGCCAGCCACGAGGCCAATTACCGCACCAACCCCAAGGTGGTCTGCTATTTGTCGATGGAGTTTTTGATCGGCCGGTCGCTGTCGGGCAACTTGGTCAAGCTGGGCCTCTATGAAACCTGCCGCAAGGCCTATGAACTGCTGGGGCTCGACTGGAAGAATATCGCCTTCTCGGAACCCGAGGCGGGATTGGGCAACGGCGGCCTCGGCCGTTTGGCGGCCTGCCTGATGGACTCGTTGGCCACCATCGGCGTGCCGGGCTGGGGCTATGGCATCCGCTATGACTACGGCATGTTCCGCCAGCGCCTGGTGGGCGGCGAGCAGATCGAGGAGCCCGACGATTGGGCCCGCAACGGCAGCCCGTGGGAATTCAAGCGCGAGAAAAGCGTGTTCGAGGTGCAGTTCGGCGGCCGGGTGATTCATTTCACCGACGCGCAAGGGCGGCTGCGCCACGAATGGGTCGATGGCGAGCGGGTGGTGGCGGTCGGCCGCGATCAGGCGATCACCGGATTCCTGTCGCAGACGGTCAACACCTTGCGTCTTTGGCGGGCCGACGCGCTCAACACCTTCGATCTCAGCCGTTTCAATACCGGCGATTATGTCGATGCCGTGCGTGGTGGCATCGAATCGCAGAATCTGTCGCGTATCCTCTATCCCGACGATTCCACCCATTCGGGCAAGGAATTGCGCTTCAAACAGGAATATTTCTTCGTCGCCGCCTCGTTGCAGGACATCCTGCGCCGCTTTTCCAAGCTCAATCCCGACCTCAAGGCGCTGCCCGACAAGATCGCCATCCAGCTTAACGACACCCACCCGGCGATCGCCATCCCCGAATTGATGCGCCTGCTGCTGGATCTCCACGGCATGGGCTGGGAGGAGGCGTGGGACATCTGCGTGCGCACCTTCGCCTACACCAATCACACGGTGATGCCCGAGGCGCTGGAAACTTGGCCGGTCGATATGTTCAGCCGCCTTTTGCCGCGCCACTATCAGATTGTTTGCGAAATCAACCACCGCTTCCTCGAGCATGTTCAGCACATTCGCCCGGGCGATTTCGATCTGTATCGCCGCATCTCGATCATCGACGAGGAAGGCGGACGCCGCGTGCGCATGGCCCATCTGGCCTTCGTCGGGTCGCACAAGGTCAACGGGGTGGCGGCGGTTCACACCGATTTGATTCGCCGTGGTTTGTTTCACGACCTCGACGTCGTGCTGCCGGGGCGTATCGTCAACGTCACCAACGGGGTGACGCCGCGCCGCTGGCTGATGCTGTCGAACCGCCAATTGAGCGAGCTGATTTCATCGCATATCGGCGGCACGTGGCCGCGCCACCTCGACCAGCTCAAGACTCTGGAACCCTTCGCCGAGGATGCCGACTTCCTGGGGAAACTGGACGCGGTCAAGGCCCACAACAAGCGCCGCTTGGCGGCGCTGATCGCCGAAACCACCGGCGTTCATGTCAACCCGGCCTCGTTGTTCGACATTCAGGTCAAGCGCATCCACGAATACAAGCGTCAGCTTCTCAACCTTCTGCACGTGGTCACCTTGTACAACCGCATCCGCGCCGGGGCGACCCAGGGAATGGTGCCGCGCACGGTAATCCTGGGGGGCAAGGCCGCCCCCGCCTATCACATGGCCAAGCGGATCATCCGGCTGGCCAGCGACATCGCGCAGCTCGTCAACCACGACCCGGCGATCAACGGCTGGCTGCGGCTGGTGTTCATCCCCAACTACAACGTCTCGCAGGCGCAGATCATCATTCCCGGCGCCGATCTGTCCGAGCAGATCTCGACCGCCGGCACCGAGGCCTCGGGCACCGGCAACATGAAGTTCGCGCTGAACGGCGCGCTTACCATCGGCACGCTGGACGGCGCCAATATCGAGATCAAGGACGAGGTCGGCGAGGACAACATCTTCATCTTCGGCCTCGACGCCGATCAGGCCAACGATCTGCGAAGCACCCGCCGACAGGCCACCTGGGACCTGTACCACGCCGATCCGGAATTGCGCCAAGCCCTGGATGTGATCGCGAACGGCTGGTTCTCGCCCGAGGACTGCAATCGCCACCGCCCGATCGTCGATGCCCTGATGACCCACGACGAGTTCCTGGTGCTGACCGACTACCGCGCCTATATCGACTGTCAAGCCCGGGTGGCGGCGCTGTTCGGCGACCATCGGCAGTGGAACCAAAGGGCCTTGCTCAACATCGCCCGCATGGGCCGGTTCTCGATCGACCGCACCGCCCACGATTACGCGCGTCAGATTTGGAACGTCGAACCGGCCGGGTGAGCCAGCCTATGCCTTAAGTGTGCGGTCGGGGTTGGAATGCCCCCACCCATAAGAGTTTCACCCTACCTCCAAGCGGGTGTTTCAAATTCATCCGGTAAATCTCATCTTGCGGGCTCCGACGACAAGGCCCACGAAGACGGAGAGACGTGGATGAAAAGTGCTAAGGCCGAAGCCCATGGACAGACGCCGGCCGGACACGAGCCTCAGCCGCGCATGGTGACCGTCCTCATCATGGGCAAGCGTCACACGGTGCCCGAGCATGCGACGATCATGCGGGCCATCGAATATGCCGGTCATCAGATCATTCGCGGCGCCGGTTGCCGCGAAGGTTTCTGCGGCGCCTGCGGGACCATCTACCGCTTGCCCGGCGATTATAAGATTCATACCGGTCTGGCCTGCACGACGCTGGTCAAGGAAGGCATGTCGCTGACCCAGGTTCCCGCCGTTCCGATGGAAAAGGCGATCTACGATCTGGAAAAGCTGACGCCCGACGTCACCACCATTCAGCAGCTTTACCCGGTGGTCTTCCGCTGCGTGGCCTGCAACACCTGCTCGAAGGCGTGCCCGCAGGGTCTGAAGACCATGGATTATATCCAAGCGGCGATGCGTGGCGATATCGCCATGATCATGGACCTGTCCTTCGACTGTGTCGCTTGTGGCCTGTGCGCGCTGCGCTGCCCGGCCGAAATCGTCCAGCACAAGGTGGGCATTCTGGGCCGCCGCTTGTATGGCCGTTACCTCAGCAAGCACAGCCAGCATCTCGACGATCGCATCGACGAAATGCACGCCGGCAAGTTCGATGCCGAATACGCGACCCTGATGTCGATGGCCAAGGACGAGCTGAGCAAGCTCTACTACGCTCGCGATATCGAGGCGTGACCCGCCGCCGCCCTTTCGCGCGGCACCTTAAAGCAACGAACGGATTTCCGGGGGTATAGAGATGTATCCAGAGTATATGGCGGGTTCACTGAAGGCGGTTGAGGCGACCCGGGCGAAGCGCCTGGAATTGGCCAAGTCGGGCCAGCCCGTCTTCACGCCGATGACGGCCGAGGAACGCCAAGACGTCCTGAACAAGTTCCACCCCGACTACGCCCCGGGCGCCTTGCGCACCGTGCGGATCGGTCCGAACAAGGGCGAGGAACTGACCACCGAGGTCACCGAGATCCTCGAAGCCCATTCGATGGTCGAGCCCAAGCTGATGGACATCCATCTGACCAAGCCCGACTACGAAACCGATCTGCTGATCATCGGCGGCGGCGGTGCCGGGTGCTGGGCGGCGATCGAGGCGGCGCGCAACGGCGTCAAGTCGATGATCGCCACCAAGCTGCGCATGGGCGACGCCAACACGATGATGTCGGAAGGCGGCATGCAGGCCGCGGTGGCCCCGGCCGACTCGCCGACCCGGCATTACCTGGACGCCATCGGCGGCGGCCACTTCGAGAACAAGCCCGAACTGGTCAAGATTCTGACCGAGGACGGCCCGGAAGTGGTGCGCGAGCTGGAAAAGCTGGGCGTCATCTGGGACAAGATGGACGACGGCTCGATGCAGGTGCTGCACGGCGGCGGGACCTCGCGCAAGCGGATGGTGTCGTGCCGCGACTATATCGGCGCCATCATCATGCGCACCCTGATGGACGAGGTGAAGAACCACCCCGACATGATCACGGTCCGCGAGTTCGAGCCGGCCGTCGAATTGCTGCTCGACGAGAAGGGCCATTGCTGCGGCGCCGTGCTGTACAGCCTGGACACCGAGCAGTTCCTGACCGTGCGCGCCAAGTCGACGATCATCACCTCGGGCGGCTTCGGGCGTCTGCACATCCGCGGCTTTGCGACCACCAACCACTATGGTGCGACCGGCGACGGTCTGGTGATGGCTTACCGTGCCGGTGCCAAGCTGAAGTTCATGGACTCGGTGCAATACCACCCGACCGGTGCGGTGTTCCCCGAGCAGATCGCGGGCTTCCTGATCACGGAAAAGATCCGTGGCGCGGGCGGTCAGCCGGTCAACAAGAACGGCGAGCTGTTCGTCTTCCCGCGTGAACCGCGCGACGTTTCCAGCGCCGCGATCATCCGCGAATGCACCGAACGGGGCATGGGCATCGACACCGGGGCGTCCCGCACCGGCATCTGGCTGGACAGCCCGATCATCGACATGCTGCATGGCGAGGGCTACACCCGTCATCACTTCCCGGCGATGGTGCGCCAGTTCGGCCAGTTCGGCATCGATATCGTCAAGGATCCGATGTTGATCTTCCCGTCGCTGCACTATCAGAACGGCGGCGTCGAGATCGACGGCCAGTGCCAGACCAACATCCCCGGCCTGTTCGTGGCGGGCGAGGCGTCGGGCGGCGTGCATGGCCGCAACCGCCTGATGGGCAACTCGGTTCTCGATTACAACGTCTTCGGCCGCCGCGCGGGCAAGATCGCGTCGGAATTTTCGAAGACCTCGAAGATCGGCAAGCCGAACCTGGATCACGTGGTGCGCTATGCCAAGGAAATGTCCGACGCGGGCGTCGAAAGCGATCTGGTCGCTCCGGTGATCCTGCCGTCCTACACGCCCGAGGACGTCAAGCTGCAACAGCTGGCGCGTCTGGGCAACACCCCGGCCCGCCACTCGATGCTGCGCAGCCGCATCAGCCGCGGCGACCACAAGTGATAGGCGGAGCGCCATGACGGTACGCATCACGCGCCAAAGCGTCGCCAACGCCTTCGTCACCAAGGTCGAGCGGCTGGCGGACCAGGATCTGCTGAAGTGTTATCAGTGCGGCAAATGTTCGGCCGGCTGCCCGATGGCGGCCTATATGGACATCCTGCCCAACCAGATCATCCGCTTCGCCCAGTTGGGGATGGAAGAGGAGTTGCTGAAAAGCGGCGCGATCTGGATGTGCGTGTCGTGCCTGACCTGCAATTCGCGCTGCCCCAAGGGTGTGCGGATCGCCGAAACCATCGAGTCGCTGCGCCAGTTCCACCTGCGCGAACGCAACGACTATCTGGTGCTCGAGAAGATCCCCAACGAGGTTCGCACCTCGGTGCCGCCGATCGCTCTGATCGGCGCCATGCGCAAGTTCACCAGTTGAGGGACGTCCGATGAAGCTCAGCTATTACCCCGGGTGCACCCTCAAGAACCAAGCGCTGAATTTCGATGATTCGACGCTGTTCGCCCTGAAGCACCTGAATGTCGAGTTCGAGGAGTTGCAGCGCTGGAATTGCTGCGGCACCGTCTATTCGCTGACCTCGGACGACATGATGCGTCAGCTGGCCCCGGTGCGGAACTTGATCCGCACCAAGGAA
>CAIULK010000065.1 GCA_903899885.1 uncultured Rhodospirillaceae bacterium
CGCTGCTGGACCGGTTGATGAATTTCACCCATCCCGGCCGCCGGATCGCGGCGCCGCCATCGCCCAAGGCGCCGGAGGCCACCGCGGAGGCCCCGTCCGCCGTCCGGGGCTTGCGGATTCTGGTCGCCGAGGACAACGCCGTCAATCAGCAGGTCGCGGTCGGCCTGTTGTCGAAACTGGGCCACCGGGCCGACGTCGCCGACGATGGCCGGGAAGCGCTGTCGCTGGTCGAGAAATGCGACTACGACCTTATCTTCATGGACGTGCAGATGCCGAACATGGATGGGATCACCGCGACCAAGGCGATCCGCGCCCTGCACGGGCCGAAAAGCGGCGTGGTGATCATCGCGATGACCGCCAACGCCATGACCGGCGACCGCGAGACCTTTTTGGCCGCCGGGATGGACGACTATTTGCCCAAGCCGGTCGATCGCGCCCGGCTGGCCGCGACCATCGAACGTTGGGACGAACGGATCGGCCGGACCACGGCGCCACCCCCGGCGCCCGTCCCGCCGCCGCCCGCCCCCAAACCGGCTCAGGCCGATATCGACACGGCGGTGCTGGACCAAATGCGCGAGGATCTGGGCGATATCGCGATCGTCTGCGACCGCTTCGAACAAGCGGGCGGGGGCATGTTGAACGCGGTTCTGGCGGCCATCGATTCGGGCGATGCCGAAAGCCTGAACAAAACCGCCCACAAGCTGAAGGGCGGCAGCCTCGCTTTGGGAATGACCCGGTTGGCCGGCCTGTGCCTGCGGCTCGAGGAAATGGGCCGGAGCGGGGATTGCGGCGGCGCCCCGGCGCTGCGGCTGACGCTGATCGATGCGTTTGCCAGCGCCCACGACGCGTTGGACGCCTACCGCGCCGAAAGTCCCTGATACCGGTGAGCCGATAAATCGGCTCACCACCGTATTGTCCCTCGCCGAGCGCAGCCTCAACGGCCGCTGGATACCGGCGAACCTGCATTGGGCATGGGACAAACATTGTGCCCGCCGGTATGATTCAGAAGCCGCGCGAGTTGGGAGTGAGCGCGGCGTTCGCCCGCCACATTGGCGCGAAGGCGCGCCACGTCGGCCGGTTGGCCACAGCGCCGCGCCGCCGCCGCGAATTCCAGCGCCAAGCGCCGATGCACCCGCATGCGGCGGCGGATTTCCACCTCGGGTCCCGGGCCATCCTCTTCCCAAAAGGGAATGGGGCCGTCCCATCGGCGCTCGATCGCGCCGCGATCCTTGATCATCGTCCCGCTCCTTGCGCATCACGCAGGGAACATGGATACCGTTATCGCAACTCCCCGTCAAGCCGACGGTTGCGAAATAGGCCGCAACAGGTCAGACGCCCAGCAACTCGTTGGTCCGCAGAACCCGCAACACCTGACGAACCTGATCAAGCGGAATCTCGACCGGGCCGGCAGGGTTGAGCTGGGACAGCAAAAGCCGGGTCGGGGTTTTGCCACCATAGGTCTTCAACAGCGCCTTGTGGCGCCCGAATTCGTCTTGCGCATGCAGCTCGACGACCACGTCACACCCCGGAACCGGCGGGCGGCCGGGATGCAGGAAAATCAGATCGCCTTCATCGTAGCGCGGCGACATCGAGGTACCAACGACATACAACGCGAACGCGTTGCGCGCGTTGGTCAGACCCGGCGGACGGCGGACCCGGTCGATGACCTCGCCATTCATCTCGAAATCGCCATCCACGCCGCCCACCGCCGTGCCAAAAACCGGCACATCCAGGGGCATCGCGGCGGTCGGCGGAAGGCGGGCGGCGTTGAAGCCGAAAGCCCCGGCCGGTGCCTCCCCCATCGGCGCCCCCCCCTCCCCCGCCGGAAGGGCACGCGGAGGCGGCACATCGTCGGAACCAGCCAAGGGTCCGGCACGCCCGGCCAAGCAGGCGATCACCTCGGACTCGCTCATGTGCAGGTAATGGGCGATCACGGGCACTTCCTCGGCACGCACACCGCGCCGCCCCCCAATGATTTCCGAGACCCGCGCCTTATCGACGCCAAGCGACCGCGCCAGACCGATGCCGGTCTTGCCCATGTCCTTCAGACGCCGTGACAGCCATTCGTTTCGCATGGAGCGACTATCGCACTGTTTCGCCGCAAACGCAGTTATTAATTTCGCATGTCAAGTCTTGTAGTTGCGCATTGCGATTTGTATACCTAGGGTCTCGCACCAATGGAGACTCCGCCATGTCCAACAGCCCCCCCGCCTCGGCCCGCCTGCACAAGGGCGACCGCGTCGCCTTCGCCACCCTGGGCCGCTACCCCCGCGCCCTGTGCGGCACGGTCGTTGATCCCGCCGCCGTCGATGGCGCCGGGCGCGCCCGCGTGCGCATCGCCGCCTTGGGCCGCGAATTCCTGACCTGCCCGCCGTTGATTCGCAAAATTCCGGGATAAGAGGCCAACATGCCGATCATCCGACTGGACGCCGTGGTCCCCGAGGCGATTTCCGTGGCCGACTTGCTGATTTGGGTGTACCGCGACCAAAAGGCCGACCGGGTAACCGGCAAGGACCTGCTGACCGGCGCCAAGCCGAGGAAAAAAGCGGCACCCCCCACCGCCCGCAAGGACAGCTGCCTTGCCGTCGAACAGGCGCGGCTGCTGGGCGCGGTCATTCCGGGCACCGGGCACCGGCAACGCTACCGCCTGCACCCCGACGCCGAGGCGGTTCACGACCAAATGATCACGCTGTCGGCCATCGACCCGCTTGGACCGGCGCTGTTGCGCCACTACGCGCGGATCGCCAGCGTTCCCGATGCTGGCGGGGGAATCCCCGCCCCCGCCCCGGTGCACCGCATCGATATCGACGGCGAGCATCTGGTCGATGACGCCTTTCTGCCCGACGAGGGGCATTTCGAACGCCATATGATCAAGGGCCGGGTTGTCCTTGTCCGCGTCCGCTATCCCTTTTGCCCGATCCGCTATTGGCCGAGCCCGGAGGCCCGGGACGACGCGCGGAACCAATACCGCGTCTGGTGGACGGCGTTGAACCGGCTGGCCGAGACCCTTCCCCCCTTAAGGCGTTGGATACCAAAGGGACTGGGGGCCTCGGCGCCGATGGGTTAGGAAACCGGAAGCGCCGGCAGGAACCCCGCACGCACCACCGCCTGAACCTTTTCGAACGCCTTCGCCTCGATCTGGCGGATCCGCTCACGCGAAACGCCGAACCGCACACCCAATTCATCGAGTGTCGGCGGGGCATCGCTGAGGCGCCGCGCGGCGAAAACCGCGCGCTCGCGTTCCGACAAGACTTCCATCGCCTGATGGATCAACGCGCGGCCCTTCCCCAGCTCCTCGGCGCGGGCGAAGACGGTTTCTTGATTGTCCGACTCGTCGGGCACCAGATCCTGCATTTCAAGCTGACTGTCGCCGACCGGCACGTTGAGTGACGAATCGCGCGCCGACAACCGGCGGTCCATCGCCACCACATCGCGATCGGGCACGTCCAGTTCCAGCGCGATCTGGCGGACTTGACCGGGCGACAAATCGCCATGATCGATCATGTCCAGCTTCGCCTTGACCCGGCGCAGATTGAAGAACAGCTTTTTCTGAGCGGCCAGGGTGCCGATCTTGACCAGCGACCACGACCCGAGAACGAATTCGTTGAGCGAGGCCTTGATCCACCAGATCGCATAGGTGGCCAAGCGGAAGCCCTTTTCCGGGTCGAATTTCTTGACCGCGCGCATCAGGCCGATATTGCCCTCGCCGATCAGCTCGGCCAGCGGCAAACCGTAATGGCGGTACCGCATCGCGATCTTGGCGACCAGACGCAGATGGCTGGTGACCAGCCGGTGCGCCGCCCCGGTATCGCCGTGCTGAACCCAGCGTTGGGCAAGCATATACTCCTCCTCCGGTTCAAGGACCGGGAAGGCGCGGATATCACGCAGATATTTCGCAAGACCGCCGTCAAGGACGGGAAAATAGGCGCTCATCGTCATATCCTCCAGCGAGCGACACGACCTTTGGTCCACCGGACAGCGGCTGGACCCATGGTGAATGACCGGTCCCGAAGGCCCCGATCACCACCATTATGGCATTCCAGGCCGCCGAAAATCAACACCGGCCCTTAAAACGGCCCCAATTCGCCCTCGAGCAGCGCGACGAGTTCGGCGGCGGGCGGGCGGGTGGACCGCCACGCCCCGTCTTGGAAGGCGAAATGCCACGCCCCGCTTTGGGGCGAGGACAACCAAATCTCGCGGTTCGGCAGGTGGCGATTAAGCACATAGGTGCCGCCGGGGGCGATCACCGTCAGGATGCCGCTTTCGAGATCGACCTCGGCATCATCCCGCGCCGCCTCGATCCGTTCGGCCAAATTTTCCAGATCCGACGTCACCCGCGCCAGGAATTGCTGTTCGTCCATTCGCGGAAAACCCCTCGTGGCTGCGTTACGCGCCCATGCGTACCAATTTCGCCTTGCGCGCCGCAAGGGTTTTGGATATACACCGCCGTTCCCAGCCTACCCAGGTCACACAGGTTCGCCATGAAAAACGATATTCATCCCAACTACCACGAGATCACCGTGATCATGACGGACGGCTCGGAATTCAAGACTCGCTCGACCTGGGGCAAGCCCGGCGATTCGATGCGTTTGGACATCGATCCCAAGTCGCATCCGGCGTGGACCGGCGTGCATCGCATGGTTGATTCGGGCGGTCAGATCGCCAAGTTCAACAAGCGCTTCGCCAATTTCGGCCTGAAGAAATAATCCACCGCTGTTTGTGGTGGACTTCGGTTCCCGAAGACGGTACAGCCACTCGCGGGTGGGATCACTTACGCTGATCCTGAAGACACACGGGAGCGGTTCGCGGCGTCATGGCCATCGTCCATTACGAGGTCTATGTCCAGGAGCCGAGGGGCTGGTCGCTACACGCGCGCTTCCCGCGCAAGGACCGCAACCTCGCCTTCCGTGAGATCACGGCGCTTGAGCAGCTCCGCATGACCGTCAAGGTGGTGCGCGAGATGTATGTCGAGCGCACCAACAGCTATGAGGAAACCCCCCTCTATCTGACCGGCAAGGGGTTGCTGTCGGGCGAGAAGATCGAGGGCATCGACCTGTCGGCCGCCGCCTCCGCCGCC
>CAIULK010000066.1 GCA_903899885.1 uncultured Rhodospirillaceae bacterium
AGGTCGGTCATGTTGGCACCGCGCGCCCGCATGGCCGTGAACGCGGCGTGGCCCGGCGTGTCGATAAAGGTGATGCGGTTGCCGCCCGGCGCCGACACCTGATAGGCGCCGATATGCTGGGTGATGCCGCCCGCCTCGCCCGACACCACGTCGGTTTCGCGTCGCGCGTCGAGCAGCGAGGTCTTGCCGTGATCGACGTGACCCATGACGGTGACCACCGGCGGACGCGACAGCATCTGGTCGTCGATGTCGGCGATGCCGCCCAGACCCAGCAGAACGTCGGCGTCCGAGACCCGCTTGGTGGTGTGGCCGAATTCGGTGACCACCAATTCGGCGGTATCGGCGTCGATCGATTGGTTGATGGTCGCCATCACGCCCATCCGCATCAGCGCCTTGACGACGTCGCCGCCGCGCTCGGCCATACGGTTGGCCAGTTCCTGAACGGTCAGGGTTTCGGGCACGATGACTTCGCGGACGACCTTTTCGGCGCCCTTTTGCAGTTGCTTCAACCGTTCGCGTTCACGGGCGCGGCGCACCGAGGCCAGCGACCGGCCGCGTTCGGCCTTGTCGTCCTCGTCCAGCGCGGCGGTGATGGTCAGTTTGCCGGTGCGGCGCCGGGGCTCGACCCGTTTGACCGGGGCGGGCTTGTGGGCGGCGGCGCGTTTGCGCGCGCGGGCGGCTTCGTCTTCTTCTTCTTCCTCGGCGGCGGTCTTGGGCCGGGGGGCGCCGGGAGTGCCCGGAGCAGCGGCGGCCGTGGTTCCCGGCGCGGCCGGGGCCGCGGGGGAAGCCGGTTTGGCCGGAGCTGTCGCGGCGGCGGGCGCCGCGGGTTTGGCCGGTCCGGCGGGAGCAGCGGCGGCGGGGGCCGCCTGGGCAACCGGTTCAACCGGTTTGGGGGCTTTCGCCTCTTCCTCGGCGCGCAGTTGGGCGGCCTTGGATTCTTCCTCGGCGCGCAGGGCTTCCTCGGCTTGCCGGCGGACGTCGTCCTCGGCCTGTTGACGCGCCTCTTCCTCGGCGCGAAGGCGGGCTTCGTCCTCGGCCTTCAGCGCTTCTTGCAGCGCGCGGACGCGGGCGTTCTTTTCCTGCGAGGTCAAATCGTGCAGCGGGGGCGGCATGGCGGCCGCCTTTTGGGCGGCATCGGCGGTGTTGTGCGCCACCATGGCCTGGGCCAATTCGGCCTCGGCGGTTTCCTGGGCGCCTTCGCGCACTTCGTGCATGGCGCCGCTGGCGCCGGTCGTGAAGGTGCGCTTCTTGCGCACCTCGACGGTGACCACCTTGGAGCGTCCATGCGAGAAGCTTTGCCGGACTTGGCCGGTCTCGACAGTCTTCTTCAGCTCAAGCTTGCCCGGTTGGGCCAGTTTGAGGGGGGCTTTGCGCTCTTGATCCTGATCGTTCATTGACCGCTTTCGTTCCTCGTCGCCCCGGCACGGAATCCGCCGAGCTGCGAACATACCTTCATCAAACGTTCCGCTAGTCCGCCCGGGGCGACGGCGACATGCACCGCCGCGTCCCGGCCGAACACGGCCCCAAGTTCGGCCGCATCGAACAGTTCCACCTGCGGCAACCCGGTTCCCAGCGCCCGCATCCGGTCGCGCCCCGAGGCCGCAGCATCACGCGCTTCGACCAGCACCGCCACTCGGCGGGCGATCAGTTCGGCACGCACTTTCTCGAACCCTGTAACAGCCTGTCCGGCGCGGCGCGCCAGCCCGAGACAATCAAGCGCTTGGCGAAGCAACACCCTATCGACCCGGTCGGCTAAATCGGCCGCCACACTCACGGCCCGCCGCGCCGCCTTGGCGAACAAGCGTTTCGTAACCGCCGTATTTACCACATCCCGGCCCGGGCACAACCAGATTCCCCGCCCGGGCAAGCGTCCTTGTCCATCGAACACCACCTCGCCCTCGGGCGAGACGACGAAGCGCAACAGCTCCGCCTTGTCCAGAACCTGGCCGGTCACAATGCACCGGCGCCGCGGTCCCGATGGTTTTTCGTCCTCGTCCGGCGATTCCGGGTCTTCGCCGGTCAACCGTCGGTGCCCTCGAACCAATGGGCGCGGGCCGCCATGATCACGGCGTTGGCCTGATCCTCGTCCATTTGGTCCTTGCCCAGGATGTCGATCAATTCGTCGCTGGCCAGATCGCCCAGATCGTCGAGGGTTTTGACCCCCTTCTCGCCCAGTTTGACCAGCATCGGCGGCGACAGGCCCTCGATCGCGGCGACCTCGTCGGCGACGCCCATATCCTTGCGCTTGACCTCGCTGCGTTCGTCCAGCTCGGCCAGATAGGCCCGGGCGCGGTTTTGCAGTTCGTCGGCGATCGTCTCGTCGAAGCCTTCGATATCGACCAGATCCTCAAGCGGCACGAAGGCCACTTCCTCGACCGACGAGAATCCCTCGGTGACCAGCAGGTGGGCGATGACGTCATCGACATCCAGCGCCTCGATGAAGGCGTTCGAGCGCGAGCGGAATTCCTCGGTGCGGCGCTCGGATTCCTCGGCCTCGGTCATGATGTCGATGCTCCAGCCGGTCAGCTGGCTGCCCAGGCGCACGTTCTGGCCGCGACGGCCGATCGCCAAGCTGAGCTGATCATCGGGAACCACCACTTCCATGGTGTGGCTTTCGTCGTCGAGCACCACCTTGCTGACCTCGGCCGGGGCCAGGGCGTTGACCACGAAGGTCGCCGGCTCGCCGGACCAGGGGATGATGTCGATCTTTTCGCCCTGCAACTCGGCGACCACGGCCTGCACGCGGCTGCCGCGCATGCCGACGCAGGCGCCCACCGGATCGATCGAGGAATCGTGCGACAACACGGCGATCTTGGCGCGCGAGCCCGGATCGCGGGCGACCGCCTTGATCTCGATGATGCCGTCATAGATTTCCGGCACTTCCTGCGCGAACAGCTTGGACATGAATTGGGGATGGGTGCGCGACAGGAAAATCTGCGGGCCGCGAGCCTCGATCCGCACGTCGGCGATATAGGCGCGCACCCGGTCACCGGTCCGCAGCGTTTCGCGCGGGATCAGATCGTCGCGGCGCAGCATCGCCTCGGCCCGGCCCAGATCGACCACGACATTGCCGAACTCGACCCGCTTGACCAGACCATTGGCGATTTCGCCGATGCGGTCCTTATATTCGTTGAACTGGCGCTGACGCTCGGCGTCGCGGACCTTTTGAACGATGACCTGCTTGGCGGTCTGCGCGGCGATGCGGCCGAAATCGATCGGCGGCAGGGGATCGATCAGGAAGTCGCCGGCTTTCGCCTCGGGGTTCTTCTTCAGGGCGCGGGCCAGCGGGATCTGGGTCGCCTCGTTCTCGACCGCCTCGACCACTTCGAGATAGCGGGCCAGCAGAATTTCACCGGTCTTGCGATCAACATGGGCGCGGATGTCGTGTTCGTGCCCGTATTTTGAACGGCCGGCCTTTTGAATGGCCTGTTCCATCGCTTCCAGCACCTCGTCGCGGTCGATGCCCTTGTCGCGGGCGACCGCGTCGGCGACTTGAAGGAGTTCGGGACGGGGGAGTGCGGCGATACGTTCCATCTTCCGGCTTTCTTTCGTCTGATTAATTCGGCTCCGCCGGATCGGCGGATTCATCATCGATTTCGTTGTGGGCCGCCGTCACGGCGGCGATCAAATCGTCGGTTAGCACCAGGCGGGCCGACTTAACCGAGGACAGGGGGATGCGAACCTCCTCGCCGGTTTCGACCAGCAGGCCGACCTGCTCGTGTTCGTCCAACCCCAGCAGCTTGCCCTTGAACCGCTTGCGGCCGTCCACCGGCGGGTCGGCTTCCATCTTCGCCTCGAACCCCGCCCATTCGACGAAATCCTTGGTGCGCGTCAACGGGCGGTCGATTCCGGGCGAGCTGACCTCCAGGACATAGGCCCCGGAAATCGGGTCCTCGACGTCGAGGACGGCCGACAGCGACCGGCTGATCCGGGCGCAATCCTCGACCGTCATCGGGCGCTTTTCCTTGGGCTCGGCCATGACCTGAACGGTTGGCCGCTGGCGCCCCTGAATCCGCACCCGTACGAGCTCGAACCCAAGAGAGTCGAGTGTCGGGATAACCAAGGCTTCAAGATGCGTATTGTGGTCCATGTGCCCCAAAAAACAAAAAAGTGGGCCAATGGCCCACCCTTACAATCTCGTCTCGGACCGAAGCCAGCGAGCGAGCGGCAAGATGTGTTTCCCCGCAACTATAGCTCAATTGCCCAGCCAAGCAAGCAAGATAAAACCGGTATCCGAAAAATGGCTCTGTCGCGGGCGGGCAATTTCTGTATGATCCGGCTCAGATTAGGTCGGCATCGGGGGAACCAAGTCGATGGCGCAGTTGTCGGCGGGGGTGCGGCGCGCAAGGCGCGAGGCTCAGCGCTCGGTCCGTATCCAGGGCCGGGCAAGCGGGTTGCTGGGGGATTGCCGGCGGGCGTTTCACGCCTTCGGCGAGCTCGACGAACTGGCGGAAAATCTGCGGATTTTGTCGTTGAACGCCGAATTGGCGGCCGGGCGGGCCGGCGAGATGGGGCGCGCCGTGCGGGCCTTGACCCAATACACCCGCGAACTCGTCAACCGCTTGGCGCAAATTCAAGGCGAAATGTTTGGGCTGCGGGTCAAAACCTACGCCCTGTCGTCGGACGTTCTGCGCGAGTTGCTGCAATTGCATTTGTTCGAGCGGGCCGCCGATCTGGTCGCCGCCAACAGCGCCTCGTCGAAAAGTGCCGGAATCGTCGCCGACCGCGCGTTCGCCCAGGTGATGCGCCGGATGGTCGATACCTTGGATTCGTTGGCCGACAGCGTCGAGGCGGTGGCGCGGCGCGCCCAGGCGATCGAGGAAGTGGTCAGTCAGTCCGACTCGATCGCCACCAACATCGCGATCGAGGCCTCGTCGGCCGGGGTGCATGAAAAGGAATTCCGGACCGTGTCGGATACCATGCGCCGCTA
Organism: uncultured Rhodospirillaceae bacterium; assembly: GCA_903899885.1. Lineage (GTDB taxonomy): Bacteria > Pseudomonadota > Alphaproteobacteria > Rhodospirillales > Magnetospirillaceae > CAIULK01. The sequence continues at coordinate 4,931 of CAIULK010000066.1, forward strand.
TGTCGATGACCTGCGCCAAATGATCGACGAGGCGTCGGACGCCGTCCGGCGCGCGTTGGAAAAAGGCGATTCGCTGCGCCGCATCGGTCTGGAAAATCTGCATGAATTGCAGGCAAAGCGCATTCTTGGGGAGTGAGCGTCGATGAAATGCGTTTCCCTTTATAATCAGGGCTCCCACCGCTGGCTGGCCTTTGGCCAGGACCCGGCCAAGCCGGACGCCGTCATCGACACCGTCCAATACGTGGTCTGCGCGCAGGGCGGGGCGATGCTGCTTGACCCGGGCGGGATGGAAGTGTTCCCGCCGATGCTGGCCTCGATCACCCAGGAAATCGCGATCGAGGATGTCAGCGGCATTTTCCTTAGCCACCAAGACCCGGATGTCGGCTCGTCGCTGCCGCTGTGGCGCCGGGTGTGCAACCCGGAAACCAAGATTTACGTCTCGGCGCTGTGGACCGGCTTCATTGCTCATTTCGACCGCGAGGCGGTTTTTACCGCCATCCCCGACGAAGGCATGGAAATCTCGCTGGGATCGGATGTCCGCCTGAAACTGGTGCCCGCTCACTATCTGCATTCGCCCGGCAATTTCCACGTTTACGATGCCAAGGCGAAAATTTTGTTTTCGGGCGACATGGGGGCGGCGCTGGTGCCGCCGGGCGCGGCCAGCGGGATGTTCGTCGAGAATTTCGCCAGCCATATTCCGTATATGGAAGGGTTCCATCGCCGCTGGATGTCGTCGAACCGCGCGCGCGATGCCTGGGTGGCGGCGGTCTCGAAGCTCGATATCGAAATGATGGCGCCGCAGCACGGCCTAGTCTTCAAGGGCGACGACGTGCCGCGCTTTCTTGAGTGGATCTCCGGGCTGGATCTGGGCTCGGGCGTCGCCGCCATGGCGCGCTGACGGGTCTGCCCGTGGTGACCACCCCCCTGGTGATGGTTGCGACGCCGTGTTTCGGGGGCGTGGTGGCGCAACGCTACATGCTGTCTGTGCTCGACCTGATCGCGCGCGGCCCGCGGGCCGGTTTCGGCGTGGCCTTGTCGCTTTTGGGGTATGACAGCCTGATCCCGCGTGGACGGGCGACCCTGGTGGGCTGTTTTCTCGACAATCCCGACGCCACCCACCTTTTATTCATCGATGCCGATATCGGGTTCGAACCGGCCCAGGTCGAACGGATGCTGCGCTTCGATAAGGATTTCGTGGGGGCCTTGTATCCCATCAAGGCGATCGATTGGGCGCGCGTGCCGGAACGGTGCACACTCGGCGGTGAGCCCTTGGAACGTGCGGGCCTGAATTACGTCGGCACCTTCGAGGGGGCGGACAAGCGGCAAAGCCAGGACGGCTTCGCCACCGCCATCTACGCGGGTGGCGGATTTCAGCTGCTGCGCCGGTCGATGATCGAGCGGATGATCGCGGGCTATCCCGAAACCAAGTTCGCCAAGCTGCACGGCTTCCCGCGCGAGGCCAGCCATCCCAGCCCCAATCTGTACGCGTTGTTCGACTGTCAGATCGATCCCGAGACCGGTGTCTATCTGAGCGAGGATTATTCCTTCTGCCGCCGCTGGCGCGCGCTGGGCGGCGAGATTTGGCTGGACACCACTAGCCGCCTGATCCATGTCGGCTCCACCGATTACGTCGGCGATTTCGCGACCCGTGCATACACCTTAGAACAAGGCTAGACTATCGACAGCCGTTGCGGACGTATATTATAGTCCGTGAAAATACGTGATTTAAGGAAAGAGTGGCCATGGGCTTGTTCGCCGGGAAAGTTCGAGGCGAGGATGTGCGTCCGGGCGATATTTTTCGCAAGGCCGGAACCTATGGCGGCGAGTGGCGGGTCGAAGCGGTGTTCGACTATCCCGACATTCCGCGCCATGCCCGCTTGGTGCAAATCAGCGGCGCACGGGTGTTGACGGTCGCGGTCAGTCTGTTATTCGATCCCAACGCCTTCACCCTGGTCTCCTCGGGCGAGGACGGAACCTTCCGGGGATAGTTTTCTAGGGGTTAAAAAAAGACCGCCATGACCAACGATTCCGCCCGCGCCCACACGCCCGTCGTCTTGTGCATCCTTGACGGGTGGGGGCACCGTGACGAGTCCACCGACAACGCCATCGCCTTGGCCAGCACGCCGCATTGGCGGCATCTGCTGGCGGCCTATCCGCACGGTCTGTTGGCCAGCTCCGGGCTGGATGTCGGTTTGCCCGATGGGCAAATGGGTAATTCCGAGGTCGGACACATGAATCTCGGCTCGGGCCGGGTGGTGATGCAGGAATTGCCGCGCATCGACGCCGCCGTCGCCGATGGATCGCTGGCCGCCAATCCCGTGCTGCTGGACGCGGTCGAGCGCCTGCGGGCCAGCGGCGGCGTGTTGCATCTGATGGGCCTGGTCAGTCCCGGCGGCGTGCACTCGCATCAGGCGCATCTGGCCGCCTTGGCCAAAACCGTCGCCTCGAAGGGGGTGCCGGTCCGTGTGCACGCCTTCTTGGATGGGCGCGACACGCCGCCGTCCAGCGCTCAAGGCTATGTCGCCCAGTTCGAGGCGGCGGTGGCCGGGCACGACGCGCGGATCGCCACGGTGTCGGGCCGTTATTACGCGATGGACCGCGACAAGCGCTGGGACCGGGTGACCTTGGCCTGGGACGCGCTGGTCAATGCCCAGGGGCAAGGCGCCCCCAGCGCGGGCGCCGCCATCACCCAGTCCTATGCGGCGGGCAAGACCGACGAATTCGTGCTGCCGACGGTGATCGGCGATTATTCCGGCATGCGTGACGGCGACGGTCTGCTGATGGCCAATTTCCGCGCCGACCGGGCGCGCGAGATTTTGTCCTGCCTGGTCGATCCTGAATTCTCGGGCTTTAAACGGAATCGGGTCGTCGATTGGGCCGCGCGGTTGGGTCTGACCGAATATTCCAAGGATCTGGCCGCCCATCTGAACACGCTGTTTGCGCCCGAATCGCTGGATCATCTGTTGGGCGAGGTGGTTTCGGGCGCCAAGATGACCCAACTGCGGATCGCCGAGACCGAGAAATACGCCCACGTCACCTTCTTCTTCAACGGCGGGCGGGAGGCGGTTTATCCCGGCGAGGAACGCATCTTGATCAACAGCCCGAAGGTCACGACCTACGACCTTCAGCCGGAAATGTCGGCCGTCCAAGTTTGCGACAAGCTGGTCGAAGCCATCGAATCACGGCGTTTCGATCTGGTGGTCGCCAATTTCGCCAACGGCGACATGGTCGGTCACACCGGCATCTTGGATGCGGCGATTAGGGCGGTCGAAACCGTCGATGCCTGCTTGGGGCGTTTGGAAGCCGCCGTGCTGTCGGCCGGGGGGCGCATGCTGGTTACCGCCGACCACGGCAATGTCGAGCTGATGCGTGATCCCGTCACCGGTCAACCGCATACCGCGCACACCACCGGGCCGGTCGATGCGATTCTGGTCAATCCCCCGGCCGGGGTGACCGGTTTGGGCGACGGCCGTTTGGCCGATGTCGCGCCGACCCTGCTGACGCTGCTGTCCTTGCCGCGGCCCGCGCAAATGACCGGCCTTTCGCTGCTTAGGGGCGATCGTGCGGCGACTTAGCCGCCTGGGGATCCTTGTCGTATTGCTGGCGGTCCAGCCGGTTTGGGCCGAGGACACCCCGGACATCCGCCTCAAGCAAGTTGAACAGCAGCTCGAAAAAAGCCGCGGCGAACGCGAGGAAAACCAGCGCAAGGCCCGCGAAGCCGCCGACGAGCTGGCCCATATCCGGGTCGGCATGGTGGCGGCCGCCCGCGCCGCCCAGGAAAGCGAGGATCAACTGTCCGGTCTGGAATCGCAACTGGCCGATCTGACCGCCACCGAGAAAGCGAAGTCCGAGGCCTTGGGCCGCCGCTCGGGCCAGATGACCCGGGTGCTGACCGCGCTGCAACGCTTGGCGTGGCGCCCAACCGAGGCGCTGCTGGCCCAGCCGCAATCGCCCGCCGACACCGTGCGCTCGGCGATCCTGCTGCGCGCGGCGGTGCCCGAGATCGAACGCTCGGTCAAGACGCTGCGCGACGATATTGATGCGGTGGCCGTTCTGCGTGCCGGGATCGGCGAACAAAAGAAGCGGATCGCCCAATCCACCCAGGTGTTGGATGCCGAACACAACCGCATGAAGGATCTGTACGACCGCAAGGCCCAGATCGAAACCGCGGCCGAGGCCGCCACCGCCGAGGTCGATCAGCGCATGAAACAGCTGGCCGCCGAGGCCGACGATCTGCGCGACCTGCTCAAACGCCTGGACGAGGAACGTCAGCGCCGTTTGGCCGAGGCCGCCGCCAAGGCCGCCGCCGAACGTGCCGCCCGCGAGGCGGAAATCGCCGCCCGCCAAGCCGCCCGCGAAGCCGAGATCGCCGCGCAAAAGGCCGCGCGCGAGGCCGAATTGGCCGCCAAGCGCGCCGAACAGGAAAACCGCGAACGCGAACAAGCCCAAGCGCGGGCCGCGCGCGAGGCTGAATTGGCCGCCGCCAAGGCCGCCCGCGAAAAGGAAATCGAAGCCGAGAAGGCCAGCCGGGATGCGGAACAGGCGACGCGGGCCGCCGCCGCCGCCAAACCGGCCGCGCTTGCCCCCGGCACGCCGTTCGGCACGGCCAGGGGGCGGATGCCGCCGCCGGCACGCGGCCGCATCGTCACCGCCTTCGGTCAAGAGAAGGAGGGTGGCCTGATCGCCAAGGGGATGGATATCCAAACCCGCAAGGACGCCCAGGTCATCGCACCGGCCGATGGGCAGGTGGCGTTTGCCGGATCGTTCCGCGGCTACGGCCTGCTCTTGATCATCGAGCATGCCGAGGGCTATCATACGCTGCTCGCCGGGATGACCCGGATCGACGTCGCCGTCGGTCAACGGCTCGGCTCGGGCGAACCGGTGGGTGTGATGGGGCCGGATGACAAACCCGTTCTTTATGTGGAATTGCGACGGAACGGCCAGCCGATCGATCCGGCGCCGTGGTTTTCAGCTCAAGGTGGTAAGGCTCACGAATGATTCGTAAGACTCTGATTGTGACGGGCGCGTTGGCGTTTCTTGCCGCAAGCCTGCCGTTTGATTCGGTCCATGCCGCCGAGCGCAAGGAATCCTACAAGCTCCTCGATCTGTTCGGAGATGTCTTCGAACGGGTGCGCCAGGAATATGTCGATCCCGTCAACGACGAGGAACTGATCGAAGCGGCGTTGAACGGAATGTTGACTTCGCTCGATCCCCATTCGGGCTATCTCAACCCGAAAAACTCGCGCGACATGGATATCAATACCAAAGGCGAGTTCGGCGGCCTCGGCATCGAGGTGACTATGGAAAATGGCTGGGTCAAGGTGGTCTCGCCGATCGACGACACCCCGGCCTTTCGCGCGGGTATCCAGCCCGGTGATTTCATCACCCACATCGATGGAGAACCGGTGCAGGGCCTGACCCTGTCGGACGCGGTCGATCACATGCGCGGCCCGCCCAACACCGACATCAAGCTGACCGTGCGCCGCTCGCATGTCGAGCCGTTCGACGTCAAGCTGACCCGGGCGGTGATCAAGATTCAGACCGTGCGTTCGCATCTCGAAGGCACGATCGGTTATGTCCGCATTACTCAATTCGCCCAAACCACCGACACCGACCTGAAGCGCAACATCGCCCAACTGAAGAAAGACGCGGGCGCCAAGCAGCCGGTTGGCTATGTCATCGATCTGCGCAACAACCCCGGCGGTCTGCTGGATCAAGCGATCGCGGTGTCCGGCGATTTCATCGAAAAGGGCGAGATCGTCTCGACCCGCTCGCGCCGGCCCGAGGATACCCAGCGGTACTTTGCCCATGCGGGCGATCTGACCGACGGCGCGCCCTTGGTGGTTCTGATCAACGACGGCTCGGCCTCGGCCTCGGAAATCGTGGCCGGCGCGCTGCAAGACCATCACCGCGCGGTGATCATGGGCACGCGTTCGTTTGGCAAGGGATCGGTGCAGACCTTGATCCCGCTGCCCGGTCACGGGTCGATGCGGTTGACCACGGCGCGCTATTTCACGCCGTCGGGCCGCTCGATCCAGGCGGTCGGCATCGAGCCCGACATCAAGGTGTTGCAGTCCAAGGTGCAGCCGATTTCGTTGCCCGACAACGAACGCCGCTCGGAATCAAAGCTGCGCGGCTCGCTGCCCAACCCGGACGGCAAGGGCAAGGCGGATGGCGCCAAGGGCAGGGACGATCAAGCGGCCTCGGTCGCGCCGGCCGAACCCGGCGATGCATCCACCGAAAGCGGCAAGGCCGCTGGAGCCGCCGCCTTGGCCGCCATCAAGCTGGGCGATCCCGCCCAGGATTATCAGATGGCTCGTGCGCTGGATTTGTTGCGCGGCGTGTCCTTGTACCGGTCCTCCAGCGCCGCGAACTAGATGCTGCCGTTTGATCCAGACGAGGATTTTATCCGGCCGGTCGGGGTGTCATCCCCGGCCGGCCGTTTTTCCATCGGTCCCCGCCAGATCATCACGGTTCTTTTGGTCTTGCTGTTGGGCGGGGCCTTGGGCACGGGCGCTTATTTCCTGTCGGACTATGACGCACGCGATCTGATCGGCCTGCTCGATATCGCCGATATGCAGGGGCCCGCCCTGAAACTGCGGCTTCCCGGCCATGAAAACGACGAGCCATCGTCCGGCGAACTGTTGAGCCCGCCGAAGCCCGACACCGCCACGCCGGCCCCCGCCGCCGCCGTTGTCCGCAAGCCGGCCGACAAACCGGCCGAGATATTGGCGAAAGCCGCTCCCTCGCCGCCGCCGCTTTCCTCTGGCCCGGTCGATGTCGCGGTTCCGGCCATCCCCACCGCGCGCAACGCCGAGGCCCCGCCGACGTTGGACGATCTTCCGGCTCCGGCCGAGGCCGAAAGCCTCGCCGCCGCGCCGGTCAAGGAGATGACCATCGATTCGCCGCAAGGCCCCCTGCCGGTGATCGCCGCCGATGGCCGTCAAGCCTGGAAGGTATATGCCCGCCCGTTCTCCGGCCCGGCCGGCCGGCCCCGGATCGCGGTGGTGGTGACCGATTTGGGGTTGGACCGCAACGCCACCGACGCCGCCATCGCGCGATTGCCGGCCGAGGTTTCGCTGGCTTTCAGTCCCTATTCCAGCGACGTCGAGAAATGGATCAAACGGGCCCGCGACGCCGGGCACGAGGCGCTAATGACCCTGCCGGTCGAACCGCCGGGCTATCCGGCCAGCGATCCCGGTCCGCTGGGGCTGCTGTCGGTGGCGGCGCCGCGCGACAACCAAACCCATCTGGAACAGATTTTGGCCCATGGTCCGGGGACGGCCGGTGTCGTGGCGGCGGCCTCGCCCTTCACGATGTCGGACCGGATGGCGCCGGTTTTGGCGACCTTGTTGCAGCGCGGGCTTTTGTATATCGGCGATGGCGCGCGGACCGGGCGGGTGCCCGCCGCCGCCGGGGTGACCATGGTGATCGATCAAGACCCCTGGCGCGACGCCATCGAGGCGCGGCTCGCCGCCGCCGAAGGGGTGGCAAAAGCGCAAGGCGCAGTGGTTTTGCTGGCCTCGGCCCGTCCGGTGACCTTGGATCGTCTGGCCGCTTGGTTCGGCGGCTTCGCCGACAAGGGCCTTAGCCTGGCACCGGTTTCATCCGTCGTTCAACCACCGGGGAAATCGGGATGACCCATCATCTGGCCTATGATCATCGTCCCTATCGCTTGGGGGTCGGCATCGTTTTGTTCAACGCCGAGGGGCTGGTGTTCGCCGCCCGGCGCAAGGATACGAAGGAACCCGCCTGGCAATTCCCGCAAGGCGGCATCGACGCCGAGGAAGAACCGGCCGAGGCGATGCTGCGCGAGCTGGGCGAGGAAATCGGCACCAGCAACGTGACGATCCTGGCCGAAACCAAGGATTGGCTGTCCTACGACCTGCCCGTCGATCTGGCCGACCGGATGTGGCACGGCCTGTTCCGGGGGCAGCGCCAGAAATGGTTCGCCGCCCGCTTCCTGGGCACGGACGGCGATATCAATGTCGAGACCAAACACCCGGAATTCTTGGAATGGCGCTGGATGCCCTTGGCCGAGGTGCCTGCCTTGATCGTGCCCTTCAAGCGCGGGCTTTACGACGCGGTGGTACGGGAATTCGCGCGCTTCGCGGTTCCGGGGTGAGGCGGGAATCATCCCCCCGCCGATTTCGGGACGTAGTGGACACCGGGCAGCTTTTCGAAGTGGCGGTCGCAGGTCAGAAGATCGGCGCCATGGGCCAAGGCCGTGGCGTAAACGATGGCATCCGCCGTCGCCAATTTGTGCCGGGTGCATAAGGCGGATGCCGACAACGCGATGTCGGTGTCAAGATCGGCGACCACACAGGTTTCGGTAAAGGCGATGACCTGATCGGCCTTGTCCTCGCCCGCTTCGCGGGTCAGCCATTTCGAGAGTTCAAGCTGCACGATGGTTGGGACAAGCCACAGGTCGCGGTCCGGCAGACGGGTGGCGATCACACCGCCAACGGACGAGCCGAGCAACCACTCGATCCAGGCCGACGTATCGACCAGCCGCATCAGACGCGGTCCGTCCGATCGCGGTAGCCGTCCGGCCGCGCGCCCTTCGCCAGACCGGCCAGATCCGCCCGTTCGGGAACCGGAACCAGCAACACCCCTTCGCCCTTCGGAATGAAGGCGAATTCCTGTCCCGCCCGCCACTGCCGGGGGGTGCGTACCGCCTTGGGAATGCAAATCTGGAATTTGGCGGATAGCTTCGCGGTGTCCTTGCTGCTCACTACGCACCTCCGATCGATCGATTGACCGTAAGACGATAACACACTCTGGCGACCCCGCATGTCGGATTCGTTGACGTGAAACGGCGTGCTGGTGCATCCTTCGATCCCTTCGCCCGTTTCCAAGAGTTCCGTTTGATGTCGAACCCGTCTCCCCGTTTGGAACCGAAATCCGGGCATGCGCCGTTTTCGCCCGCCTTGCTGCTGGGTTTGGCGCTGCGGCCGGTGCGGCCCTCGCTGTTGCAGCCCGCGTTCGACGCGGGCTTGCGCGCCGTCGTCCGCCGTCACCCCGATATGTTCGAGCGGATGGGGTCGTTCGGCGACGCCGCCGTTTGTCTGGACCCGGTCGACCTGCCCTTCGTCTTGCTGATGGAGCCGCATGCGACCGAGCCGCGCTTGACCGTGCGCGCCAGCATCGAGCCCGAGGAAGTCTCGGCCACCATCCGGGGGCCGATGGCCACGTTGATCGCCTTGGCCGAGGGCCGGGTCGATGGCGACGCGCTGTTCTTCTCGCGCGAGTTGGTCGTCGAGGGCGATACCGAGGTGATCGTTGCGCTGCGCAACGCCATCGACGGCGCCGGTTTGGATTTGATGGGCGATCTGTTGCGCGGTTTGGGGCCCTTTGCCGGTCCGGTGCGCGGCGTCGGTAATTTGGCCGCGTCCTTGTTCGGGTGGGTCGGCGACGAGGTCGAATCGCTGCGCCGGTCGTTGATCGCCCGGGCCTTGGCGGCGGCCGATGCCCAAAACGCCCGTTTGGCCGAATTGGAGGCCGAAGTGGCCAGCTTGCGCAAACAGGTCCGCGCCAAGGGGCGCGCCGCGTCATGAGCGATCTGGAACGCCCCGAACTGGTCTGCCCGGCCGGCACCCCGGCGGCGCTGCAAAGCGCGGTCGATGCCGGGGCCGACGCGGTCTATCTGGGATTTCGCGATGAAACCAACGCCCGGAACTTTCCCGGCCTGAATTTCAATCGCAAGGAACTGGAAGCGGGAATCGCCTATGCCCATGAGCGGGGCGCCAAGATCTTGGTGGCGATCAACACCTTCCCCCGCGCCGGGACCCCGGAAATCTGGCACAAGGCGGTGGACGACGCGGTGACCTTGGGCGCCGACGCCCTGATTTTGGCCGATATCGGCCTGATCGGTTATGCCGCCCGCACGCATCCCCAGGCCCGTTTGCATCTGTCGGTGCAGGCCGCCGCCTCGAACCCGGAATCGATCCGCTTTTACGCCGAGCGCTTCGGCGTGCGCCGCGTCGTGCTGCCGCGCGTGCTGACGGTGCAAGAAATCGCCGCGCTGAACCCGCGCATCCGCCCGGTCGAGACCGAGGTGTTCGTGTTCGGCGGCCTGTGCGTGATGGCCGAGGGGCGGTGCGCGCTCAGCTCCTACGCCACCGGGCGTTCGCCCAACATGAACGGCGTGTGTTCGCCGGCCGGCCATGTCCGCTATGTCGAAACCGCCGAGGGGATTTCCTCGGAACTGGGCGGCTTCACCATCAACCGCTTCGGGCGGGGTGAGCAGGCGGGCTATCCCACCTTGTGCAAGGGCCGCTTCCAGGCGCACGGCAAGACCAGCTATCTGTTCGAGGAACCGACCTCGCTGAACACGCTGGCGATGCTGCCCGATTTGATCAAGGCCGGGGTAACCGCCTTCAAGATCGAGGGCCGCCAGCGCGGCCGCGCCTATGTCGGCGCGGTGGTCCGCGCCTTCCGGGCCGGTGTCGATGCCGCCTTGGCCGGGAAACCGATGCCCGAGATCAATCTCGACGACATAACCGAGGGCGGCCGTCAAACGACCGGCGCCTATGAGAGGGCGTGGCGGTGAGCGATTCCTTGATGACCCTGGGTCCGGTGCTGTTTAACTGGTCACCCGAGGCGTGGCGTGATTTCCATTTCCGCATCGCCGACGAGGCGGATGTCGATACCGTCTGTCTGGGCGAGGTGGTGTGCTCGAAGCGCCTGCCCTTCCTGATGCCGCATTTCCCCGACGTCATCGAGCGTTTGACCAAGGCGGGCAAGGAGGTGGTGCTGTCCTCGTTGGCCCTGATCATGACCGACCGCGAGCTGGAGCAAGCCCGCGAACTGGCGGCGACGGAAGGCTTGCTGGTCGAGGCCAACGATGTCTCGGTCGCCTCGCTGCGGGCCGGGCGGCCGTTCGTGGTGGGGCCGATGGTCAATGTCTATAACGAAGGCACGCTGGCGGCGTTCGAGGAGATGGGCGCCTCGCGGGTTTGTCTGCCCGCCGAACTGCCCGCCCCGGTGATCAAGATTCTGGCGGAAGGGACCAAGGCCGAGATCGAGGTTCAGGCCTTCGGACGGTTGCCGCTGGCGATTTCGGCCCGCTGCTACGCGGCGCGGGCTCGTAATCTGGCCAAGGACAGCTGTCAATATGTCTGCAATCTCGATCCCGACGGGATGGAGGTCGATACCCTTGACGACGAACCGTTCCTGGCGGTCAACGGTACCCAGACGATGTCCTACCATTACCTCAATCTGCTGTTCGAGCTGACCGCCTTGCGCAAGGCTGGGGTCAAGCGGTTCCGGCTGTGGCCGCAGACCGTCGACATGGTCGCGGTGGCGGCCTTGTTCCGGGCGGTGGCGAACGGGGCGATGGACCCGGCCGAAGCCTCGGCCCGGTTAACGGGTCTTTGCCCCGACGCCGAATTCGCCAACGGTTATATCCGGGGGCGCGAGGGGCACGTCTTTATCGACGACGATGGGGACGCCCCCTTGTTCCCAGGCGATTAGGGCGGCATACTACGAAAGATCAAGAAGGCCTAGGGCAGGTACCGCGAACGCGGGTTCGGTAAACAAGGCAGGCGGACGGGACTGCGGATGGCAGCGGTAGGAAAAAACAGGCCTGGCAACGACAACGCCGAGGAAATCGATACCGAAAATATAGTTCGGTTCGAGCATAAGTTTTTCGCGTCGTTCCAGGACATATACTTTCGTATGACCGATTCGGGCGAGGCGGTGGCGGTTGTCAAACTCGCCAACAACGATGCCATTTTGTCGTTAGACGGGATCAAGCGCGAGTTCATGCTGCGCGATGATTCGTTTGATTCCAAGATGTTGGACAGGATCACCGAGGGTTTGAAATTCGTGCGCGGCCTGCGCACCGGCGATGCGCTGCCCAAGGAAATCGTTAACCGCGAGGCGTCGTGGTCGCCGCAAGACCGCCATATCCGTATCGCCCGCCAGCGTTTGACCATGCAGCTGGTGACCTGGCTGACCGGTGACGAGCATATCTTCACCTCGGTCGAGGAATTGATGCAGCTGGCCGATGATCCGCAGGTTAAGAAGAACGTGTCGCTGGCCTTCTCGGAAGCCGCCGAGGCACTGGGCCTGGGCCGCGATCGCCGTGAAGAGGTGGTCCGCTACATCGAGGTCCTCGCCAAGGAACTGGCCTATATCGAGGCCGAGCGCGACATGTTCGCCGAAATCAAGAAAATCGACGAGAAGATCCAGGGCCTGCGCCGCATCTACAGCGCCGAGCGCGGCATGATGGACACCGTCGATCAAGTCGCTCGCCTGTCGCAGCGGGCAATGAAGCTGTTCCAGGATTTCTTCGATCAGATCGATGCGCAGACCGGCGAGATCCTGGCCATGCTGAAGAACATCGACAATCAGGTCGATTATATCCGCAAGGTGCGCGACGAACTGCACTGCCGCCTGTTCCCGTGGGAAGACATCATTCCCGTCTGGAAAAAGGTGTTCGTGATCAAGTCGGATGAATCGACCAACCGGCTGCGCGACATCTATCAGTTCCTGGCGCCGCGCTTCATGCAAGTTCACGAATGGGTGCTGGTCACCAAGCGCGGATTTGAAAAGGCCAAGCCGATCGGCGGCCAGATGCGCTGGTGATTTATCGGGTTGCGGAGATTTTCGCCTCGCTTCAGGGCGAGGGCGCGCAAGCCGGTCACTCCGCCGTGTTCTTGCGCTTCGCGGGCTGCAATCTGGCCTGCGATTTTTGCGACACCGATCACGGGGAGGAAGCGGTTTTTTCCGGCCCCGATTCCCTGGCCGACGCGGTCGCCGGGGCGTGGATGGGCGGCGAGGCCCATCGGCTGTGCGTGGCGACCGGCGGCGAGCCGGCCTTGCAATTGGACGCTCCCTTGATCGAGGCCCTGCACCGCCGGGGATTCCGGGTGGCGGTCGAGACCAACGGCACCGTGCCGTTGCCCGCCGGGCTCGATTGGATCTGCGTCAGTCCCAAGGCGGGCGAGGATCTGGTGGTGCGGACCGGCGACGAGTTGAAATTGCCCTATCCCCAGCCGGGGGCTCCGCCCGAGGCGTTTGGAAATCTGGCGTTCCGGCATCGTTTCTTGCAGCCGATCGATGGCCCCGACCGGCAAGCCCATACCCGGTCGGCAGTTGCCTATTGCCTTCGTCACCCGGAATGGCGACTCTCGGTCCAAATCCACAAGCAGATTGGCATCCGTTGAGCACTTACACCATCCGCCGCCGCATCGACATCGACGCCGGCCACCGCATCATGACGCACGGCTCGAAATGCCGCCATCTGCACGGCCATCGCTATGGCATCGAGGCGGTCTGCGAGGCCGAGTCCTTAAGCGCCGATGGCGAACAAGCCGGCATGGTCCTCGATTTCGGTTTTCTGAAGGACGAAATGATGATCCGGATCGATCGGCTGTGCGATCACGGTTTCATCGCCGCCGTGACGGATCACGACCTTTTGGCCCTGTTCGCGCCCGAGGGCGAGGAGGCTTCCGGCTGGATCCGGCGTCAGGCCGAGATCGTCGCCCGCGACGGTGCTTGCCCCACCACCGAAACCCGGCTGGCCACGCGGCTGTATCTGGTGCCGTTTCAGCCGACCGCCGAATGCTTGGCGCGGCATTGGTTCGAGGTTTTGGACCAGCCGGTGCGCCAGCGTTCAAACGGCCGCGCGCGCCTTATCGGGGTGCGGGTATGGGAAACTCCCAACTGCATGGCGGAATATACCCCATAAAATCCCCCTGCAATGGCCGTATCCGGTGTTTAGCCGGTTGCCTTGCCCCCGGTAGACGGAGTAAACCATAAGTCGTTTACGGACGGTTGGGGTTTCCGGGTCATGGCGATGGCGGTTCTGCCACCTCCGGTGGATATCGATAACGATACCAAGAAGGCGATCATCGATGGCCTGAAGCTGGTAATGGCTGTGTTTCAGGAAAGCGGGTGCCTCGCGCACGACGTCACCTATCAGGACTTGATCTCCGACCCTGAAATTTTGATGTCGTTCATCCAGACCTTCCTGGAACATCGCGACCAGGTCGATCACATCATTCATTCGCGCAGCGGCGACGGTCCTGTCCGCGACGACGACATGCCCTTGATCTGCGGCGTGTCGCTCAATCAGATTCAGCAGCTTCTGGTGCGCACCTGCGCCAAGAAAGTGTTCGAGCAGGACCGCCCGCTGGAAACCGTGACGGCGACCCGCACCAAGAAATCCTTCCTGTTCTTCAAAAGCACTGAGCATGTCGAGGTGCAGCGCCCCTCGAACGATCCGGTCGAGGAACGCAAGATCCGCGAGTTGTCGCGCTACATCGCCTTCGGCTGGCAGTTGCCGTTGATCGAGGCCTATCGCCATTATCTGACCTACCAGCAGATCATGGAGATCGGCGACGACATCGTCGCGCTGCAATCGGTCGAGGACATCGCGGCGGTGGCCAGTTACGAACCGGCGGTGTTGAAAAAGGTCAAGCAGCAGACCGGCGCCGATTTCGGCGAAATCCTGGCCAAACAGCCGGTCGCGATCGGCGGCATCGCGGTGTGGAACCGCGAAATGTACGAATTCTACCGCAAGGTTCTGGGCGAGAAGGCGTGGACCTTCTTTTCCCGCGAGAAGGCGTTCTTCAACATCGTCGCCGCGCTCGATAAGACCACCGCGCGGATCATCGGCGACATTTTGTGCTATGTCGCCGGGGAAAATCTTTCGGAATTGCAGCGCCTGAACATCGACAAGGTCGAGGTTCTGGTCACTTCGCTGAAAAGCGCCTTCGGCGAGCGCCTTCCCGGCATTCTGTCGACTCCCGCCTTCGCCAAGGACATCTTGCGCAAGGTGGTGGACAATCTGATTCATACCAACGGCGAGAAGGACCGGTTGATGACCGCCTTCATGCTGTCGTGCAAGGCGCAGGTTCCGGCGGTGCTGGAGTGGCAGGCCAAGCAGCCGAAGGCTTGACGCTGGACTTGGACGTTTTTTAAACCATGGCCTTTCGGGGCTCCCCCAATAATCTCCGCGACATAAGGGATAGGGACATGAAAATTGTGACGGATGCCAGCTTCGAGGCCGATGTGCTCAAGGCGACCGGTGCTGTTCTGGTCGATTTCTGGGCCGAGTGGTGCGGTCCGTGCCGCCAGATCGCCCCGGCGCTTGAAGATCTGTCCAAGGAAATGGACGGCAAGATCGTCGTCGCCAAGGTCAATATCGACGACAATCCGGCGACCCCGGGTAAGTACGGTGTGCGCGGCATCCCGACCCTGATGATCTTCAAGGACGGCAAGGTTGCCGCCACCAAGATCGGCGCCCTGCCGAAATCCAAGCTTTACGAGTGGGTCGAATCCAGCCTGTAAGTGTAAGGCGGGGGGGTCAGGCGATCCGCCGCCCCAAGCGTTCCAGCGCCGCTTTGAGGCCGGGATCGGAGACTTGGGCCAAACTGGCCTGAAGGCGCTCCGACACCGGCCCGGCGGGCGGTGGCGGCGGGGGAGTGGATGGACGGGCCGGCAGCGGCCCGTGTTTCAGCGATAGGCGCGCCACCGCCAGATATCCGAAATAGCCGTTGATCTTTTGCAGAATCAGCGGTTCCAAATGGGCGATCTCGGTCGCGAAGGCCGAGTTCGAGACCTTGACCACCAAGATCCCCGAACTGCGCTCCTTCGGCGGGAATTTGATCCGCAGCGGCAAGGTATGGGCCGCGATCACCGTCCCCACGATGGCGGGCCAATCGACCACCAGCGCCCCATTCGCCAGCCCGGACCGGCCGAACACCGGCTTGGTCACGCGTCCAGCCGGAACGGCGACCGAGACCAGCCCGTAGGTGTGGCGTTCGTTGTCCTTGGTCATGGCGGAATCATAGCATGGGTGCGGGGTTTTCCGGTACTCTTGGGGCATGACATCCTTATCCTCGCGCTTGCTGGCTTGGTACGACCGTGACCGGCGCCGGATGCCGTGGCGGGCACTTCCCGGCGAGGTGGCCGATCCCTATGGCGTCTGGCTGTCGGAAGTGATGTTGCAGCAGACCACGGTGGCGGCGGTCCGCCCCTATTTCGAGACCTTTCTTGCCCGCTGGCCGACCGTGCGGGCGCTGGCCGCCGCCCCGTTGGAGGAGGTTTTGGCCGCCTGGGCGGGGTTGGGCTATTATGCGCGGGCCCGCAACCTGCACGCCTGTGCCCGCACCGTCGCCGAATGGCGCGGCGGCTGTTTTCCCGACACCGAGGAGGGGTTGCGCCAACTGCCGGGTATCGGCGCCTACACGGCGGCGGCGATCGCCGCCATCGCCTTCGGGCGGCGCGCCGTGGTGGTCGATGGCAATGTCGAACGGGTGATGGCCCGCCTGTTCGCGGTTATCGATCCGTTGCCCGGCGCCAAGCCGCTGCTGGTGGCCCATGCCGACAGCCTGACCCCCGGCGAACGGGTGGGCGATTACGCCCAGGCGGTGATGGATTTGGGGGCGACCATCTGCACGCCGCGCAACCCGGCGTGCGGGGTTTGCGCGTGGCGGGACGCCTGCCAAGCCCTTCGTTCGGGACTCGAAAACGATTTGCCCGCCAAGGCCGCCAAGCCGGAACGCCCCACCCGTTATGGCCTGGCCTTTTGGACGATGCGGGCCGACGGCGCCGTGTTGCTGCGCCAAAGGCCGATGGACGGATTGCTGGGCGGCATGACCGAAGTGCCGGGCACCCCCTGGCGGGATCAGCCTTGGGGCTTGGAGGAAGCCATGGCGCAGGCACCCCTGACCGCCGAGTGGCGGATGCTGCCGGGGAAAATTCGCCATACCTTTTCGCACTTCCACCTCGAAGTGATTTTGGCTGCGGGAAAGGCTGGACCAAAGGGGGCCGCACGCGGTATCTGGAAGAGGCTTGACCAGTTGGAGGGCTTGGCCCTGCCGACGGTGATGCGCAAGGTGGTCCGGCTTGCCCTGACCAAGGCTTATTGATGGGACGTCGCTCATGCGCCAGATTTTCGTAGTCGTCGCCGCGTTGTTTCTTCTGGGTGGACAGGCCTTGGCCGAGTCTCCGCCCGAGCGGCTGATCGCCCATTATCCCACCGATTGGAAACCGCAGCCGGCGGTGGCCCAAGGGCCGATGACGGTCGTCCAACTGCTGCCGCCGAACGCCAGTCCGCAGGCTTTCGACGAGGCGATCGTCGTGCAGCGGATCGATGGGTCGAAGGAAAGCCCCAAGGCGCTGGTCAGCGCCCAGATTGACGGGAGCCGCAAGAACTGCGAGGGCCTTCAGGTCGGCCCGCT
Organism: uncultured Rhodospirillaceae bacterium; assembly: GCA_903899885.1. Lineage (GTDB taxonomy): Bacteria > Pseudomonadota > Alphaproteobacteria > Rhodospirillales > Magnetospirillaceae > CAIULK01. The sequence continues at coordinate 22,126 of CAIULK010000066.1, forward strand.
CGACGAAGCGGCGATCAACGGCTACAAGGCGGCAACCGTGCGCTTCGCGTGCACCAAAAGCACCCGCACCGGTAAAAGCGGCCTGATGATGGTGGTCGCCGTCGCCGGCAAGGATGCCGTGCATGTGATCCAGCGGATGTGGCTGGGTGCGCCGGTCGGCGCCAACGAGCCGGTTCCGGTTCCCGACACCGTTATCGCCGCCTGGGATGTGTTCGCGGCGGGCGTCACGGTCTGTGATACCCGTGATCCCAAGCACCCCTGCCCATCGGATAAGCCCAAGAAGTAGGGGTTACCCTGAAACATTTTTCGCGGCCCCGGGGTCGCGAAAAATGTTCAGTCAAGACGGCTATTCGGCGGCGAGTCGGCGGATGAGCCGCCCCATCAGATCGGCGCCCGCCTGGATCGAGACGCGATCGTGGGAAATGTTGCCGCGCACCACGGCGGTGCCGCCCAGATCGACCGAACGGGCCCGGATTTCGCCAAAAACGGTGCCGTAAATCGCCGTGTCGTCGGCGTTCAGATCGCCGCTGACGATGCCGTTCTGACCGATCACGACCGAGGCGCCACTGATGTCGCCGATCATTTGGCCGTTCATTTCCACGGCCCCGCGGCTGTACATCTGCCCGGATACGATACAATCTTGACTAAACACAGTCCGGCCGTGATTGCCAACCGCACCACCGTCCATCCACGCCTCCACCGCCAAAAAGGTGTATTTCATAGGGCATCCACCTTAAGGGGTAACTTAAGCACGGTGCAACAGATTTCGACAGAATGAAACCGGGCCGATGCCGGGAAATAAGGGATTAGAACCTACGTCCATTGTATAGGGGGGGGGGCCCCGGAACCGGGAAAGCGTTGTTTCTCGCGCCTCCGAAGGCTACCATCGCGTCGCTTGTCGTCCAAGAAAGGGACCATGCTGGCAATGGAACGTGTACCCGAGGATGATCTGGTGGGCCGCCTCGCCGACACCGAAGCACGGTTGGATGGGCTGACGGGCGCCTTGCCGGGTATCGCCTTTCGCCGCGTCATGACACCCGACGGCCAAATCTCGTATCCGTGGTTCAGCAACAGTCTTTTCGACATTTTGGGCTATGCGCCGGATTCGATGGCGAGCGGGCAAAACGGTTGTCTGAACGCCGTCCACTGGGCCGACCGCGACGCCCATCGCCGCGCGGTGCTGCTGTCGGCCGAAACCCTGACCGCGTGCCCCGAGGAATTCCGGGCGGTGACCAGTTCCGGGCGGGTGCGCTGGCTGAAGGGCGGATCCCGGCCCCGTCGCGCTGGCGACGGCTCGATCGTCTGGGACGGCGTGCTGATCGACGTCACCGGCAGCCGCGAGGCGACCTTCCGCCTGGAAATGCTGATGGACCACGCGGCCGACGCGATCATCGTGCTCGACGATAACACGGCGATCGACACCGTGAACGGCGCCGCCTCGCGTTTGTTCGATTACCGGCCCGGCCAGTTGACCGGGCAACCCTTTTCGTTGCTGGTTCCCGGCGCCGATCTGGGCGGCGGGCTGGTCGGCGGTGGGCCGCGCGAAATGCTGGCCTGCCGGCGCGACGGCACCACCTTTCCCATCGAACTATCGACCGAGGCGGTTCGGCACGAATCGGGCCGCCTGTTCATCGCCATCGGCCGCGACATCACCGAACGCAAAAGCGCCGAGCGCCGATTGTCGTTTCTGGCCTATTTCGACCCTCTGACACGCTTGCCCAACCGCACCGCCTTTGTTGACCGGGTGAACGGCATCGGGCGCGAGGGGGCGGCGTTCGGCGTGCTGTCGCTGGGAATCGACCGCTTTGGGGTAATCAACGCGACGCTGGGCCATTCGGCGGGCGACCAAGTGCTGATCGGTTTGGGCGATATCGTGCAGGCGGCGCTGCGGCCGGGTGATTTGCTGGCGCGGGCCTCGGGCGACCGGTTTCTGGTGCTGCTGGACGGCGGTACCTCGCGCATCGATTTGGAAGAGGCGGTGGCGCGCGTCCATACGACGGCCCAGGCCGCGATCAACGTGGCGGGCGAACCGCTGGACGTGTCGGTGTCGGTGGGCGCCGCCTTTTGCCCCGACGACGGCCCGACGCCGACGGCTTGATCCGCAACGCCGATCAAGCGTTGCAACGGGCCAAGGCCACGGGGCCGGGGGTGTTGCAAGTTTTCAACCGCGACATGCGGGTGACCGCCAACCGCGCCTTGGCCTTGCGCACGCGGTTGCGGCGCGCGGTCGATCGCGGCGAGATCATCCCCTATTTCCAGCCGCAGGTCGATCTGACCACCGGAGAGGTGGTCGGGATGGAGGCGCTGGCCCGCTGGATCGATCCGGAAAACGGCATCATTCCGCCCAACGATTTCATTCCGATCGCCGAGGAATCCGGCCTGATCGAAGGTTTGTGCGAATCGATTCTGCGCAACTGCGCGCGGCAAAACAAGGCGTGGCAAGATCAAGGTCTGCCGGTGGTGCCGGTGGCGGTCAACGTCTCGGGGCGGCAATTCCAGGTTTGGCGGCGCCTGTTGGCCTCGCTCGAATCGGTTCTGCGTGAAACCGGCTTGAATCCGGCATTGATGGAAATCGAACTGACCGAAAGTTCGGCGATGCACGACGCCGAAACCGCGATCAAGGTGTTGCGCCAGATCGGCGAAATGGGCATGGCCTGCTCGATCGACGATTTCGGCACGGGCTATTCCTCGCTCAGCGTGTTGAAGCGGTTTCCGGTATCCAAGCTCAAGATCGACCGCAGCTTCGTGCTGGACGTGTTGACCGATCCCAACGATGCGGCGATCGTCGGCGCGATCATCGCGATGGCCCGCGCCCTGGGGCTGACCACCATTGCCGAGGGGGTCGAGGATCACGCCCACGCCACCTTCCTGCGCGGGCTGGGTTGTCAGCAGATGCAGGGCTATCTGTTCGCGCGCCCGCTGCCCGCCGACGACATGGGCCGCCTGTTGGCCGAGGGACGGCGGCTGGATTTGCCCGCGTGAATATCGTGATCACCGGAGCTTCGTCCGGGCTGGGTGCCGCCTTGGCGGTTCGCTACGCCCGCATTGGGGCGGCCCTGTTCCTAACCGGGCGGGATGGCGTGCGGCTGAATCATGTGGCCGCCGAATGCCGGGGCCGGGGGGCGATGGTCGAGACCGCCCAAATCGACGTCACCGACCGCGCTGGTCTCGCGGCGTGGATTGGCGGCTGCGACCAAGGCGCGCCCTTGGATCTTGTGATCGCCAATGCCGGCATCTCGGCCGCGACCCACGGTGGCGCCGGTTTGGACACGGTGGCGCGGGCGACCTTCGCGGTCAATCTGGATGGGGTCCTCAACACCGTGCTGCCGGTCGTGCCGTTGATGCGGGACCGGGGCCGGGGTCAGATCGCGATCATGAGTTCGCTGGCCGGATTTCGCGGCTTCGCGGGCTCGGCGGCTTATTGCGCCTCGAAGGCGGCGGTGCGGGTGTGGGGCGAGGGGCTGCGGGCCGAACTTGCCCCCGTTGGAATCGGCGTGTCGGTGATTTGCCCGGGCTTTGTCTCGACCCCGATGACCGATGCCAACCGTTTCCGAATGCCGTTTCTGATGGGGCCCGAGCGCGCCGCCGACATCATCGTCCGTGGGCTGGCCGCCAATCGCGGCCGTATCGCCTTTCCCGCGCCGATGGTTTTTCTTGCCCGCTTGATCGGCGGAGTGCCGGATTCCTGGATGGACCGGCTGGCGGCGCTTTTCCCAACCAAGTAAACGCAGTATCTTGGCCGCCATGAGCGAGCCCGCCCCCATTCCCTACCGCGTTCTGGCCCGGAAATACCGGCCGACCGATTTCGCCGGTCTGATCGGTCAGGAAGCGATGGTGCGCACGCTGACCAACGCCATCAATTCCGGCCGTCTGGCGCATGCCTTCGTGCTGACCGGGGTGCGCGGGGTGGGCAAGACCACCACCGCCCGCATCATCGCGCGCGCCCTGAACTGCGCCTCGGGGCCGACGCCCTCGCCCTGCGGCACCTGCGATCAATGCCGCGCCATCGCCGAGGACCGGCATGTCGATGTGCTGGAGATGGACGCCGCCAGCCGCACCGGCGTGAACGACATCCGCGAGATCATCGAAGGGGTGCGTTACCGCCCAACCTCGGCCCGCTTCAAGATTTACATCATCGACGAGGTTCATATGCTCTCGACGGCGGCGTTCAACGCGCTGCTGAAAACGCTGGAGGAACCGCCCGAACATGTGAAGTTCATCTTCGCCACCACCGAAATCCGCAAGATCCCGGTCACCGTGCTGTCGCGCTGCCAGCGTTTCGATTTGCGCCGGGTGGATGCCGATGTGCTGGCCGACCATTTCCGCCGTCTGTCGGAACGCGAGAACGCCGAAATCGACGAAGGCGCAATCCGTTTGATCGCGCGCGCCGCCGATGGGTCGGTCCGCGACGGCCTCAGCCTGCTCGATCAAGCCATCAGCTTCGGGGCGGGCCGGGTCGAGGAATCCGCCGTCCGTGACATGCTGGGCTTGGCCGACCGCGCCCGCATCTTCGATCTGTTGGACGTGGTGTTAAAGGGCGACGTCGCGAGTGCCTTGACCAAGATGGCCGATCAATACGCGCTGGGCGCCGATCCGGCGGTGATCATCGAGGATCTGCTGCAACTGGTGCACTGGCTAACCCGGGTCAAGTTAACCCCCGAAGCCGCCGACCAGACCCAGGTCGCCGAGGCTGAACGGGTGCGCGGTTCGGCGATGGCCCGTTCCCTGGGGGTCGCCCATCTGACGCGGGCGTGGCAAATGCTGCTGAAGGGCCTGGCCGAGGTTCGTTCCGCGCCCGATCCGGTGCAGGCCGCCGAAATGGCCCTGGTCCGCTTGGCCTTCGCCGCCGATCTGCCAACCCCGGCCGAACTGGTCGAAAGCATCCGGGCCAATCCGCCGCCGGGCGGCGGCGTTTCCAGCATTCCCGCCGGTCAGCGCATCGGCCCGGCGCCGCCGGTATCGGGCAACACCGCCTTGAAGCTGGCCCCGGCCGCCGATCCCACCGCCTTGCCGCCGATGCCCGCCGGATTCGCCGAGGTGGTGGCGCTGGCGGTCGAAAAGCGCGAGGGAATCCTGGCCACCAGCCTGCGGCGGGATGTCCGGCTGGTTCGTTTCGAACCCGGACGGATCGAGATTCGCCTTAACGACGATCGCAGACACGCGGATTTGCCCGCCCGGCTGGCGCGGCATTTAAGCGAATGGACCGGGCGGCGCTGGACGGTGACCGTCAACAGTGTCGATCCCGCCGAACCGACCCTGGCCGAGGCGGAAGCCTTGGTCGAAACCCGCCGTCGCGAGGACGCGGCCGCCCATCCGCTGGTGCAAGCGGTGCTGGCGGCGTTTCCGGGCGCCGGTATCGAAGTGGTTCGCGACATCGTTGCCGAGGACGGCGACGATGACGCGGGCCAAGAGCCCCCCCTGCTGGAAGACGACGCATGAAGAACCTTGGAAACCTGATGAAACAGGCCCAACAGATGCAGACCAAGATGACCGAGATGCAGGCCAAGATGGCCGATGTCGAGGTCTCGGGCGTGGCGGGCGGCGGCATGGTCCGCGTCACGCTGAACGGCAAGTTCGATCTGAAGAAGGTTTCGATCGACAAGGCGGCGGTCGATCCGGCCGAGGTGGAAATGCTGGAGGATCTGATCCTGGCCGCCTTCAACGACGCCAAGGCCAAGGCCGAGGGGCTGATGCAAGACGAAATGGCCAAGGTGACCGGCGGCATGGGCTTGCCGCCCGGTTTCAAGCTGCCGTTCTGAACCTGGAATGGCCGGGCCCCAGATCGAGCGGCTGATTCAACTGCTGGCGCGGTTGCCGGGGTTGGGTCCGCGCTCGGCCCGCCGGGCGGCCCTGTATCTGCTGGAACGGCGCGAGGCGCTGTTGGAACCCTTGGCGGCGGCGCTGAATGACGCGGCTCTGCACATCAAGGCCTGCCCAATCTGCGGCAATTTCGACACGCACGTCCCGTGCGCGATTTGTTCGGATCCGAAACGGCCCCGTACCCGGCTGTGCGTGGTCGCGGATGTCGCCTCGCTGTGGGCGATCGAGCGGGCCGATTGCCACGCGGGCGGCTATCACGTGCTGGGCGGGGTTCTGTCGGCGCTGGACGGCATCGGGCCGGGGGACCTGAACCTCGACTCGCTGGTTGCCCGCGTGGGCGCCGGGGGGATCGACGAGGTAATCCTGGCCACCCCCGCCACCGTCGAGGGGCAGACCACCGCCCATTACATCGCCGACCGTTTGCACGGGACCGGTGTGATGGTGTCGGTGCTGGCCCACGGGGTGCCGGTGGGCGGCGAACTGGATTATCTTGACGACGGAACGATCGGCGCCGCGTTGCGTGCGCGGCGCCCGCTATAGAATTCGGGTGGCGCGGTTAGCGCCGCCGCGCCGCCACGTCGTGCATGGCGCCCGCGATGGCCAAAATATGTTCGGCGTGGGCGCGTTCGCGGTCGGTTTTGGCATCGACCAGCGCTTCCTCGCCTTCCTTGTGGCGCAGCTTGGCGGCGTTTTCGCTGATCTCGTTCATCGGGATGGTGTCTTCGGCCAGAACGGTGACCCGCTTTTCGGTCACCTCGGCAAAGCCGCCGGTCACGAACATCCGCTCCGACACCTTGCCGCCGTCATGCACTTCGACCACGCCGGGGCGCACCGTGGTGATCACCGGGGTGTGCTTGGCCATCGCGCCGAAATCGCCATCGACGCCCGGCACCACCACCATGTCCACCGGCGCCGACATCATCAGCCGGGCCGGGGGCCACCAGTTCGAAGTGAATCTTGCTCATGGCTTAGGCCGCCTCGGACATCTTCTGGGCCTTTTCCAGAACCTCGTCGATTCCGCCGACCATGTAGAACGCCGCTTCCGGCACATGGTCGTATTCGCCCGCCGCGATCGCCTTGAAGCCCTTGATGGTGTCTTCGAGCGAGACCAGCTTGCCCGGCGAGCCGGTGAAGACCTCGGCGACATGGAAGGGTTGCGACAGGAAACGCTGGATCTTGCGTGCCCGGGCGACCACCAATTTGTCTTCTTCCGACAATTCGTCCATGCCCAGAATGGCGATGATGTCTTGCAGCGACTTGTAGGTCTGCAAGATGCGCTGCACTTCGCGGGCAACCGCGTAATGGTCGGCGCCGACGACACGCGGATCAAGCGCGCGCGAGGTCGAGTCCAAGGGGTCCACCGCCGGATAGATGCCCAATTCGGCGATCTGACGCGACAGAACGGTGGTGGCATCCAAGTGGGCGAACGAGGTGGCCGGCGCGGGGTCGGTCAAGTCGTCGGCGGGCACATAAATCGCCTGCACCGAGGTGATCGAGCCGTTCTTGGTCGAGGTGATGCGTTCCTGCATCGCGCCCATGTCGGTCGCCAGGGTCGGCTGATAGCCCACCGCCGAGGGAATGCGGCCCAAGAGCGCCGACACTTCCGACCCGGCCTGGGTAAAGCGGAAGATGTTATCGACGAAGAACAGCACGTCCTGGCCTTCCGAGTCGCGGAAATATTCGGCGACGGTCAGGCCGGTCAGGCCGACGCGGGCGCGCGCCCCCGGCGGTTCGTTCATCTGGCCATAGACCAGCGCCACTTTCGAGCCCGGGCCGTCCAGCTTGATGACGCCCGATTCGACCATTTCGTGATAGAGGTCGTTGCCTTCGCGGGTCCGCTCGCCCACACCGGCAAACACCGAATAACCGCCGTGCGCCTTGGCGACGTTGTTGATCAACTCCATGATCAGCACGGTCTTGCCCACGCCCGCACCGCCAAACAGACCGATCTTGCCGCCCTTCACATAGGGCGCCAGCAGGTCGATGACCTTAATGCCGGTGACCAGGATTTCGGTTTCGGTGGCTTGTTCCACGAATTCCGGCGCCATCTGGTGAATGGCGCGGGTCGCCTTGGCGTTCACCGGGCCACGCTCGTCGATCGGATCGCCGATGACGTTGATGATGCGGCCCAGGGTTTCCGGCCCGACCGGGATCGAGATCGCGGCGCCGGTATCGGACACCTCGGCGCCCCGGACCAGACCTTCGGTCGAGTCCATCGCGATGGTGCGCACCGTGTTCTCACCCAGATGCTGAGCGACTTCCAAGACCAGGGTGCGGCCCTGGTTTTGGGTGTGCAGCGCATTCAGGATGGCCGGCAAATGGCCGCCCTCGAAGCGCACGTCCACGACGGCGCCCAGGACTTGGGTGATCGTGCCGACCTTGGTGTTCGACATGGCAAGCTCCCTTGGTGTTCGGCTCACAGCGCTTCGGCGCCGGAGATGATTTCAATCAATTCCTTGGTGATCTGCGCCTGACGCGACCGGTTGTACAAGGTCGTCAGACGCGAAATCATATCGCCCGCGTTGCGGGTGGCATTGTCCATCGCGCTATCCGCGCCCCCTGCTCCGAGGCTTGGCTTTCCATCAGCGCCCGGAACATCTGGACGGCGAAGTTGCGCGGCAAAAGATCGTCGAGAATCTCGGTTTCGCAGGGCTCGAACTCGTACACCGCCCGCGAGTCCGAGACCGTCTCGCCGACGCTGCTTTCGAACGGGATCATCTGATGGCGGGTGACTTCCTGGGTGATCGCCGATTTGAAGCGGTTGTAGACCACCCAGCAGACATCGAATTCGTTGTTGTCGAACATCGCGATCACGCGATTGGCAACCTTCTCGGCTTCGTCGAAGCGGATGCCCTTGCGGCCCAATTGTTCGAACCCATCGACCAGATGAGCGCCGAAATCGCGCCGGATTTGATCGCGGCCCTTGCGGCCGACCGGCATGATCGCCACCGTCTTGCCCGCCGCCAGCAACTCGTTCGCCAGATGGCGGACATTGCGGACGACCGAGGTATTGAAGCCACCGCACAAACCGCGGTCGGCGGTGACCATGACGATCAAATTGACCCGATCCGTTCCGTTGCCGACCAGCATCGGCGGCGCCCCGGCATTGCCTTTCAACGCGCCCGCCAGGGTGGAAACCATCCGCTCCATCCGCTCGGCATAGGGGCGCGAGGACTCGGCCGCCGTCTGGGCCCGGCGCAGCTTCGAGGCCGCCACCATCTTCATGGCCGACGTGATCTTCCGGGTCGATTTGACCGAGGCGATCCGGGCCCTGAGATCCTTGAGGCTGGCCATGGGGCTACACGAAGGACTTGGCGAACGCGTCAAGGAAGGCGCGAAGCTTTTCCTCGAGCGCCGGAGTGATCTGCTTTTCCGTGGCGATGGTGGTCAGGATCTCGGGCGCCTTGGCCCGCATCTCGGCCAGCAGCGACTTTTCGAAGCGGCCAATGTTCTTGATGTCGAGCGCGTCAAGATAGCCCTTCACGCCGGCGAACAGCGAAACCACTTCGTCTTCCACCGCCATCGGCACATATTGCGGCTGCTTGAGCAGCTCGGTCAGCCGGGCGCCGCGATTGAGCAGTTTCTGCGTCGAGGCGTCGAGGTCCGACGAGAACTGGGCGAAGGCCGCCATTTCGCGGTACTGCGCCAGCTCCAGCTTGATCGAGCCCGCGACCTGCTTCATCGCCTTGATCTGGGCGGCCGAACCGACGCGCGACACCGACAAGCCGACATTCACCGCCGGACGGATGCCCTTATAGAACAGCTCGGTTTCCAAGAAGATCTGGCCATCGGTGATCGAAATCACGTTGGTCGGAATATACGCCGACACGTCACCGGCCTGCGTCTCAATCACCGGCAGCGCGGTCAGGCTGCCAGCGCCCAGGGCGTCCGACATCTTGGCGGCGCGTTCCAGCAGACGCGAATGCAGGTAGAACACGTCGCCCGGATAGGCTTCACGGCCCGGCGGACGGCGCAGCAGCAGCGACATCTGGCGATACGCCACGGCCTGCTTGGACAGATCGTCGTAGAAGATAACAGCATGCATGCCGTTATCGCGGAAGTATTCGCCCATGGTGCAGCCGGTATACGGCGCCAGGAACTGCATCGGCGCCGGGTCGGACGCGGTCGCGGCGACAACGATGGAGTATTCCATCGCGCCCTGCTCTTCGAGCGTGCGCACCAGCTGCGCCACGGTCGAGCGCTTCTGGCCGATCGCGACGTAGATGCAATAGAGCCGCTTGCTCTCGTCCGGCTGAGAGTTGATGCCCTTCTGATTGATGATGGTGTCGAGAATCACGGCGGTCTTGCCGGTCTGACGGTCACCGATGATCAGTTCGCGCTGGCCACGACCAATCGGGATCAGGGCGTCGATCGCCTTGATGCCGGTCTGCATCGGCTCATGCACGGATTTGCGCGGGATGATGCCCGGCGCCTTCACTTCAACCAGGCTGCGCGGACCCTCGATCGGGCCTTTGCCGTCGATCGGGTTGCCGAGGCCGTCGACCACACGGCCGAGCAGACCCTTGCCGATGGGAACGTCGACGATGCGGCCGGTACGGGCAACGGTGTCGCCTTCACGGATCTGCCGGTCGTCGCCGAAGATCACGCAACCGACATTGTCGGTTTCGAGGTTCAGCGCCATGCCGGTCATGCCGGAGGCCGGGAACTCGACCAGTTCGCCAGCCATCACATTCTGCAGGCCGAAGATGCGGGCAATGCCGTCACCAACGCTCAGAACCTGGCCGGTCTCGGCAACATTGGCCTCGGTATCAAAAGAAGCGATTTGCTTCTTGAGAATCTCCGAGATCTCGGCGGGGCGGATCTCCATATCAGGCGGCTCCCTTCATGGCGTACTGCAAACGTTGCAGCCGGGATTTCAGACTTGAATCGAACAGACGGGCGCCGATCTTCACGACCAGACCACCCAGCAAAGCGGGATCAACCCGCTTGACGATGTTGACATTGCCAAACCCGGCTTCGATCAACCGGGCGCGCAACGCCTGTTCCTGCGTTTCGGACAGCGGCTGCGCACTATCCACCTGCGCCACCACCACGCCACGCTTTTCCGCGACCAAGGTGGCGAAGGCCGCAACAATGTCGCGCAGCGCGCGCATGCGGCGGTTCTGCACCACCACACCGACAAAGTTCCGCACCAACGTGCTGAAACCCTGCGCTTCCAGCACGGCTGCCGCCGCCTTCTGCGCGGTCAGCACATTCACCAGCGGGCTATCGAGCAAACGCCGCATGTCGGCGCTCGCGTCGATCAACGCGCCAAGCGATTCCAGCTCCGCGACCGTCGCGTCCAGCGCGTCCAGTTCGCTCGCCTGTGCATAGAGAGCTGCGGCATAACGACCTGCCAGGCCGCCACCCGTTGAATTCACATTGCCGCCAGACGCCAAAGCTGCGGTTCCATGATCTGGGGTCGCTTGCGCGACCGATTGTTCATTACCGGGATTACACCGGCGCCGGGGCCTCTAGCATGCGCCCCCGGACTGCGCAACACGCCGGGGCGTACTTTTAGGTGTCGGCAAGTTCCGCCGGGAAGCGAAACCGCACGTTTTCGGCCACCCCCGCCAAAGTGGTAACCTCCACCGCGTCAAACTGCCGCAGCCCGTCGATCACCCCCTGCACCAGCATCTCCGGCGCCGAGGCCCCGGCGGTCAGGCCAACCGTGGCGATTCCGCGGAACCATTCGGGCCGCAGCGCCTCGGCATCGTCAATCAGATAGGCCGGCTTGCCAATTTCATCGCCAATTTCCTTCAACCGGTTGGAGTTGGACGAATTGCGGCTGCCCACCACCAGGATCATGTCCACCACCTGCGCCAGGTCGCGCACCGCCTGCTGCCGGTTCTGGGTTGCATAGCAGATATCCCGCACATCCGGCCCGACAATCTCCGGAAACCGCGCCTTCAGCGCATTGATAATGCCGCGCGTGTCGTCCACCGACAGGGTGGTCTGGGTGATATAGGCGAGTCGGTCCGGCGTTCCCGGCTGCAACTTCGCCACATCCTCCACCGTCTGCACCAGATGCACCACGCCGTCGATCTGCCCGATCGTGCCTTCCACCTCGGCATGCCCAGCATGGCCCACCAGCACAATCTCGCGCCCGGCCCCGGCATAGCGACGGCCTTCATTATGCACCTTGGCCACCAGCGGGCAGGTCGCATCAATCACCGGCAGCCCGCGCTCACGCGCCACCTCCTCCACCCGCTTGGCCACGCCATGCGCGCTGAACACCGTCATCGCCCCCGGCGGAATTTCATCCAGCTCGTCCACGAACACCGCGCCACGGGTACGCAAATCCTCCACCACGTGGCGGTTATGCACAATTTCATGGCGCACATAGATCGGTGGCCCAAACTTTTTCAGCGCGCGTTCGACGATTTCAATCGCCCGCTCCACCCCGGCGCAAAAGCCACGCGGCTGCGCAAGAACCACCTTCAACATGCCAAACCGTCCCCAGACTGCGGAATTTGACCGCGTATGGCATGAATCACCACGCGCGAGTAGGGTCACAGACAGGTGCCGATCATCCCACGACCGCTGCCCTGGAGCAGAACATGACCCAGCCGAAGCGCTTGACAACCCCCCTGCTCGACCGCGTCCGCATCCCATCGGATTTGCGGAACTTTTCTCTCGACCAGCTGCGTCAGCTGGCGGATGAGCTGCGGCAGGAGACGATCGACGCGGTTTCGGTCACTGGCGGGCATCTGGGGGCGAGCCTC
>CAIULK010000067.1 GCA_903899885.1 uncultured Rhodospirillaceae bacterium
GGCGGTTTCGCCGCCGACCAGGGCGCAGCCGGCTTGGCGGCAGCCCTCGGCGATGCCCGCGATGATCGCCTTGCCCGCCGCCACGTCCAGTTTGCCGGTGGCGAAGTAATCCAGGAAAAACAGCGGCTCGGCGCCTTGAACCACCAGATCGTTGACGCACATCGCGACCAGATCAATGCCGACCCCGTCATGCGCATTGGCCTCGATCGCCACTTTCAGCTTCGTGCCGACCCCATCGGTGGTCGAAACCAGGATCGGATCGGTGAATCCGGCGGCCTTTAGATCGAACAAGGCACCGAAGCCGCCAAGACCGGCGGTGGTGCCGCTGCGCGCGGTGGATTTGGCCAAGGGCTTGATGGCATCGACCAAAGCCTCGCCGGCGTCGATATCGACCCCGGCATCGCGGTAGGTAAGACCCGGTTGATTGGTCACGGGAATGGGCTTCCTCAAGGGCTGTCGTGTGATAAGGTTGGCCCCGAAGATACCCCAACGATCGCGCTTTGCAATGCTCTCTCGCCCCTTTCTGATTTGCCTTTTCCTCCTCGCGGCGTCGCCGTCGTGGGCCCAAGTGGTTGCCGACGCCTTTACCGTGCGCGGTGTCGAGGTCGATGTCACCGCCAGTGACGCTAGCGCCGCCAAGGCCCAAGGCTTGGATCAAGCCCAACGCCAAGCGTTCGAGCAGCTGCTTGAACGCTTGACCCAAGCGTCCGATCGCGCCCGTCTGCCCAGGGTGGACGGCACCAATTATGTCCGCGATTATGCGGTCGATCAGGAACGCGCCTCGGCGGTCCGCTATATCGCGACCTTGAGCGTGCGCTTCAACGCCAGCGCCGTGCGCAAGCTGTTGCACGACGCGAACATCAGCTTCACCGATGCCCGGACCCGTCCGGTGGTGGTGGTGCCGGTTCTGCAAAGCCAAGGCAAGGCGGTCTTGTGGGACGATCCGGCGACCGGCGTCGTCAATCCGTGGCGGGCGGCCTGGGCGGCGGCGACCGGCGGCGGTTTGGTGCCGCTGGCGATTCCGGCGGGCGATCTCGCCGACACCCAAGCGCTGACCGTCGAGCAGGCCTTGGCCAACGATGCCCAGCATTTGGCGGTGATGGGGGCGCGCTGGCGCACCTCGGACGTGCTGACCATGGTGGCGCAACTCTCCGACGACGGAAAACGTCTGAACGTGACCCTGGGCGGTCTGGCCGGAACCCTGCGGCCGTTGGATTCGGTGTCCTATGATCTCAAGCCCGGCGAAACCGGCGATCAGATGCTGGCGCGTGCCGTCCGCGATCTTGGCCGCGCCATCGACGCCGGGTATAAACAGACCAGCCAGATGCGCTTCGAGCGCCAAGACACCATGCCCGCCTTGGTCAGCCTGACCGGCCTTGACGATTGGTTGTTCGCGCGCGAACGCTTGGCGCGGGTGGCGCCGATCGCTTCGTATGACGTGGTGTCGTTGTCGCGTACCGAGGCGGCGTTGCAATTGCACATCCTAGGCGCTCCCGATCAGGTGGCGCAGGCATTGAACGACGCGGGCCTTAACCCGCAATTCGCCGACGGCATTTGGACGCTGCATGGCCCAGCCAAGAAATGATGCTGTTTCCCAATGTTCTAACCTTTATGCGCCTGTTGTCGGTGCCCGTGACGGTGTGGTGGATGGCCGAGGGCCAGATGGCCTGGGCGTTCTGGCTGTTCGTCGCGGCCGGGTTGACCGATGCGTTCGACGGCGGGCTGGCCCGCCTGTTGGGGGCGCAAAGCGATCTGGGGGCGTGGCTGGACCCGTTGGCCGATAAGGCGTTGCTGGTCAGCGTGTATCTGATGTTGGGGCTGGGCGGGTTTTTGCCGCTGTGGCTGGTGGTGATGGTGGTGTCGCGGGACGTGGTGATCGTGCTGTATGCGGGCCGGACCATGCTGGCCGGGCGGTTCCAGGGCTCGCCCATTCTGATTTCCAAGGTCAACACCGCCGTGCAAATCGCCTTGGCGGCCTTTGTTCTGGCTAATTTGGCCTTCGGGTGGGAAAACGGCCGGGGAGTCGAGGCGCTGATTTACGCGGCCGCCGCCACCACCGCCGCCTCGGCGGCCGGATATTTGTTCCGCGCGGGAGACCTTTCATGACCTCATCGCAACGGCTGCGCTTCTGGCTGATCGGACTGGCGGTCCTGATTTTCCTGCTCTACGCGTTGCGCGGCATGCTGCTGCCGTTCGTGGCGGGCATGGCGATCGCCTATTTCCTGGATCCGCTGGCCAAGCGGCTGCACCACTTGGGTCTGCCCCGGATCGCCGCCGCCGCGTTGATTTCGGTTTCGTTCTTCGTGGTGTTGGGGGTGGCGCTGACCTTCCTGCTGCCGGTGATTGAGGAACAGGTCCTCAGCTTTGCCCACCGCGTTCCCGATTATGTCGATGCGCTTTCGAACCGCATCGATCCCTTGGCGCGCGAGCTGATGAAGCGCTTGTCGCCGAATGATGTCGAGCGGTTGCGGTCGTCCTTGGGCGGCTATGCCGGGACCATGGTCTCGTGGGCGCTTGACGTGGTGCGCGGTCTGCTGCGCGGCGGATTGGCGGTGGTCAACCTGCTGGCCCTGCTGTTCATCACGCCGGTGGTTACCTTCTATCTGTTGAAGGACTGGAACCAGTTGGTGACCCGGATCGATTCCTGGTTGCCGCGGCCCCATGCCCCGGTCATCCGTGCCCAATTGGCCGAGATCGACCGCACGCTGTCGGCTTTCGTGCGCGGTCAGGCGACAGTGTGCTTGGCGCTGTCGGCCTTTTACGCGGTGGCGTTGACGGTGATCGGCGTCGATCTCGGGCTGGTGATCGGGTTGGCCTCGGGCCTGTTGTCGTTCGTGCCGTATCTCGGCACGGTGATCGGGCTGCCGATCGCGGTGGCGGTGGGGCTGGCGAAAACCGGGGATTGGATGCTGCCGGGATTGGCGGCGCTGGTCTATCTGGCGGGAAATTTGCTCGAGGGCAACGCGCTCACCCCCAATTTGGTCGGCGACCGGATCGGCCTGCATCCGGTGTGGATTTTGTTTTCGGTGCTGGCCGGGGCGTGGCTGGTCGGGTTTCTGGGGGTGCTGCTGGCGGTGCCGGTGGCGGCGATGACCGGCGTGCTGGTGCGTTTCGCCCTGGCCCGTTATCTCGACAGTTCGCTTTACCGCGGAAATTCCGGGACGTGATACAGATTCCCCTGAATCTGACCTATCCCCCGGCCCTGGGCGGCGACGATTATCTGGTCGCCCCGTGCAATGCCGAGGCCGAGGCGTGGCTGTCGCGCTGGCCCGACTGGCCGACGCATGGGCTGGCGCTTTATGGCCCGGAGGGGTGCGGCAAGACCCACCGGCTGACCGCGTTTGCCGCGGGGCACGGCGGCGTGCTGCGGACGGCGGCCGATCTAACCTTCGCCTCGGTGCCGGGCTTGGTCGAGGATCATGCCGGGGTGGCGCTCGACGACCTCGACGGTTTGGCCGACGAGGCGGCGCTGCTGCACCTGTTCAATCTGGGGGCGAGCGCCAAACGCTTTCTGCTGCTGGCGGGCCGCCAACCGCCCGCCCGGCTGCCCATTCGTCTGCCCGATCTGGCCTCGCGGCTGAACACGCTGCCCGCAATCGGCATCACCGCCCCCGGCGACGAGGTTCTGGCCGCCGTCATCGCCAAACAGTTCGCCGATCGCGGATTGAAGGTGGGCGACGGGGTGATTTCCCTGCTTTTAAAGCGCGGTCCGCGCAGTTTCGCCGACGCGCGCCGCATGGTCGAGGATTTGGACCGCGCCGCCTTGGCGTCGGCCCGCGCCGTTACCCCGGCCTTGGTCCGCCAGTTATTGTCCCACCCGCACGAGGAATCGCCATGACGTCTCCCGACGCCGCCCGCAAGGTTTTGTCTCAGGTCTTCATTCTGGCGCTGATGCTGGCGTTGGGTTTGGTCGGCGCCGTGCTGATCGACCAGGCGCGCGGCGTCGCCGACATGGTGGGCCGCGCCGCCGCCGACGCCTTGGCGCTGAAGAATGTCGAACTGACCCAGCAAACCGCCCGCCGGTTGGCCGCCGAGGGGCAGACCACGGCCGCCGCCGACCGGCACGCCAAGGCGATGCAAGACCTGAAGGCGCTTGCCGAGGCCGAGGACTTCGAACCCCGCCGCGACCGGTTGCGGGCGCTGACCGCGCTGGACGGCGACGCGCTGGACAATGGGCTGACCGATATCGACAAGCTGCGCACCCAAGATCTGGCCGAGGGACAATCCAGTGGTGGCGCTTCGGTCCTGCAAGCCGCCATGCTGTTCACGATCTTATCGGTGGGTCTGACCGTGATGGCGGGCGTGGTGGCGTTCCTGGGCCTGCGCAAGACGCCGAGTTATTCCTTGGACGAGGGCAACCGGACCAACGCGAACCAATAGTCGCCAAGGTCGCGGATCGCTTTCATGAACTGATCGAGGTCGACCGGCTTGGTAACGAAGCCAGCGGCCCCGAGATGGTACGAGGCCACGATATCGCGTTCGACATCCGAGGTGGTCAGGATCACCACGGGAATATCGCGCAGTTCGGGGTCCTCCTTGATGGTGGCCAGGAATTTGCGCCCGTCCATGCGCGGCATGTTCAGGTCCAGCAAGGTCAGGTCGGGGCGGGGCGCGTTGGCGAAGCGTTCCCCCTGCCGATGCAGGAACTCCAGGGCCTCGATCCCATCGTGGACCGTATGTACCTTGGCCAGGATGCGGTTTTCGCTGATCGCCACCTCGGTCAAATGGGCGTCGGCGGGCGAGTCTTCGACAAGCAGAATGATGAACGGCCGGTGATCCTCGCTCATGGTGATGCTCCCCCAGGCAAATCGAAGAGGAGGCGGCAGCCGCCTCCGGGCGCGTCCTCAATCCAGGCGTGTCCACCGATACTTTCCGTCGTCCGCCGCAGGATGGCAAGGCCAATGCCCGTCCCCAAGCCGTCCGAGGTCAGCCGTTCGAACACGCGGAACACTTGATCGCGATAGATTTTGTCGATTCCCGGCCCGTTGTCGCTGACGCTGTAACGAGCGCGGTCCCCAATGCGCTCGCCCGCGAGGACGATATGCGGCGGGTGCGAACCGTGCCCATGGGTCAGCGCGTTTTCAACCGCGATCTCGAAAAGATCGGCGAGGCGGGGCAGGTCGATCTCGGCCGCCGGCAGATCGCCCAGGGTCACCGAGGCCCCGGCCCCGGCAATGGGCCCAGCCAGTTTTCCGAGAACCCTTTCGGCCACCGCGCGGGCGTCGGCGGTTCCGACCGGGCCACGCGGTTGATCGGCCACCAAGTAACGCTGCACATCGCGCAACAGTCTTTGCTGGTGGCGTGCTTGCTCGCCGATGAAATCCAGCGAAAGCCGTGCCTCGGCGTCGTCCAAACGTCCGGCCAGTTGGGCCTTGAGACGATCGGAGTAGCGGGCGATGCGGGCGGCCGGTTCCTGGAGATGGTGCGCCGAAATTTCGGCGAAACGCTGCAATTCGGCATTACTGCGGGCGAGATCGGCGTAGGATTTCTCCAACTCCCCGGCGCTGCAATTCATCGATGCGGCGAGGGCGGAAAACTCGTCCCCGCCGCCGACCTGGACGCGATAGTGAAAGTCGCGGGCGCCGACCGCGTCGGTGCCGCGCCGAAGGGCGGACAGCGCCGTAATAATCCGGCGGCTGGCCAGCAGGATAATGCCGCCAACCAACACCACCCCCACGATCGCCGCCGCCAAGGCGGCCACCGCCGAACGGCCACCGGCCAAGATCGCCTCCGACCCGATGGCGGACAGATGGCTGACAAGGTCGATCATCACGTTTTGGCGTAATTGCAGGCTTTGAGCGATCAGACGATCAGCCTCGGGCGAGCTGGCTTGGCCGGAGACCAATTTCTCGAACAACGAGCCCAAGACTTGATGATTATCCACCAGCTGCGCCAAAATTCTTTTTTCCTCAAGGGTATCGACGCCGAGCGCGATATCGTCGAGGGTCCGGCGAAGGTCACGGTGGGTTTCCCGCCACTGCAAGGCCGGACGGTCGTCCCGGTCGGTCTGAAATTCAAGCCCGAACACACTTAACTGATAGACCTGACGGACGGCGAGGTCGCATCCAAGTTTTTCAACGATCCGGTCATGCACCGAGGTGACCGTATAGGCCAGCACCCCGGCCAACGCCAGGATGGCGGACGCCAGCAAAATCATCGAGAGACGGAGCTTGGTGCTGACTGTCACGGCGAAATGTCCGCTCCTTATCGGGTTGCGACGGATTACCGTGCCACGGTGACCCGGCTTTGTTCCACCGAAAGTAGGCCGTCGAGGGAAATGGTGTCGAGGAAATTTGGGGTTTTCGCCACCCCTTGGCCCCTCATCTTCCACCGGGCCTCGCTTTCGAGGTTGACCACCAGGGTTTGGTCCAGCTTGACGCCGAAATTGTAGATGTCCCAGAGGGCGGCGATGCTGTCCGGGCTCAGATTCAGCTGGCGGGCGACGATGGCGATGGTCTCGTCCGGGTACTGGGCGAGGAAGCGTTCCGCCTTCAGCAAGGCGCGCAGAAGCCGCGCCACGGTTTCAGGCCGCCGGGTAACGAAATCGGATTTGGCGGCGAGCGTCCACAGGTCGGTGTAGATGCCCTCCTCCATGAACACCACCGCGCGGTCCGCTAGCGCTTTTTGCAGCGCGATCCGTATATCGACCAGGGTGGACAGGGCCGAGACCTTGCCGTCGAGAACGGCGCGGACCGCCTCTTCGGGAGCGACGGGAACCAGCGTTACCTGGGAGGCGGGGATGCCGTGGTATTCGAGGAAGATATGGGTGAAAACCTCGGTGTTGGTTCCCGGCAGGAAGGCGAGGCTTTTGCCGATCAAATCCTTGGGCGAGGTGATCCCGGCATCCTTGCGGGCGACAACCGCAAGCTCCTTGTAACTGTCCATGATGGTGGCGAAAATCTTGACCGGGCGTCCTTCCAAGACCGTCGCCATAACCGGATACACGGCCACCGCCGCGACATCGGCGGTGCCGTCGTTGACCATCGCCAAGGATTGTTTGCCGGTGGGTCTGCTTACCAGGGTCACGTCGATGCCCTCGTCGGCGAAATACCCCTTGTCGATCGCCACATAGATCAGGGCGGACTTAATTTGACCGGCGGAAATGGTGACTTTGTCGGAGGGAGGAGCCCGGAAGGGCAGCGCGAGCAGAACGGCCGAGGCGACCGCGATCCCGCCGAACAGAGCGAGAAGCAACTTGCGTCCAGACATCGCCGCCCCCTCTTCATCAGGCGATGCGCCGCGACGAGGGGCGCATCCCAGAAGAGCAGCTTAATCGAATTGTCAGCGAAAAGATAGCGCGCGGGCGCGTCAAACACCCGCCGTGATGGGCCCGTTGATCTGCACCCAGCCGATGATGCCGCCCTGCATGCGGGCGATGTCGCCGGTATAGCCCGACCCGGCCAGACGGGCGGCGGCCATGCCGCAGCGGGCGCCCGAGCGGCAGTGGATGACCAGGCGCTTGCCCTGATGGGCCGGAATCCGCGCGGGATCAAAGCTGGACAGCGGCATGTTCACGGCGCCGGGGATGTGGCCCGAGACGTATTCGCGCACCTCGCGGACGTCGAGCACCAGCGCTTCGTCGGCGGCCATCCACTCGCGGATATCGGAGGGGGGCACGATTCGCACATTGGGGTAGTCGTGAGTCTGCGGCAGGAACGGGGACAAGAAACGAGCGAGCATGGCGGCAACCTCTATATTCTGTTCCTCTTATATAATCCCGCGCTCACGGTTACGCAAGGGAGGCCGCCACATCGTCAAGGATCATCTCGGCGGACACCACGTTGCAGAACATATCGATCTCGGGCAGGGCGCCGGGGCACGAGACGTTGACCTCGGTCAGGGTGTCGCCCAGAAAATCCAGCCCGGCCAGAACGATGCCGTTGGCGCGCAGATAGGCCAGCACCGCCTCGACCCGTTGGGCTTGAACCGGGGTGAGGGTTTCGACCTGACGTACGTCTTGCAAGCCGCCACCCAGCGGAATGTCGCGTTCGACCATGCCGATGATCCGCCGCCCGGTGACCAGCACACGGATGTCGAGGGGCGGACGTCCGCCGCCCGGACCGATATAGGGTTCGACGATCACATGACCGAACAGCGGATGCAACTCGGCCCAGGCCTCGGCCCAAAGGCCAGTCTCGGTCACGCCGATATAGCGGATCCCTTGGCTGCCGAACAGCGACGGCGGTTTGAACACGGCGGTTTCGACGCCGCTGGCGATCATCCGGGTCCGCGCCGCCGCCAATCCGGCCTCCGAGAACACGTCGAACGAATCGCGCGGTGAAAAGGCCAGGGCCGAGCGTTTATCGTGAATGGTCAGCACCGCATGGGGCGGATTGATCATCCGCGCCTCGACCGCGCACAACGAGCGCAGAACCTCGTACCAGCGGATGTTCGCGCACGGGTCCAGGCGCAGCCAGACCAGATCGGCCGGGGTGACCCGGATGCCCCCCAGGATAAGGTTGCTGCCTTCGATCAGCACGTCGTCGATGGTGAACCACTGGGCATCGGTGCCGCGCGCCCGGTACGCCGCCATCAGGCGCAGGCTGGAATCCCATTCGGTGTCCAGGCTCTCGACGGGATCGCCCAGGAAAAACACCCGTTCGAAGGCAGGCACGTCAGTAGGCCCGCTCGATGCAGAAGTCGATCACGTCGATCATCGCGGTCTTGACCGGACAATCGGGGAAGATGCCCAGCGCGTCGCGCGCGATGGCGCCGTAATGGCGCGCCCTCGCCACCGTGTCGGCCAGACTGGAATGCTTTTCCATCAAGGCGATGGCGCGATCCAAGTCCCCCTCTTCCTGCTCCAGCCGTTCGACGGTGCGCCGCCAGAAGTCGCGGTCGGCCTCGTCGCCGCGCCGGAAGGCCAGGATCACCGGCAGGGTGATCTTACCCTCGCGGAAATCGTCGCCCACGGTTTTGCCCAGCACCGCCTGCTTGGCGGAATAATCCAGCACGTCATCGATCAACTGAAAAGCGATGCCGAGATTGAGGCCATAGGAATCCAGCGCCTCCTCCTCGACCTTCGGGCGGTCGCCGACCAAGGCGCCGATCCGGCAGGCCGCCGCGAACAGGGCGGCGGTTTTGCAGCGGATCACCTCGAGATAGGCGTCCTCGGTGGTGTCGGTGTCGTTGGCGGTGATCAGTTGCAGCACCTCGCCCTCGGCCAGAACCGCCGAGGCGTGCGACAAAATGCCCATGATCGGCAGCGATCCATCCTCGACCATCATTTCGAAGGCGCGCGAAAACAGGAAGTCGCCGACCAAAACGCTGGGTTGGTTGCCGAACACCGCGTTGGCCGAGGCCCGGCCGCGCCGCAGCTCGCTTTCATCGACGACGTCGTCGTGCAGCAGGGTCGCGGTGTGGATGAATTCGATGCAGGCGGCCAGCCGGTATTGCCGGTCGCCCTGATAGCCCGCCAGCTTGGCCGACGCCAAGGCCAGCACCGGGCGCAGGCGCTTGCCGCCCGCCGCGATGATGTGACCGGCCAATTGCCCGATCAGTGCCACCGGCGAATGCATGCGATCGACAATGGTCCGGTTGACCTGTTCCAGATCGTCCTTCACCAAATTAATCAAGGAATCGAGGCTTTTCGCCTTCTTCATCCGCTCGCTTTCCAAACTGACGACGACCGCCACGCAGCGTTTCCTTTCTTGGACGTGAGCGAAGAGAAACCCCTCGCTTTTGAAACATAGTGTTGCGCGCAAAAGACGGTCAAGCTTACATGCAGCCGAAGTCCCCGTAAATCGTGAGCGCCCATGCACTCGGGTAAGATTGATCCCACCACGACGGATGGGTTTTTGGGTGGGCGGTTGCGTTTGCACCAGCCGGCCGACGGTTATCGCGCGGGCGGCGACCCGATCTTCCTGGCCGCCCATGTCGCCGCCAAGCCCGGCCAAACGGTTTTGGACCTGGGGGCCGGGGTGGGAACCGCCGGTTTATGTTTGCTGTCCCGTTGTCCCGGGATCACGCTGACGGCGCTGGAGCTTGATCCCGGCCAAGCCGCGCTGGCCCGCGCCAACGCCGCCGACAACGGATTTGCCGACCGCATGGAGGTGATCGAGGGCGACGCGCTGGCCGGGTTGGGGGGGCGTTGCTTCGATCATGTCATCACCAACCCGCCGTGGTTGCCCGAGGGAACCTCGCGCCGTCCGCGCAGCGCGACCCGCTCGAAGGGACATATGGAGGGTGAGGGCGGGCTGGCCGCCTGGGTGCGTGCCGCGGTGCGCGCCCTGGCGCCCAAGGGCACGCTGACCCTGATTCACCGGGCCGATCGTTTGGCCGACCTGCTGGCACTGCTGGATGCCGCCCCGGTCGGCGGTCTTCAGGTTACGCCCTTGTGGCCGAAAGCCGGACGTCCGGCCTTGCGGGTGATCGTCGCGGCGCGCCGGGGCGGACGGGCGCCGTTCGTTTTACAGCCCGGGATCGTGCTGCATGACGAGGACGGGCGGCACAGCCGGGAAGCACAGGCGATCTTGACGGGGGCGTTCGGCGAACCGGAATAATCCCCGGACACGGCGGTCCGGGGAACCGGGTTTCACCCCTCCGGCTGGTCGCCGTCGCCGGTATTGCCGTCGTAATCCCCGGCCATCGGTTGATCGCCGTTGCCATTGTTGTTGCCGTTGTTGTCGGCGCCCTCGCCCATCTCCTCCTCGGAGCCGGGGCCGGTTTGCGGGCGGCGCGGCGGCGGGTTGGCCTGGTTGAAGGCGCTGAGCAGGCGGAAATAATGTTCGGCGTGCTGGTAATAATTTTCGGCGGCGATACGGTCGCCCTGGCTGGTGGCGTCGCGCGCCATCGCGATATAGCGCTCCATCACCTGATGGGCGTTGCCGCGAATCCGGCCGTCGGGGCCGTTGGAATCGAACACCTGATTGCGATTATTGCCGTTGAACGGACGGCTGGGCGGCTTGCCGCCGCCGCCGCCGCCCATGGGACCACGGCCCCCACGGGACCGCTGCTTGGGATGATTCACTGGTTCCGCCCTCTGTCTTTTGACAACTCTGTCCGCGTTCTCGAAATCCCCCGGACCGCTTGCAAGAACGGCTCCCGGCGGCCCTTGTCGAAAAGGGCCTGACGAAATACAGGATCGGAGAACATCCCGGGCCACAACAGTTGGCCCCCCGCGCGGACGCACGTACCCTATAGTCGGTGCCGCGCGGTTTTGGAAGAGTATTTTTTTAACGAGGCGGCGGTCTCCGGCCGTTGTATGATCCCCCCAACCTTCGGAATAGATAAATCCCGCCGTGAACGTCTCCACGCCCTTCATCCAGCGCCCCGTCGCCACCACCTTGCTGATGGCCGCCGTTTTGCTGACCGGGCTGGTGACTTTTCCGTTGTTGCCGGTCGCGCCGTTGCCGCAGGTGGATTTTCCCACCATCCAGGTATCGACCTCGCTGCCCGGCGCCGATCCCGAGACCATCGCCTCGTCGGTGACGACGCCGCTGGAACGCCAGTTCGCGCAGATCTCCGGGGTGTCGGAACTGACCTCGAGCAGCGTGCTGGGCAGTTCGGCGATCACCATTCAATTCGAGCTCGACCGCAATATCGATGCGGCCGCGCAGGATGTGCAGGCGGCGATCAACGCCGCCTCGGCCCAGCTGCCGAAAATCCTGCCGGGGCCGCCGACCTATCGCAAGATCAATCCGGCTGACAAGCCGTTGCTGATTCTGGCGGTGTCGTCCGATAGCTTGCCGCTGATCGCGGTCGATGATTACGCCGACACGGTTTTGTCGCAGCAAATCAGCCATATTCCCGGCGTCGGTCTGGTGACGATCGGCGGCGAGCAGAAGCCCTCGGTGCGCATTCAGGCCGACCCCGCCAAACTGGCGGCGCTGGGTTTGGGGCTGGAGGATCTGCGCGCGGTCATCACCAGCGCCACCACCGATTCCCCCAAGGGCAGCCTCGATGGCGAGCATCGCGGCATGGCCATCTATGCCAACGACCAGCTTCTGCACGCCAATCAGTGGGGCGACGTCATCGTTGCCTATCACAACGGCGGGCCGGTGCGCCTGGGCGACGTCGCCCAAGCGGTGGACGATGCTGAAAACCGCCGCTCGGCGGCATGGCAGAACGGCACGCGCGGCATCTTCCTGGTGGTCTTCAAGCAGCCTGGCGCCAACGTCATCGACACGGTCGAGCGGATCAAGGCGGCGCTGCCGCAATTGCAGGCCTCGATTCCCCCGGCCATCCATTTGGGTGTGCTGATGGACCGCACCACCACCATCCGCGCCTCGGTCAATGACGTCGAATTCACGCTGTTGCTGTCGGTGGCCTTGGTCGTGCTGGTGATCTTTTTATTCCTGCGCAATACCTGGGCGACCATCATCCCCAGCGTTACCGTGCCGCTGGCGCTGCTGGGCACCGCCGCCTTGATGTATGTGGCGCATTTCAGCTTGGATAATCTGTCCTTGATGGCCTTGACCATCGCGGTCGGCTTCGTGGTCGATGACGCCATCGTCATGTTGGAAAACATCTACCACCATGTCGAGGAGGGGATGGCCCCGATGGAGGCGGCGCTGCAGGGCGCCTCGGAAATCGGATTCACCATCATTTCGATCAGCGTGTCCTTGATCGCGGTGTTCATTCCCTTGTTGCTGATGTCGGGGGTGGTCGGCCGCTTGCTGCGCGAGTTCGCGGTGACGGTGACGATGACCATCGTGGTGTCGATCTTCGTGTCGCTGACCCTGACCCCGATGATGTGCGCGCGGGTGTTGAAGGACCAGCGGACGGTGCGACATGGCCGGTTGTTCCGTATCTCCGAGCGCGGCTTCACGGCGTTGCTGAACGGTTATCGCCGGGGCCTCGACTGGGTGCTTGGTCATCAAGGGATCACGCTGGCCAGTTTCTTCGCCACCCTGGCTCTGACCGGCGTGTTGTTCGCGGTCATCCCCAAGGGGTTCTTTCCCCAGCAAGATACCGGCGTGTTGTTCGGTGTGACCGATGCCGCCCAGGACATCTCGTTCGCCGACATGATGCGCCGCCAAAAGGCGGTCAACGATATCGTCGCGGGCGATCCCGATGTCGAGAATTGGGCGTCGAGCGTCGGGGCCACCGGCGCCCAGACCATGAACAACGGCCGCATCTTCATGAGCCTGAAACCGCGGAGCCAGCGGGCCGCCACCGCGCAACAAATCATGGACCGGCTGCGCCACCGGATGGGCGATGTGCCGGGCGTCATGCTGTATTTGCAAATCCCGCAAGATCTGAATGTCGGCGGTCTGCTGTCGCGCACCCAGTATCAGTACACCTTGAAGGACGCCGATCTCGCCGAGTTGAACGCCTGGGCGCCCCGGATGCTGGATAGGATGCGGCATCTGCCGCAAATCCAAGACGTCGCCAGCGACCAGCAGGGCGGCGGCGGCACCATGAGGCTGGCGATTGACCGCGATCAGGCCGCCCGCTTCGGCATTCAGCCGCAATTGATCGACGATACCCTGTACGACGCCTTCGGCCAGCGGCAAGTGACCCAGTATTTCACCCAGCTCAACGCCTACCACGTGATTCTGGAAGTGATGCCTGAATGGCAAGGCAGCCCCGAGACCCTGGATAAAATTCATATCCGCTCGCCGATCACCAATCAGCAGGTGCCGCTGTCGTTGCTGGCCCATTACGATTCGACCGCGACCAGCCTGTTGGCGGTCAACCACCAGGGGCAGTTTCCGGCGGTGACGCTGTCCTTCAACCTGCGGCCCGGCTTTGCCCTGGGTCAAGCGGTCGATGCCATCAAGGCGGCGGCGCGGGAACTGGAGCAGCCGCAAGCCTTGATCGCAACATTCCAAGGCAGCGCCCAGGCGTTTCAGCAGTCGCTGGCCACCCAGCCCTATTTGATCACGGCGGCCTTGGTGGCGGTCTACATCATCCTTGGCATGCTGTACGAAAGTTTCATCCACCCCTTGACCATTCTATCGACCTTGCCGTCGGCGGGGGCGGGGGCGCTGTTGTTCCTGATGCTGTTCGGGCACGACATGTCGGTGATCGGCTTGATCGGCATTTTGCTGCTGATCGGCATCGTCAAGAAGAACGGCATCATGATGGTCGATTACGCGCTGTCGGCCCAGCGCAACCAGGGGCTTGATCCGGTCGCGGCGATCCGCGAGGCCTGTTTGCGCCGTTTTCGTCCGATCATGATGACCACGGCCGCCGCGATGCTGGGTGGTTTGCCCTTGATGCTGGGCACCGGCACCGGATCGGAATTGCGTCAGCCCTTGGGCGTGGCGATGGTCGGCGGGCTGGCGGTCAGTCAAATGCTGACCTTGTTCACGACCCCGGTGATCTATCTGGCATTCGAGCGCCTGGGGCGGCGGAAACACAAGGAAATGAAATCGACATGATGTTGCCACCATGTTGATCTATGATACACGGCTTGTAAGGAATAACCGTCAGGCGGGTATTATGAAAAGCATGAAGGTCATGGCCGCGTCCCTGTCCGCCGTCCTTACGCTGGCGGGGTGCGCGAACACGCCCATGGGGCCTCGGGTTCAGGCGATGCCGGCGGCTGGTAAGCCGTTCGAGGTTTTTGTGCAAGAACAGGCGATGTGCAAGCAATACGCGGCCGATCAGGTCGGTGGGCAGGCGCAAGCCGCTAATGAACGGGCGATCGGAACGGGCTTGGTGGGTGCCGGTCTGGCCGCCGGCTTGGGTGCTGCCGTCAATGGCGGGCGTGGGGCCGGTATCGGTGCCGCGGCCGGCGCCCTGGGCGGGTCGGCGATCGGGGCCGGGAATTCCGAGCGCGATCAACGGGGCATTCAGCAGCAATACGACAACGCCTATAGCCAATGCATGTACGCCAAGGGCAATCAGGTCGCGCAGCCGGTGGCTCCGGTCATGGTGGTGCATCCGGCGCCGGTGTATGTGGCGCCTCCGCCGGTGGTTTATACGCAGCCGCCGGTGGTGTACAGCCAGCCGCCGGTTGTCTATTCGCAACAACCCGGTTACGCGGCGCCGCCGCCCGCCGGTTACGCCGCTCCGCCGTCCGGTTATGCGGCTCCGCCGCCTTCCGGTTACGCGCCTCCTCCGTCCGGTTCGGCGCCGCCGCCCGGTTATGCGCCGCCGCCTGGGTCGGCCCCGCCTCCCCCTCCGCCGCAATAACGGCGGCCAGATAACGCGGCCTTGTGCCGCGTTATCGCTTTTCAGGGGGAAAATTTTTCCGGTGAGCCGATTTCGGCCCGGCAGTTTTTTCCAGCCTCATGCCAAATCCCCGCGGTTTTCCTGGCTTTCTTGGCCCGGCAAGAGTGGTGCGGTTTTTGCTTGGTGGTGGCCGCGTCCTTTGGCACCCGCCGTTGGACCGTGTAACTGCCTTGTGCGTTTCGGGAGACCGAGCATGATTCAATCCGTCAACACCCCAGTCAGTCAGGCGTGGCTGAATTGGGGGATCCAGCCGGGGGGCACGTCGCAGACGTCCTCGGCCAGCAGCGCCAGTACATCCTCATCCTCGTCGTCGGACCAGGGGATTGCGGCCTTCTTCGCATTCAGCCAGGGGGCATCCTCCTCCACGGTCAGCGGCGCGTCCGCGCCGTCGGGCAGTGCCTCGGATGTCGCCAGCCCGTTCCAAACCTTCCAAAGCAGCATGCAGGCGTTCTTGCTGCAAATGCAGGCGGATTCGTCGTCGTCCGATGCGTCGTCGGCCAGTTCGGCGAGCTCGGCGAGCTCGGCAAGTTCGTCCAGTTCGGCCACGCAGTCGGCGTCGAGCGACGGCACCGAGGAGGTCCAACCGCATCACCACCACCATCATCATGGCGGTGGCGGCGGCAGTGATCTGATGAGCCTGTTGGATACCAGTTCGTCGAGCTCCAGCTCATCGACGACCAGTTCCAGCGCGTCGTCGCTGCAAAGCGACGTCGAAAAGCTGATCGCCGATCTGACCGCCATGGTCAACGGACAGACGTCATCGTCGAGCAGCAGCTCAAGCAGCGGTTCCACGGCCAATGCCGCCACCACCGCTCAGTCCGGCACGGTGTCCAACCAGTCGGTGGCCAATATCCTGGCGCGGGATCTTGCCCAGGCGTTTAGTGCCTATTCGTCGAGCGCCAATCAATACCCGTCCGCCTTGATGCGGCAGTCCGCATAACAAGCATCAAGGGCGCACAAGGCAGAATGCCGCGAGCTGGTTCCGCTAAAAGCGGGACCGGCCCGGGCGCGCCGCTTTCCAGGCCCCTCCGGTTACGCTATCTTGGGTGTATTAAGGTGACGCGATATCGCACCGACGGAACCGGGGCGGAGGGGGGTGCATGGCGCGGCTGGCCCGAATGAAAATCTCGTCGCGATTACGAATCGGCTTTGCGGTCGTTACGCTGCTGACCGTGGCCTTGGGCGGGTTCAGCAGTGTCGCGGTGCTCCGAGTGGACGCGCTCGCCACCGATCTTTACGATCACCCCTTCACGGTTCTGATCAATCTGCAACGGGCCCGCAGCCATCTATTGCAGATGGAGCATCACCTTGAATTGATGCTGTACGCGCGTAGTGACGCCGAGGTCGAAGCTCATATTTCCGCGATCGCCGGAATGGATGCCGGCATCAACACCCGTCTCGATTTGATCGCCCAGCGCTATCTGGGCAAGCCCAAGGATGTCGAGGAAATCAAGACCGATTTGGTCGAATGGCGGATGGCACGCGATTTGGGGGTGCAGCATCTGCGCGCCGGGCGCCGGGAAATGGCCAATCACGCCATCATCGAGCAGGCGGCGCCCGCCGCACAGAAACTCAACGACGATATGACCGTGATCATCGACTTCGCGGTCAACAAGGCGGCGACCTTCGACGCCACCATCGACGAGGAACGCAACGACGCCCTGCTGTGGCTGGGCGTCAGCGTTGCCGGTTTGGTCCTGTTGGGCTTTGTCATCAGCCGGGGGATCACCGTCAGCATCGTCGAACAGCTTCTAAGGCTTCGCGGCTGCATGGCCGATCTGGCTTCGGGCCACTTGGAAACCGAGGTCCCGTTCGTCGATGGCGATACGGAAGTCGATGATATGGGCCGCGCTTTGGTGGTGCTGCGCGAGGCGGCCCAGCGGCTGGAAGCGCAACGCTGGATCAAGGAAGGGATGGCGACCATCGCCGGGCTGACCCAATCGGCGGAAACCCCGCGTGATTTCGCGCGCGCCGTGGTTCAAACCCTGGCCCATCTGACCGGGGCGGGCACCGCCAGCTTTTATCTGTGGAACGACGAGTCCGGGGATTTGGAACGGGCGGGCAGTTGGGCGCATGGCGAGCGCAAGCATCTGGGTGCCCGCATCAAGCCCGGCGAGGGGCTGGTCGGTCAATGCGTTCTGGAACGCGCTCCGATCACGCTCACCGACGTTCCCCCCGATTACATCCGCATCACATCCAGCCTGGGCGAGGCGCCGCCCCGGGTGGTTCTCGCCGCGCCGGCCGTCCGCAACGCGGCGGTGGTCGCGGCGGTCGAACTGGCTTCGTTCACCCCGTTCACTGAAACGCAAAAGGCTTTGATCGACGAGGCGCTTCCGATCATCGCGCTGAACATCGAAATCCTTGATCGCACCGTGCGGACCCGCGCGCTGTTGGAAAAAACTCAAGCCCAAGCCCAGGCCCTGGCCGCCTCGGAAGAGGAATTGCGCGCGCAAAGCGAGGCCTTGCAGGCTAATAACGAGGAACTGCGCGCCAAAACGCAAAGCCTGCAAGAACAGGCCGAGGAACTGCGCGCCTCGGAAGAGGAACTACGCGCCTCCGAGGAGGAGCTGCGCAATCAGCGCGAGGAATTGCGGGCGGTCAACGAAACCCTGATCGAGAAGGGCAAGGCGCTGGAGTCGGCGCGGGCCGAGGCCGACCGCCGGGCGCTGGAGGTCGAGGTCGCCAGCCGCTACAAATCCGAATTCCTGGCCAACATGTCGCACGAGCTGCGCACGCCGCTGAATAGCCTGCTGATCTTGGCCAAAAGTTTGGCCGACAATGAAAACGGCCATTTGGACGGCGAGGAAACCGAGTGCGCCCACATCATCCATGACAGCGGCACCCAGTTGCTGCGGCTGATCAACGATATCCTCGATTTGTCGAAGGTCGAGGCCGGTAAGATGGAACTGGCCGAGGGTGATATCGACATCGAACACCAACGGGCCACCATCGAACGCCGCTTCAAACGCCTTGCCGAGGCGAAGGCCCTAAGCCTGACCGTTACCGCCGAGGGCTTGCCGCCGATGGTGCGCGGCGATCTTGGCAAGATCGAGCAGGTCGTCAACAATCTGGTCGGCAACGCCATCAAATTCACCCAAGGCGGCGGCGTGACGGTGCGGCTTCGCGCCGCACCCGCGCCCGCAAGCGTGGCTCTGCGGCCAGGAACAGGGCCGGACGCCCTGTGCATCGAGGTCGAGGATACCGGCGTCGGCATTCCAGCCGACAAGATCGACCGCATCTTCGTCGCCTTCGAGCAGATCGACGGGTCGGCCAGCCGGCAGTTCGGCGGCACCGGTCTGGGCCTGACCATCGCGCGCCGCTTGGCGACCCTGATGGGCGGCGACATCACCGTGGAAAGCCGTTACGGCGAGGGCAGCCAGTTCCGCCTGTGGCTGCCGTTGGTTCCGGGGGATGGTGCCGCCGTCCTTATCCCGGCCGCGCCGGAAAAAGCCGAGGCGCCCCCGCCCCCGGCCGCCAAGCGCGCGGTCGATGACGACCGCGACCGGATCGTGGCGGGCGATCACGTGATCTTGGTGATCGAGGACGACGATAAATTCGCCCGCATCGTGCGTGATCTGTCGCGCAAGCGCGGCTTTAAATGTTTGGTGGCGGGCGACGGCAAAAGCGGCGTCGATTTGGCCGTCCGCTGGCGTCCGACCGGCATCGTGCTGGATATCGGCTTGCCGGAAATGGATGGCTGGCAGGTGATGGAGCGGCTCAAGCAATCGCCCGCCACCCGGCATATCCCGGTCCATATCATGTCGGCGGCGGAACAGAGCATGCGGGGCCTGGGCCTGGGGGCGGTCGGCTATCTGACCAAGCCGGTGGCGAAGGACGACATCAACGCCGCGTTCGACAAGCTGCTCCACTTCGCGGAAGGCCAGACCCGGCGCGTCTTGCTTGTCGATGACGATCTTGCCACCCGCGCGGCGGTGCGGCATTTGCTGGATGGCGAAGCCGCCGAGGTGGTCGAGGTGACCAGCGGCGAGGAGGCCTTGGCCCGGCTGCGCGCGGACCAGTTCGATTGCATGATCCTTGATCTCGGGCTGCCCGGCATCAGCGGCATTCAGGTGCTGGACCAAGCCAGTGCCAGCGGTGTTCCGCTGCCGCCGGTGGTGGTCTATTCCGCCCGCGAATTATCGGACGACGAGAATTCGAAGCTGCGCGCCTATACCGACAGCATCGTCATCAAGGGCGTCTATTCCCCCGAACGCCTGCAAGACGAGGTTTCGCTGTTCCTGCACAGCGTTCGCCCGCAAGCCCCCTCGCTGGCCGGGGAAAAGGATTTTTCCGGGCGCACCGTGCTGGTGGTCGATGACGACATGCGCAATGTCTTCGCCCTGTCCAAGGTGCTTCGCGCGCGCGGCTTTAACGTCGTGATGGCCCATGACGGCGCCAAGGCCCTGGCGCAGTTGGAGCAGTCGGCGGCGGTGGAAATCGTGTTGATGGACATCATGATGCCGGGGATGGACGGTTACCAAACCATTCGCGCCATCCGCGCCCAAGAGCGTTTCGCCCAGTTGCCGATCGTGGCGCTGACCGCCAAGGCAATGCTGGGCGACCGGGAAAAATGCCTCGACGCCGGGGCCAACGACTATGTCTCCAAACCGGTGGACGTCGATCGTCTGCTGGACGTCATGCGGACGCTGCTGTAGGCGAGGCCCCCAATGCGCAAGGCCGAGATCGAGGCGATTGAGATCGACCTGCTGCTGGAGGTTCTGGCGCGGCGGCATGGCTATGACTTCACCGGTTACGCCCGCGCCTCGCTGAAGCGCAGGATCGCCGCGTTGCCCGATGCCCTGGGCTGCGCCTCGGTCGCCGAAATCATCCCAAAGTTGTTGTATCAACCGGAATTGCTGCCACAAGCCCTATCGACGCTGGCGGTGTCGGTCACCGAGATGTTCCGCGATCCCGAGGTGTTCTTGGCGCTGCGCCAGCACGTGTTGCCGCTGCTCGCCAGCTATCCCCGCATCAATGTCTGGCATGCCGGCTGCGCGACCGGCGAGGAAGCCTATTCCCTGGCGATTCTGTTCGCGGAAGAAGGGTTGCTGCCGCGCGTGCAAATCTATGCCACCGACATCAGTGATGCCGCCCTGGCCCAAGCCGAGGAGGGGGTCTATGCCGACCGTTGGCTCGACGACTACGCCCGCAACTACCAAAAGGCTGGCGGCACCGGCAGTTTCGCGGACTATACCGCGCGCGGCTACGGGTTTTTCAAGATCAATGACGCGTTGAAATCCAAGATCTTGTTCGTCCACCACAATCTGGTCTCGGACGCCGCCTTCTGCGAAGCGCATCTGGTGATGTGCCGCAATGTCTTGATCTATTTTAACCGCGAATTGCAGGAACGGGTGCTGACCCTGTTGTCCGGCAGCTTGGTGCGGGGCGGCTATCTCTGCCTCGGCCCGCGCGAGGAATTGCCCTTGGCGGCGGCGCGGCGGTTCAAAACGGTCGATGCGGCGGCGCACCTCTACCGCCTGGGGGAGGCCCCGCCATGACGCGGACCTTCGATGCCGTGGTGATCGGATGTTCGGCCGGCGGGCTAGAGGTGCTGCGCCCGCTGGTCGCGGCGCTTCCCGCGCGCTTTCCGCTGCCGGTGATCATCGCCAGCCATATTTCGCCGGAAGGCGGCGGCCTGCTGGCCGAGGTGTTGAGCTGGTCCGGCGCCTTGCCGATCGTGGAGCCGCACGATAAACAGGCGGTGTTGCCCGGCCATGTTTACATCGCGCCCGCCAATTACCATCTCTTGGTCGAGGCCGAGCGCACCTTCGCGCTGTCGGTGGACGAACAGGTCTGTTATGCGCGCCCGTCGATCGATGTCTTGTTCATGTCCGCCGCCGATGTCTGGGGTCCACATCTGGTTGGGGTGTTGTTGACCGGGGCCAACGCCGATGGGGCGGCCGGGCTGAAGGCGATCCGCGAGGCCGGGGGGCTGACCATCGTGCAGGACCCGGCCACGGCCTTCGCCGATGCGATGCCGAACGCCGCCATCCAAGCCGACGCGGCCCAGTTCATTCTGCCGGTCGATGAAATTATTTCAGCCGTGCCACTCCTGCCGCTGGGAAAAGTGCCGACATGAGCCCGTTTCGTCCATCCATCCTGATCGTTGACGATCTTCCGGCCAATCTGGTGGCCTTGGAAAAGGTTTTGGCGCCGATGGCGGCGACGGTGGTCAAGGCGCATTCCGGCAACGAAGCCTTGGCGGCCTGCATCGACCAGGATTTCGCGGCGGTGCTGCTGGATATCGACATGCCCGGAATGGATGGGTACGAGGTGGCGGCGTTTCTGCGGGGCGAGGCGCGGACGGCGCGCCTGCCCATTCTGTTCGTGACCGCCTCGTACCGCGACGAAGCCCATGAATTGCAGGGCTACGGGGCCGGCGCGGTCGATTATATCGAAAAGCCGATCAGCGATTTCATCCTGCGCAGCAAGGTTCAGGTCTTTCTTGATCTGTACAACAGCCGACGGCGGCTGGAAGAGGAACTGGCCCGCAGCGAGGCCATGAGAAGCGAGCTCATCGAGTCGGAGGAGCGCCTTCGGCACGCGGTGATCGATGCCCCCATCCCGGTGTTGATGCATGCCGAGGACGGCGAGATTTTGCTGATCAGCCGGCGTCTGAGCGAGGCCACCGGCTTGGCCGCCCCGGAGATCCCCACCCTTGCCGCCTGGGTGGACCGCGCGTTCGGACCGCGCGCGGCCGAGGTCCGAACGCGGGTGGCGTCCCTGTTCGGAATTCCGGCTGCCCAACCGATCGGGGAATACGAAGTGCGGACCGGCGACGGCCGGGTCTTGACCTGGGATTTCCATATCGGCCCGTTGCCGCCGTTGCCCGATGGCCGCCGCGTGCTGATTTCGATGGCGCTCGACGTCACCGAAACCCGGCGCGCCCGCGACGCGCTGGAGCGCAGCGTTCTCGATCTCGCCCGCTCGAACGCCGAGCTGGAAACCTTCGCCTATGTCGCCTCGCACGATCTGCGCGAACCGTTGCGCATGGTCACCATGTATCTCAGCCTGCTGGAACGCCGGTTGGGGGAGACGCTCGACGACGAGGGGCGCGAGTTCATCGATTTCGCCCGCGACGGGGCGGTCCGCATGGACCGGCTGATCCTCGACCTTTTGGAATATTCGCGGGTTGGACGGGTCGATCGTCCGGCCCAAGACCTTGATCTTGACGAGGTGCTGGCGGCGGTGACCCACACTCTCGGCACGCTGATCGATGAAACCGGGGCGGAGATCACCGTTCCCCAACCCTTGCCCAAGGTGCATTGCAATTTCAGCGAGGTCACCCGTTTGTTCCAGAACGTCCTGGCCAACGCCCTCAAATACCGCCGTCCCGGCGCGCCGCCGCGGATCACCATCACCAGCGAACCCGAGGGCGGTTTCCAGCGTTTCTGCGTCGCCGACAACGGCATCGGCATCGACCGGCAGTATTTCCAACGGATCTTCGGGATTTTCCAGCGCCTGCACACGCGGGAACAATATGACGGCACCGGCATCGGGCTGGCGGTGTGCAAGAAAACCGTCGAACATTACGGCGGCCGGATTTGGGTGGACTCGGAAGAGGGCGTGGGGTCGCGCTTTTTCTTCACGCTCCCAGGGTAGCGACCCCACCCCCCCCTTAAAACAGCTTGCCCTTGTCCTTGATCAATTCCTTGCCGATCCGGTAGCCCAGTTCGCGGTAGGCCTCGAATTGAGTTTCGAAGAAGAACTGATTGCCGGTCGATTCGTGCGGGAAGTCGGGGTGCTGGCTTTTGTAGGCATAGACATCGGTCGGCAACCCGTCGATCAAGGTCGCCTTGATGTAGTACAAACGCCCCTCCAGCGGGGCGGTGCCCGGATAATGGATGCGGGCGACGGCATAGCCGCGTTTGGCCAGATCGAATTTATCGGGCAGCGGGCCCTTGCCTTCCGACTTCGGCAGCAGATCGCCCAAGGGAGCGCCCAAATCCGGGGCGAAGTCGATCGTCACGCCGAAATCGACCCGCGCCTTTTCGATGGCGATGCCCAAACCCTCGAAATTATAGGTGGGGTCGGCCGATCCGTCGCTGATCACGATGGTTTTCACCCGGCGGCGGATCAACTCGTACAGGGCCAGGTTTTCGAAGTGACCGCCGTCCGACAATTGCACGAAGTCGGCATCCTCGGTCATGCCGATGTCGAGCAGACTGGCGAGCCCCGGGTGCAGATCGTTCGGCGGCAACGGGCTGTACCGCTTTTTCGGATTGCGGACCCAGTTGCCCAATTGCAGCCCGAACAGCGCCAACAACAAACTGACCGCGCCCGAACGGGTGGCCGAGGTCGGCGCCGCCCCGGTATGGCCGTTGACGGCGGCGCCCGAGGTCGCGATCGCGGTCGCCAGATCCAGCGGATCCTGGAACAGCCCGCCCTTCATCGCGTCGGCGGTGCGCGCCCAGCCGGTGGCGTTCGAGCCGCACCACAAGGGCGATAGCAAGAAACTGTCGCCCGCCCGGCCGCGAAAGCGGACATCGGCGGAATCGGGCAGCACGACGTTGGTGTTGATCAAATGGTAGGGGCCGGGCGGCCCCTTGTCGCAGGTGCCGCAGTGCGGCTTGCCGCCACAATCGAGCATGTCGGACAAGGTCATATGATTCGCCGCGAAGGCGGGGCGCCACGCGGTTTGGGTGGTGACGTCGCAGGGCGGCATGAAGGCTTCCATCAGCCGGTCGCGGTACATCCGGCCCAATGAAAACAGGTTGGTGTTGCGCAGCAGGCCCAACAGCACCGCCGATCCGGCCGCCAGCCAAATCCAAGGCGCGCCCTTTTGCGCATGCAGCGCCAAGCCATAGGACAGGAACACCAAGCCGATGATCGCCGATCCGGCGCCGACCGGCACCAGCCATCCCTTGGGGCCGGGTTTCGAGGCCTTCATCGCCGCCACCGGCGCGATCAGGAACAACAACGCGCCGAAGATCATCGGCCGCCACGCGGGCGCATCCTCCATCCAGCGGCGCAAGCCGTCGCCAAGATTTTGCGCCAGGGTGTCGGGCACGCCAATCGCGGTCAGGACCACATCGGTGATTTGCGCGGCCCAGGTCATGAGCAGTGTGCCGACCGTCGGCATCAATCCCAGCACCGCCGCCGCCAGGGCGTAGACCAGCAGCTTGCCGCCGATGATCTGGGTGGCGCGGCGCCAGTGGTAGCGATGATTGGTGCTTCCGAAGCGAAAGAAGGTGATCAGCGAATAGCCGACCGCCATCACCGCGATGCCCGCCAGACACAAACCCGCCAGCACCAGCAGCGCGTCATCGACGATCATGCCGTCGGGGCCGGTGATCAACCCGAAGATCAGCACCAGCAGCCCCAGATAGGTGGCCGAGGTCAGCGCCATCGTCCGCAATGTCACCACCAGCAGGGCGGGCAGCCCGAAGCCCTTGCCGGGTTCCAGATAATTGGCGCGCTGGCGGATGTGGTTTAAAATGTTGGTGGCGGAGGACGGGGTTTTGGCACGCGCCCCTTCGCCGGGAAGACCGAAGGGAAACCCCGGGCAGGGCGCGCCGCCGATCTGTGCCCGCCGCAGGAACCAGCTGAGCGATCCGCCGGTATAGCCGCCGCCCGAAACGGTCGATAAGTAATGCGCCTTGGCCAATTCGCCCGCCGCGTTCAACGCCTGCAACACCCCCATCGCGAACGAGGCCGAGCGGATGCCGCCGCCCGACAACGCCACCGCGTTCAAATCATGGGGCTCGGCGTCCTTGAGCCGCCGCTTCAGGCAAAGAAACTCCTCGCTGAGGACCGCTGCCGCCTCCGGCGTCGATTGCGTCATTTCGTGTGCTCCACCATGTGTATGCACGCGTAAGGCGCGTGCGTTTATGATGAAGCATGTAAAGGGGGAGATGTCAACGAAGCGTCACGGCGCCGCAGGACCGCGCCGGTGGCACCAGCGCCAGCCCCAGATGGGCGGGCGGTTCCGGCATCAGGCCGTGGTAGGGCAGCACCGCGTCGGCCAGGGGCTGGATCTGGCCGAAGCGGGCTTCAAGCTCTTCCAGACCGGGGAACCAGTCGCGGTTTTGCAGTCCAGGGGCCTCGCCCTGATGATCGTGGCTGCGGAATTGGGTGGGAAAGCCCTTGTTCCAGACGATCACCGCCCCCGACTCGCGGATGGCTTGGTCCGACAGCCACGGCGCCATGCGGCGGTTGGCTTCGGTATAGACGCGGGGCTGCTCCGCCAGCAGGTAGGCGGCGCTTCCGGCCAGCCAACTGTCGCCGACCAGGGCCGGAATTGGGGTGCCGCAGGTCATCCGCCAGTCTTGGCCGATCCGCTCGGCCAGCGCCTTCGCCGGAAAGCCCGACCATTTCCGTTCGTCAAGGATGGGAACGACGCCGCCGATGATCAAAACATAGGTAACGGCCATCGCCGCCGACAGGGCGCCCAAAATCACCAGGAAACGCCGGACCCGCTCGACCTCCACAACCGGATGGAACTGGCGCAGCAGCAGGATCGGCAACGGCAGGAAAAACGGCATGGCCCATTCGGTCCGCATCGCCCAGCCGGTGACCGCCGACAGGGCCAGCACGGTCAGGCATGGCCCAAGGGTCATGGTCAGCAAAAAACGGTCGGCGCTGGTTTTGATATGCCGGTGCCAACGGGGCCGCCCGAAAGACAGCAGCAGCAGCCCCAGCAGCGAGGCGGACATGCCCGCCATCCGCCCCAGACCGGCCAGCGGGCCCCACAGGTGATCAACGGGCCGGGTGCCGTTGATGGCCCCGGCGGAATCAGCGAAGTAAAGCAGGGGCCCCGCCCAGTTGGTCCGCAGCCACGCCAGATGCGGCGCCGCCGCCGCAAGCCCAACCAGGGCCGCCACCCAGGGGCCGGGGTGGCGCAACAACCGCCGGTGACGCGGTTCCGCCGCCATGTGGGCCAGGATCAGCGGCGGCAGCAGCAAGATGGTGTATTTCGTCATGAAACCCAGCCCCAGCCACAAACCCAGCCATGGCCAAGCCCAGGGACGCCGTTCCTCGATGGCGCGGTAGGCAGCGAGAATGGCCAGGCTCCAGAACGGTAGAACGGCGATATTGTGGTTAAGGTTCGGAGCCAGGAAGCTGAAAAAGCCCAGAACGGTCAGCGCCATCACCGCCAGCGCCGCCCCCCAGGGGTCGAGAAACGCCCGCGCCAGCCGGTGGACCGCGAAAAACGTCGCCAGGAGCACTGCCAGGCTGGCGAGGGTGAAGACGATGTCGCGCGGTCCGAACAAAAGCCGCAGCGCCTGCGACACCCAGCTGATCAACGGCGGATGCTTGAAATACCCCGCCTGCCATTCCCGCCCCCAGTAGATGATCTGGATGGTGTCGCGGTTAAGCGTCTGGGTAACGGCCAGCGGCAGCGTGGCCCACACGGCGACGAACAGGGTGAAAAAGGCCAGCAGCGTGCCTTGGGGCGTGATCGAAAAGCGCATGGGCTTCTCTATGCCAACAAAAAGGCGTTATGTCGCGAACCTTTCGGGGATGTAACTGGCCTTTCGGGCGGGGCGGCGGCAAGGTTGCTTGCGTCGGGGTGACTTGATCCCGTAATCTTCGCCACCGCCTCGGGGCTTTTGGAACACACGATGGATTATCAGCATTTCTTCGCCAAGCGCATCGCCGACCTGAAGGCCGAGGGGCGTTATCGGGTTTTCGCCGATCTGGAACGCATCCGCGGCCGTTTTCCGGTCGCGCTCAATTACCGCGACGGCCAAACGCACGAAGTGGTGGTGTGGTGTTCCAACGACTATCTCGGCATGGGCCAGAACGAAGAGGTGGTTGCCGCCGCCCAGGATGTCTTGCGCAAATGCGGCGCCGGGGCCGGGGGAACCCGCAACATTTCGGGCACCAATCACTATCACGTGCTGCTGGAAGAGGAATTGGCCGATTGGTGCGGCAAGGACGCGGCCTTGCTGTTCACCTCGGGCTATGTCGCCAATCAGACCACGCTGTCGACCCTGGGCGCCACGTTGCCCGGCTGCGTTTATTTCTCGGACGAGTTCAATCACAACTCGATGATCGAGGGTATCCGGCACGGGCGCTCG
Source organism: uncultured Rhodospirillaceae bacterium (assembly GCA_903899885.1). Lineage (GTDB taxonomy): Bacteria > Pseudomonadota > Alphaproteobacteria > Rhodospirillales > Magnetospirillaceae > CAIULK01. The sequence goes on from CAIULK010000067.1 coordinate 27,147, forward strand.
CAAAAGCATGTCTTCCGCCACAACGACCCGGAAAGTCTGGCCGAGGCGTTGTCGGCCTACCCCAAGGAAACCCCCAAGATCGTCGCCTTCGAATCGGTCTATTCGATGGACGGTGACATCGCCCCCTTGGCCGAACTATGCGACGTCGCCCAGGCGCACAACGCCATGACCTTTCTGGACGAGGTGCACGCGGTCGGCATGTACGGGGCCGAAGGCTCGGGTGTCGCGGAACGCGACGGCGTGCGGGGCCGTATCGACATCATTCAGGGCACCCTGGCCAAGGCGGTCGGCGTGGTCGGCGGTTTCGTCGCGGCCTCGGCCAGTTGCATCGATTACGTCCGCAGCTTCGGGCCGGGTTTCATTTTCTCGTCGTCGATGCCGCCCGCGACCGCCGCGGCGGCGCTGGCCAGTGTTCAATATCTTCGCCGTCATCCCGAATTGCGCGAGCGTCACCAGGAACGCGCCGCGACCTTGAAGGCGCGCTTGACCGCCCTGGGCATTCCGGTGCTCCCCTCGGTCAGCCACATCGTGCCGGTGATGGTCGGCGACGCGGCGGCCTGCAAGAAGGCCAGCGATCTGCTGCTGACCCAGCACGGAATCTATGTTCAGCCGATCAATTACCCCACCGTGCCGGTGGGCACCGAACGGCTGCGCATCACGCCGACTCCCTTGCACGACGACGCGATGATGGACCATCTGGTCCAAGCCTTCGTCTCCGTGTGGGACGCGTTGGACCTGCACAAGGTCAAGAAGGCGGGATAAACCGGGTTTGGAACACCGCGTCGAAGGCCGGTTTCACATAAAGCGCACCGGCCGCCGATAGATGGTTGTTGTCGCGGTAGAGGGGCCGTCCGTCCAGTTCGATCCGGCAACGGTCCTCGCCGCACAGGCGAGGTTCCACGGGGACGACCGTGAGGCGATAGTGTCGCCGCGCGTCGGCGAGGATGCCGCGGACCCAAGATTGCCGCGCGTCGGTAAAGGCCCGGCTGGGGGCCAGCACGCTGCTCGGCCGCCCCCAGGACCGTGCGATCGCCAGTCCGTTCGGGATGTCGGCCAACGCCTCGGGAATCTGTTCGACAACATAGACCTGGATGCCCCGCTGCGTCAGACTGTGGAGTGTCCGCTCCAGTCCGCGCGCAAAGACCGCCTTGCTTTCCTCGTCCGAGCGGGTGGTACTGGCGTCATCCGTCAGAAACACCGGCTTGTTGCGCGCATCCACGCCGGTTTTCGGCCAGCTCTCGCTGTACAGCGCCCAGCGCGCCACTAAAAAAACCGTATGAACCCCACGGGCCGAAAGGCCCGACAATGCGGCTGCGTTGAAATCGGGGCAGGCAAGGTCGCGAAGATCGGCCCGGGATACCGTGACACCCAACAGCGGCGGACAGCTGACGCCGCCGAAATGAAGGCCCCAGAGGGCGTTTTCCTCGGCCTCGGCCTGGAACGTGGGGAACAGCGCCCCGCTGTGGGAATCACCCCAAACGGCGAAATCGGGGGGCGTGGGTTTGGCCTTGCCGAACGTGCAGACCTCGCCCAAGCGGATTTTATCGGGCGGCAGCGTCATGCAGGCGTCGTCGCCCGCCATCGGTTCCAGGGCGGCGTCGGCATAGCGTTTCGCCTCGGCATTCAGGCGTGTCGGAAAACCGCCGTTCAGGCGGGCGATCTGGCCGAATCCCGCCATCACCAGCAGGACGGCCGCCGCGGCGGCGAACAAGCGGCGGCGGGCCAAGGCGAACCGTTTCGTGCGGAACGGCACTTCGACGAAGCGATAGGTGGCGATCGACAACAGCACCGCGCCAAGGATCAAGCCGATGCTTTCGATGGCATCCGGGTCGCGTACCAGAAAGTATTTGCTCAACACCAGCAACGGCCAATGCCACAAATACAGCGAGTACGAAATGCGCCCGATCAGCACCAAGGGGCGGAGCGTTAAAATCCGGTGAACCGGCGAGGGATGGGCCGGATCGGCCGCGCCGATCAGAATCGCCGTGCCCAGGCAGGGCACCAAGGCGGCCAGCCCCGGAAACGGAGTGGCGTTGGTAAAACCGAAAACGCCGACGGCCAGCAACGCCAAGCCGCCGGTGGACAGGATGGCGCGTGTCCGGGCCCCCCCTGTCATTGGCATGGTCTGGAACGCCAGCAGCGCGCCGCACAGCAACTCCCAGGCGCGTGACGGCAACAGGTAAAAGGCCGCGCTGGAAAAGTGGTACACCGCGATCGACGAGAACAAAAGCGAGACCGTCAACAAAACCGCCACGGCAATCCGCGCCTGCCGCCCGTGGCGGTGCGCGGCCAGAAGAATCAGCGGCATGAGAATGTAAAACTGCTCCTCGACCGACAGCGACCAGGTGTGCAGCAGCAGGCGCATGGACGAGGCGCCATCGAAATATCCGTCCTTACGGAAGTACAGGAAGTTCGTGGAAAAGAAGCCCGAATACCAGACTTCGCCGCCGAAAAGCACCATGTCCCTGGGCGTCAGCAGCGCATAGGCGCCGCAGGCGGTGGCGGCGACGACAACCAGCAGTGCGGGCAGAATGCGCCGGATCCGCCGTTCGTAAAAACCGGCGATCGAAAACGAACCGGCGGCGATCTCGCCGGAAATGATCCCGGTGATCAAGAAACCCGAAATCACGAAAAAGATATCGACGCCGACATAGCCGCCCGGAACCGCCGCAAAGCCGTAGTGAAACAAAACGACCGGAATGATCGCCAAGGCCCGCAGGCCGTCGATATCGGGGCGATAGGCATGGCCGAAGCGGATTTTCGAAACGGGCGACGTCATTTCCGGCCGGGTTTTATTCGTTCATGATGGCAAACACGGTATTGCCGCCTGCCCACGTGGGCGGCAGGATGACATAAAGCCGGAACGATGTCATTGTTTCCCCATTCTTCCCTGTTCCGCGAATGATCCCGATGACCCAAGACACCAGCGGTTTGAACGACCGCATCGCCCGGCAATTCGGCCCCCGGGCGGCCGATTACGTCGCCAGCGCCGTGCATGCCGGGGGCGAGGATTTACACCAGCTGGCCGCCGTGGCCCAAGCGGTCCGCCCAAACCGCGCGTTGGACATGGGGTGTGGCGGCGGCCATGTTGCCTATGCGCTGGCGCCCTGGGCGGGCCGGGTGGTGGCCTTCGATCTGCTCGACGACATGCTGGCCGAGGTGAGGGCCGAGGCCCAGCGCCGCTCGCTGGCCAACCTTGAAACCCGCCAAGGATCGGTCGAGGACCTGCCGTTCGAGGGTCAAGGCTTCGATCTGGCCGCCAGCCGCTATAGCGCCCACCATTGGCGGGATCTGGGCGCCGGTCTGGCCGAGGCACGCCGCGTGCTGCGGGTGGGCGGAACGGCGGTGTTCATGGATGTCGTCGCCCCGGAAAGCGTGCTGGCCGACACCGCGTTGCAAACGGTGGAGCTGCTGCGCGATCCCTCGCATGTGCGCGATTATTCCGTGCGGGAATGGCAAGCGGCGCTGACCGGCGCCGGGTTCCGGGTGGACAGCGTGATGCCGCGCCGCCTGCGCCTGGATTTCGCCACCTGGGTGCGCCGGATGCGCACCCCCGACACTCATGCCGCCGCGATCCGTTCGCTGCAAACCCTGGTCCCCGGCGCGGTGCGCCGCCATTTCGAGATCGAGGACGATGGTTCGTTCACGATCGACACGGCGACTTTCGTCTGTTCGTGATTAACCCTTGGTGTCCCTAAGCGCGGTTGCCAGCGCGGCCGAGGGCAGCAGCGTGTCTTGCGACACCGGGAAGACGATGGTGGTGTTCTGCTCGGACCCGATTTCCTTGAGCGTCGCCAGGGTCCGCAAGGTTAGGGCGGCGGGATGGCGGCCCAGGATTTCGGCGGCTTCGGCCAATTTGGTGGCGGCTTCGTACTCGCCGATCGCGGTGATCACCCGCGCCCGGCGGCCCCGTTCGGCCTCGGCCTGCTGGGCCATCGCCCGGATCATCGTGGGGTCCAGGTCCACGCTGCGGATCTCGACATGGCCGATCTTCACGCCCCATTGCGAGGTGCGGTTGGCTAGCGCGATGGCGATGGTGTCGTTCAGTTTGTCTTGCTGCGACAGCAGCTCATCCAGCGGATGCTTGCCGATCGTCGAGCGCAACGAGATTTGCGCCAACTGCGCGATGGCGGCCTTGTAGTTCTCGACATCGATCAAGGCCTGTTTGGCATCGACCACTTGGTAATAGGCCACCGCCGACACCCGCACCGAGACATTGTCGCTGGTGATCACGTCTTGCGGCTCGACCACCATCACGGTCACCCGGACATCGGCGTAACGGATGGTTTGCAGAATGGGGACCACAAGGTTCAGCCCCGGTTCGCGGGTGCCGCTATAGCGCCCCAGCGTCAGCACCACGCCGCGCTGGTACTGCGCGATCACCTTGATTGAGGAGATCAGGACGAACAGGGCGAGGGCGGCTGGAATGATCAGCAAGGGCATGTCCATGGTGGACTCCTGGGAAGGGCGGTGGGCCGTATTCAGCGTATCACCTTCATTGGGAATATGTTATGTATTACCCGTATCAAGTTGGTAATACCGAGGTCGGCATGGTCACCACCGTCACCAGCAAGGGTCAGGTCACCATCCCCAAGGCGGTGCGCGACCGGCTTGGCATCGTGCCCGGAAGCGGGGTCGAATTCGATTTGGCGGCGGATGGCCGCATCGTTTTGACCAAGGTTGATGCCTTTTCCCCAACCGGGCGGTTCGAGGGGTTGCGCGGGCGAGCCGGTCCCGGCCTGGGCACCGACGCGATCATGGCGCTGACTCGCGGTGACTGAGATGATTCTGGTCGATACCAACGTCTTGCTCGACGTTGTTACCGACGACCCGGTTTGGGCGGATTGGTCGATCCGGCAATTGGACGCGGCGGCGCTTAAGGGGCGGTTGACGATCAATGGCGTCGTTTATGCCGAGCTATCGGTCCGCTTCGACCGGATCGAGGACTTGGACGGCGTGTTGGCGGATGCCGGGATCGCGTTGATCGACATTCCCCGCGCGGCCCTGTTCCTGGCGGGTAAGGTCTTCCGCCGTTATCGCATGGCGGGTGGCCGGGCCGGTGGTGTTCTGCCCGATTTCTTTATCGGGGCGCACGCCGCCGTCGCCGGGGTGCCGCTGCTGACCCGCGATGTCGGGCGGTATCGCACGTATTTTCCCTCGCTGCGGCTGATCGCGCCGGAGGCGGCCCACACCGGTTGATCGCGCCGCAATCGTTCGGTTATGCTGAACGGGCGATTGCTGGGGATGCGATGACGACCTTGCCGAGAAGACCATTTTTGGGCGTGCCGAAACCATCTCCAAAGCCGGCCGTGTGGCAACGGTTGTTGGGTGTTTCCAAGTGGGTGTGGACGGTCCTCGGCCTGGGCGTTGCCGTCGCGGGGGGCGGAACGTGGTTTTTCCGCGACGTCGTCATCCCGAAGGCGGTTTGCGAGTACAAGGAAATCAAGCGCGTCCCCGGCGACGAGGGGCGCCTGTCGGTGCTGGTCAGCCGGTTGGCGGGTGACACTGACGGCACACAGACCGCCCACATCCGGGCCGCGCTGGAGGGCGAAGGCGGCCTGGAAAAGCTGGGCACCTGCCGCAGCCTGACCCGCGATACCGACGGGCTGCCCGAAAGCAAGGCCAAGGAACAGGCCGAGGCCACCGGGCGGGAATGGCTGGACCGCTTCCACGCAGACGTGCTGGTGTGGGGCGAGGTGGTGGGCGATAATAAAAGCCTGCGTCTGCGCTTCCTGTCCCCCGCCGGGGGCAGCAACGGTCGCAGCTACGGCCTGGACGGTCAAACCCTGGATCTGCCGCCATCGTTCAACGCCGATCTTGCCACTCAGGTGGAAGCACTGGTCACCTTCGCCAGCGCCCCGGCAGTCGATGATAGGGGCACCTATCTGGTCGCTCGCCTACGACCTCTGGCCGACAAACTCCGCCGCCTGCGCGGCCATCCGCCGACCGGGGCGACGCCGGACCAACGCGCCTCGTTGCTATCCGCCTTGGGGTGGGTTTTGCATGCCATCGGCGAGCAAAGCGGCGACGGTGCGGTGCTGGAGGAGGCGTTGACGGCCCACCGGGCGGCGCTGGAGGTTCGGACCCGCGACCGCGTGCCGCTCGACTGGGCGATGACCCAAAACGACCTCGGCAACGCGTTTGTGCGGCTTGGCGAGCGCGAGCGCGGCCCGGCGCGGCTGGAGGAGGCGGTGACGGCCTTCCGGGCGGCGCTGGAGGTTTACGCCCGCGACCGCGTGCCGCTCGACTGGGCGACGACCCAAAACAACCTTGGCATCGCCCTTGCGA
>CAIULK010000068.1 GCA_903899885.1 uncultured Rhodospirillaceae bacterium
ATCTTCCTGAACCGCAAGAACGTCATCGTCATCATGATGTCGATCGAGCTGATCTTGCTGGCGGTCAATCTCAACTTCGTCGCCTTCTCGTCGTTCCTGCACGACTTGGTCGGCCAAGTGTTCGCGATGTTCATTCTTACCGTCGCCGCCGCCGAAGCCGCCATCGGGCTGGCCATCGTGGTGGTGTTCTTCCGTAATCGCGGCACCATCGCCGTCGAAGACATCAGCCAGCTCAAGGGGTAACCGCCGTGATCTTCATCGCCGCCGTCTTCCTTCCGCTGCTGGGCTCGATCATCGCCGGGCTGTTCGGCCGCCAAATCGGCGACCGGGGCGCGCAAATCGTCACCTGCGCGTTGTTGGGTGTTTCGGCCATCCTGGCCGTGTTCATCTTCAACGACGTGGCTCTTGAGGGCCATAACGCCCTGGTGCCGGTGGCCGCGTGGATCCAGTCGGGCAATCTCGACGTCGCGTGGTCGCTGCGCTTCGATACCCTGACCGCCGTGATGACGGTGGTGGTCACCTGGGTGTCGTTCATGGTGCATATCTACTCGGTCGGCTATATGTCGCACGACCCGTCGGTGCCGCGCTTCATGAGCTATCTGTCGCTGTTCACCTTCGCGATGCTGATGCTGGTCAGCGCCGACAATCTGGTACAGCTGTTTTTCGGGTGGGAGGGCGTCGGCGTCGCCTCGTACCTGCTGATCGGCTTTTGGTACGAGCGTCCCTCGGCCTGCGCCGCGGCGATCAAGGCCTTCCTGGTCAACCGGGTCGGCGATCTGGGCTTCGCGCTGGGGATCTTCGGCTGCTACGTGCTGTTCGGCAGCGTGCAGATGGACACCATCTTCCACGACGCCCCCGGCAAGGCGGCGGTCATTCTGCATCTGTTCGGGTTCGATTGGAACGCCATCACGATCATTTGCCTGCTGCTGTTCATCGGCGCGATGGGCAAATCGGCGCAGTTGGGCCTGCACACCTGGCTGCCCGACGCGATGGAGGGTCCGACCCCGGTTTCCGCCTTGATCCACGCGGCGACCATGGTCACCGCCGGTGTCTTCATGGTGGCGCGGATGAGCCCGCTGTTCGAACTGTCCGATACCGCCTTGACCGTGGTCACCCTGGTGGGGGCGGCGACCGCCTTCTTCGCCGCCACGATCGGCTGCGTGCAGAACGACATCAAGCGGGTGATCGCCTATTCGACCTGCTCGCAGTTGGGCTATATGTTCTTCGCGATCGGTGTGTCGGCCTATCAAGCCGCGATCTTCCACCTGTTCACCCACGCCTTCTTCAAGGCGCTGCTGTTCCTGGGTGCCGGGTCGGTGATCCACGCGATGTCGGATGAACAAGACATCCGGCGGATGGGCGGCATCTGGCGGCATATCAAGGTGACCTGGATCCTGATGTGGATCGGGTCCCTGGCGCTGGCCGGTATTCCGTTCTTCGCGGGCTATTATTCCAAGGACACGATTTTGGAGGCGGCATGGGCCTCGGGCTCGGATGTCGGCCATTTGGCCTATGTCATGGGTGTGGCGGCGGCCTTCATGACCGCCTTCTATTCCTGGCGACTGCTGATCTTGGTGTTCCACGGCCGCCCGCGCGCCGACGACCGGGTGATGGCGCATGTCCATGAATCGCCCGCCGTGATGATCCTTCCCTTGCTGGTGCTGGCGGCCGGTGCCGTCGCAGCCGGTTGGGCTGGCGAGGATCTGTTCGTGGGCGAGGGCCGGGCCGAGTTCTGGCGGGCCGCCATCGGCGTTCTGCCGCATCACGGCGCGATGGAGAACCTGCACGCCATTCCCGAATGGGTCGGCTTGCTGCCCCTGGGCATGGCCTTGTCGGGCATCGCGCTGGCTTATGGCCTGTATGTCTTCGCCCCTGGGGTTCCGGCCCTGTTGGCCGGGTGGTTCCGGCCGGTTTATCTGTTCATGCTCAACAAGTGGTACTTCGACGAGTTGTACGACTGGCTGTTCGTCCGTCCGGCCTTCCGGTTGGGGATCGGCCTGTGGCGGGGCGGCGACGGGGCGTTGATCGACGGCGTCGGTCCCGACGGCGTGGCGGCGGCAACCCGCTTCCTCGCCCGGCGGGTGGCGCGCGCCCAAAGCGGGTACGTCTATCACTATGCTTTCGCCATGCTTCTCGGTGTCGCCGCTTTCGTGAGCTGGCACGTGTTCAACGCGGGTTAGGACGACACATATGCAGACCTCGCATCATCTGCTTTCGATCGTGACGTTCCTGCCGTTGGTGGGTGCGCTGTTCCTTCTGTTCATTCGCGGCGACGACGCCTCGGTGGCCCGCAACGCCCGCAACGTGGCGCTGTTGACCACGACGGCGACCTTCGTGGTCTCGCTCTTGGTGATTTTCGGCTTCGATCCCGGGACGGCCGATTTCCAATTCGTCGAAAGCGGCTCGTGGCTGCCCGGCACCACCATTTCCTACCGCATGGGCGTGGATGGCATCTCGGTGTGGTTCGTGCTGCTGTCGACGTTCCTGACCCCCTTGTGCATCCTGTCCTCGTTCGGTTCGGTCGAAAAGCGGGTCAAGGAATACATGCTGGCCTTCCTGGTTCTGGAAACCATGATGGTGGGGATGTTCTGCGCGCTCGACGTGATCTTGTTCTATGTCTTCTTCGAAGGCGTCCTGATCCCGATGTTCCTGATCATTGGCGTGTGGGGCGGGGCGCGGCGCGTGTACGCCGCCTATAAGTTTTTCTTGTACACGCTGGCCGGTTCGGTGCTGATGCTGCTGGCCCTGTTCGCGATGTATTTCGAGGCGCACACCACCGACATCCAAACCCTGATGGGCCATCCCTTCCCGGAATCGATGCAGTTGTGGCTGTGGCTGGCCTTCTTCGCCTCGTTCGCGGTCAAGGTGCCGATGTGGCCGGTCCACACCTGGTTGCCCGACGCGCACGTGGAAGCGCCGACCGCCGGTTCGGTGATCCTGGCCGGTGTGCTGCTGAAGATGGGGGCCTACGGGTTCCTGCGCTTCTCGCTGCCGATGCTGCCCATCGCCAGCGCTTGGTTTACCCCGATGGTCTATACCCTGTCGGTGGTGGCGATCGTCTACACCTCGCTGGTCGCGCTGGTGCAAGAGGATATGAAGAAGCTGATCGCCTATTCCTCGGTCGCCCATATGGGCTATGTCACCTCGGGCATCTTCTCGGTGACGCCGCAGGGCGTCGAGGGCGCGCTGTTCCAGATGCTGTCGCACGGCGTGGTGTCGGGGGCGCTGTTCTTGTGCGTCGGCGTGGTCTATGACCGCATGCACACCCGCGATATCGGGCGTTACGGCGGATTGTCGGAACGGATGCCGCGTTACGCGCTGGCCTTCATGATCTTCACCCTGGCCAGTGTCGGTCTGCCCGGCACCTCGGGCTTCGTCGGTGAATTCCTGGTGCTGATGGGCCTGTTCGAGGTCAACGGCTGGGTTTCGCTGCTGGCGGCGTCGGGCATGGTGTTGGGGGCGGCCTATATGCTGTATCTGTACCGCAGGGTGATCTTCGGCAAATTGGTTCACGCCGATCTGGCCGAGATCTTGGATCTCAGCGGCCGCGAGATCGCGGTGTTCGTGCCCTTGATAATCGTCGTCATCTGGATGGGCGTCTATCCCTCCACCTTCTTGGAGCCGATGCACACCTCGGTGGCGACGTTGATCGATAATGTTCATTTGGCCCAAGCCGGCCGTGGCGGTCTGCTGGCCGCCGCTCTTCGATAGGGAGACCGACGGATATGATTTCCGATCTCGTTCCGCTGTTTCCCGAAATTCTGCTGGCGCTGACCGCGATGGTCCTGCTGGTGGGGGGCGTGTTCCATTCTCGCGACGTCACGCGCGAGGCCACCGTGCTGGCCATTCTCGCCATGCTGGGCGCGTTGGTGCTGATCGTCGTGCTGGGTCCCGACCGGCGCGAGGCCTTCAGCCATCTGGTGGTGGTCGATAGCTTCTCGTCCTTCATCAAGACGTTGATTTTGCTGGCCTCGATCGGGGCGGCGGCGATGTCGGTGGGCTTTCTCGAACGCGAAAAGATCGCCCGCTTCGAATTTCCGGTGGTGCTGTTGTTCGCCACCATCGGCATGATGATGATGGTTTCGGCCAACGATTTCCTATCGCTCTATGTCGGTCTGGAAATGCAGAGCCTGTCGCTCTACGTGCTGGCGTCGTTCCACCGCGACAGTACGCGCGCCACCGAGGCGGGGTTGAAGTACTTCATGCTGGGCGCCCTGGCGTCGGGCCTGCTGTTGTACGGCATTTCGCTGGTCTACGGTTTTGCCGGGACCACCGGCTTCAACGGTTTGGCCGCCGTGCTGGGTCAATCGGGCCATCCGGGCCTGGGCGTGGTGGTCGGCATGGTCTTCGTGATCGCCGGTTTGGCCTTTAAAATCTCGGCGGTGCCGTTCCATATGTGGACCCCCGACGTCTACGAGGGCTCGCCGACCCCGGTGACCGCCTTCTTCGCCGCCGGTCCCAAGATCGCCGCCTTGGGCTTGATCACCCGGGTGCTGGCCGGTCCGTTCGCCGGGCTGTCGGGCCAGTGGGCGCAGGTCATCTTGGTGATCTCGGTCGCCTCGATGGCGGTCGGCGCCTTCGCGGCCATTCATCAGACCAACATCAAACGCATGATGGCCTATTCCTCGATCGGTCATGTCGGCTTCGCGCTGGTCGGCTTGGCGGCCGCCAACGGGCTGGGCTTGCAGGCTGTGCTGGTCTATGTCGGCATCTATTTGTTCATGACGCTGGGCGTGTTCTCGGTGATCCTGTCGATGCGCTTTCGCGGCCGGATGGTCGAGGGGATCCACGATCTGGCCGGTCTGTCGAAGACCCACCCGGCGATGGCCTTCGTGATGGCCGCGATGATGTTCGCGATGGCCGGGGTGCCGCCGATGATGGCGGGGTTCTGGAGCAAGGTTTACGTGTTCATGGCGGCGGTTAAGTCGGGGCTGTGGACGTTGGCGATCCTGGGTGTCCTGGCCAGCGTGGTCAGCGCCTTTTACTATCTGCGGGTCGTCAAGGTGATGTATTTCGACGAACCGGTCGAACCCTTCGACAAGCCGGAACGCCCGATGCGGCTGGTGATGGCGGTGACCACCGTGGTGGTGCTGGCGATTTCCATCCTGCCGGGTCCGCTGCTGACCGGGGCCGAGGCGGCGGCGCGGGCGTTGCTGCCCTGATCCACCTGTTTGATACGCTGGGTTCGACGAACGACGAGGCGCGGCGGCGGGTCCAAATCGGGGCCGCCGCCGATTTCGATGCGGTGATGGCCGACCGCCAAACGGCGGGCCGGGGCCGGCGCGGGCGGACCTGGGTCAGCCAAGGCGGCAATCTTCACCTGTCGGTGCTGTTGTCCTTGCCGCATGGGTTGGCGACGGCGGCGCAAATCGGTTTCGCGGCGGCGGTCGCGTTGGCCGAAACCTTGGACGCGCTGACTCCCCACGGCGGCTTCGCCGTGAAATGGCCCAATGATGTCCTGGCCGGGGGCGCCAAGGTGGCGGGCATGCTGCTGGAAACCGAGGGCGATTGGCTGATCCTGGGCGCCGGCGTCAATGTCGCCGAGGCACCGCCGCCCGGACGCGTGGAATTCCCCGCCGATTGCCTGCGCCGTTTGGGATACGATGGCGACGCCCGTTCGGTGGCGCACCTTTTTCTGGATCATCTGGCGCCGTGGGTGAACCGCTGGCGGACCGAGGGGTTCGCTCCGGTGCGGGCGGCTTGGCTGAACCGCTGTGTCGGCCTTGATCAAACGATCAAGGTTCGATTGCCGACCCAAACGCTGGATGGGCTGTTCGCCGGTCTCGACGCCGATGGGGCGTTGCTGCTAGACCAAGGCGGTGACGGCGTGCGCCGCGTTCTGGCTGGCGACGTGTTCTGGGGATAATGCCATGCTGTTGGCGATCGACTGCGGCAATACCAACATCGTTTTCGCGGTCTATGACGGCGAGAATGCCAAGGGCGTGTGGCGCGCCTCGACCAAGACCGAACGCACCGCCGACGAATTGGGTGTTTGGCTGGATCAGTTGTTGACGCTGGGCGGGCTGAAACGCGCCGATATCACGGCGGCCATCATCGCCAGCGTCGTGCCGTCGATGGGCTTCGTGCTAAAAACCGTGTGCCGCCGCTATTTCACGTGCGAGCCGCTGGTGGTCGGCGAAGAGGGGGTCGATCTCGGCATCCAAGTGTTGTTGGACCGGCCCGAGGAAGTCGGGGCCGACCGTCTGGTCAACGCGGTGGCGGCGCATTCGCGCTACGGCAAGCCGTTGATCGTGATCGATTTCGGCACGGCGACCACCTTCGACGTGGTCGATGGCCAGGGGAATTACCGCGGCGGCGCCATCGCGCCCGGCATCAATCTGTCGCTGGAGGCCTTGCACGCGGCGGCGGCCAAACTACCGCGCGCCGCCATCGGGCGCCCGAAACAGGTGATCGGCAAGGCGACCGTGCCCGCGATGCAGTCGGGGGTTTATTGGGGCTATGTCGGCTTGATCGAGGGGCTGGTGCGCCGCATCGCCGACGAATTCGGCCAACCCATGCTGGTGATCGCCACCGGCGGTTTGGCGCCGATGTTCAAGGGGGCGACCGATATCATCGATTCGCTCGATAACGATTTAACCCTGCGGGGCCTGTTGGAAATTTTCCGCCGGAACGTGAAGGACGGTTTGGGATGAGTGAGGAACTGCTGTTCGTATCGCTGGGCGGGATCGGCGAAATCGGGATGAACCTGTACCTCTACGGGTACCAGGGCAAATGGCTGATGGTCGATTTGGGCGTCACCTTCGGCGAGGAAGGCATGCCGATGATCGACGTGGTGATGGCCGATCCCGGCTGGATCGAGGAACGCCGCGACGATTTGGTCGGCCTGGTCGTCACCCATGGGCACGAGGACCATTTGGGCGCCATCCCCTATCTGTGGCCGCGCCTGGGCTGCCCGATCTATGCGGCGCCCTTCCCGGCGGCGATCCTGGCCGAGAAGCTGAAGGAAACCGGCCTGGAAAAGAAAGCCAAGGTCACCGTGATTCCGCCCGGCGGCCGTTTCAAGGCCGGGCCGTTCGATATCGAGACCGTCGGTTTCACCCACTCGATCCCCGATTCGCGGGGATTGGCGATCCGCACCAAGTTCGGCACGGTCTTTCACACCGGCGACTGGAAATTCGACCCCGATCCGCTGATCGGCCCGACCACCGATTTCGAGGCGCTGCGCCGAATCGGCAAGGAGGGGGTCCTGGCCCTGGTCGGCGATTCGACCAACGTGTTCTGCGACAAGGAAGCCGGATCGGAATCGGCGGTGCGCGCCGGGCTGATCGAACTGTTCGGCCGCTTCAAGGGCAAGATCGCGGTCGGCTGCTTTGCCACCAACGTCGCGCGGGTGGAAAGTGTCGCGGTGGCGGCGCACATGCACGGCCGCCATGTCGCCCTGGTCGGGCGGTCCTTGTGGCGGATCGACCGGGCCGCTCGCGCGCTGGGCCTGTTCAACGATTTGCCCGAATTCTTAAGTGACCGTGATGCCGCGCATTTGCCCAACGACAAACTGCTGTTCCTGTGCACCGGCAGCCAGGGCGAGCCGCGTTCGGCCTTTAACCGCATTTCGCTGGACGAACACCCGCACGTTACCTTGGGCCGCGGCGACACCGCGATCTTTTCGTCGCGCGTGATTCCCGGCAATGAAAAGGCGATTTTCGGCCTGCAAAACCGGCTGACTCGCCAGGGCGTGCATGTGGTGACCGATCACGACGCCTTCATTCACGTTTCCGGCCATCCGGGGCGGCCAGAACTGACCGAGCTTTATGGCCTGCTGCGCCCGCAAATCGCCGTGCCGATGCACGGCGAGGTCCGCCATGTCCAGGAACACGCCAATCTGGCCCGCGGCCTTGGGGTGGAGCAAGCCGTCGAAGTGGTTAACGGCGAGATGGTCCGCCTCGCCCCCGGTCCGGCCGAGGTGGTCGATGTCATCCCCACCGGCAAATTGGGCCTGGACGGCCCCCGCTTGTTGCGCCTGGACGGCGACACATTGCGCACCCGCCGCCGGATGGTCTTCAACGGCTCGGCGGTGACCACGGTGGTGCTGGACCGCGTCGGACGGGTGGTCGGCGATCCCCTGGTCTCGGCCCCCGGCCTGCTGGAGGAAGGCGAGGACGCCGCCATCCACGAAGCGGCGGTCGAG
>CAIULK010000069.1 GCA_903899885.1 uncultured Rhodospirillaceae bacterium
AGGCGCGCGAGCTGCTGCATCTGTTCGTTTCCTCGACCCAGCCGTTGGTCGAGGATACCCGCCGGTTCCTGGATGACGGCGACACGGCCGAGGCCCGCGAAACCGCCCATGCCGCCAAGGGGGCGGGCAACAGCGCCGGGGCGTTCCGCTTCGCCCGTTATTGCGCCGATATTGAAACGGCCTGCGCCAAGGGCGATCTCGGCACCGCGCAACATCTTTGTCCGGCGATGGAGGCGGCCTTCGTCGAGGCATCGGCTGCGGTCTCGGAGCTGTGAGATGTTATAAGGAGTTTCCCGTATGCCGTTTTGGGGCAATAGTTTTTTGGAAATGTTCTTTGTTGCGTGAAGCGCCGAAACAGCGTTAGGTTTCCCCGGTCGATTTTCGGTGGTATCGAGGTCTTTCGTCTGTGTCGATGTTTCGGGAATTTTTCGAGAAATTATTTTCGATCGTCTTTGCCGGACTGACGACGGTCGAGGTCGTCGATCTGTTCGTGCCGACGCGGCAATCGATCTTCGTGCAGCGCCGCCGGTCGGTGCTGATTTTGTCGCGCGTGCGGTTGGTTGCCGCGACCTTCGCGGTGTTGACGCCGCTGTGGATTCCCATCGATCTCTATATCTTCGATACCGCCTTGGGCATGTATCTGGCGGCGCTGCGGGTGCTGGCCTCGGCGGCGTTCATTGCCCTGTGCCTGTCCTACCGGACGGGGGACAATCCGGCGACCGCGCGCTGGGGGCTGATCTGGCTGCTGGCGATTCCCACGGTGTTCTTCCTGGTCAGCCATCCCTTGCTGTCGCAGTTCGTGGTCTCGGACCCCGGCCAACAGGTGGTGGCGGCCGGCTACGCGTTCTTGCCGTTCGTCATGGTCGCGGGATTGTCGGTGTTCCCGATCACCGCGGTCGAGGGGTTCTTGTTGTCGGTGCCGATGGTGCTGGCCCATTTGCTGACCGGCTTTCTGGGGTATCAGGTTCTGCCCTTCGCCTCGCATCTGGGGGCCTTGTGGCTGCTGGTGCTGCTGGCGACGGTGGCCACCCTGGCCGGGATGAGCCAACTGCATTTCATGGGGCAACTGGTCGATCAATCCTCGCACGACGGGCTGACGCGGGCTTATAACCGCCGGGTTGGCGAGGAGATGGTCAGCCAGCAATTCCATGTCTCGCAACGGGCGGAAGCGCCGATGTCGGTGGCGTTCGTCGATATGGACAGCTTCAAGTCGATCAACGACCGTTATGGCCACGAGGAGGGTGACCTCGTGTTGCAGAATGCCGCCTTGGCGCTGAAGCGCTTGTTGCGGCGCGGCGATTCGCTGGTTCGCTGGGGTGGCGAGGAATTCCTGGTGCTGATGCCCAACACCGATGTCGAGGGCGCGGTGGCGGCGGTCACCCGGCTGAAGGAGTCCGGGCTTGGAACGCGGCCCGACGGCCGCCCGCTGACCGCGTCGATCGGCGTTGCCGAGCGCCGGCGCGATAAGGTCGATTTCTGGACCGATCTGGTCGAGCGCGCCGACCGCCGCATGTATATCGCCAAGAACGGCGGCGGCGATCGTTTGGTCAGTTGCTTGGATATGCCGCTCGACGGCGGCGTGGTGGCGGCGGGATAGCTTTTTCGAGCGGGGGGAAGATGGCGGAGGTCGACACCCAGCGGACCGGATTGATCGAGAATATCGCCGACAACGCCGGGAAGCTTAGCCTTGGACTGTCCGACGTTATCGACGTCGTCGAGGAACTGGCCGCGCATGTCGGCCGTCAGGGTGAGAATTTCGGCCAATTGAAACAATCGGCGGGCGACGTCGCCCAGGTTTCCAGCCGCATCGCCGACAGCGCCGGGCAGGCGCGGAGCGTGATCGGCCAAGCCCGCGACACCGTGGAACGGTCGCAATCGCAGGTTCAAACCGCGCTGACCGAAATCCGCGAACTGGCGGCGATGGTCACCGGCATGGAAGCGCAATTGGCGGGGCTTCGCGTCGCCTTGGCTCAGGTGGCGAACGTCGCCAAGGAAATCGGCGCGATCGCTGGGCAGACCAATATGCTGGCGCTGAACGCCACGATCGAAGCCGCCCGCGCGGGCGAAGCGGGGCTGGGATTCGCGGTGGTCGCGGGCGAGGTCAAGGCGCTGTCGCGCAAAACCGCCCAGGCGACCGCACAAATCAGCGCGACCGTGCAGGCCTTGAACGACCAAGCCCAAAAGCTGATCGACGAAAGCGCGGCCGGAAACGCCAAGGCGGCGGTGGTGGCGGCCAGTACCGACGCCATCGCCGCCGTGATGACCGCCGTCGGCACGGCGATGGCGGAAGTGGGGGCCCAGGCCGACCATATCAGCGCCGACGCCGACGCCATCGACCAAGGAGCCGCCGCCATCGATGGCCGTTTGGCCGATATGACGGCGGGTGTCCTGCAAACCACCGAGCGCCTGAGGAATACGCGGCAAAAAATTCAGCATGTTCGCGATCTGGGGGAAACCTTGATCGGAGCGACGGCCGAACTGGGGGTCGAAACCGCCGACACCCCCTATATCCGCGCCGCCGCCCAGGTGGCCGCCAAGGTGACCCAAGCGTTCGAGGCCGGATTGGACAGCGGCGAGGTGACCGAGGCCGATTTGTTCGACGAAGACTATCGTCCGATTCCGGGCAGCGATCCGGCGCAATACACCACGCGGTTCCTGGCTTTTTGCGACAAGGTGCTGCCGCCGGTCCAAAATCCCGTGGCGGCCGGGCTAAGGAATTGCGCCGCCGTCTGTGCGGTCGACCGCAACGGCTACATGCCGTCTCATCAGCCCGAATACTCGCAACCCCAACGCTCCGATCCGGTATGGAACGCCGCCCACAGCCGGAATCGCATCAAATTCAGCGACCGTACCGCCATGGCGGCGTCGCAAAATCGCAAGCCAGTGTTGCTCCAAACCTTTAACCGCAAATTGGGCGATCACACGGTGACGATGAAGGACGCCAGTGTTCCGATCGTTGTTCGCGGGCGCCACTGGGGGGCATTAAGAGTTGTATTCTCGGATTAGGCATGCTTGACTCGATGCGGGATTGACATTCAAATGGGGTTGGTTGATCCTCCCCGTTGGGGTTGGCAAGCCCCGTACAGGTGGAGGGGTGGCGCTGGGGGCCGGATGCGGTTATTCTGCCGCCAACCATAAAACGGGCCCTCCGATAAATTGGGCACCAGGGGCAGGGGACGATGGACGCTTTACTCGACGGGTATCTGCCGATTCTGATTTTCATCGGCATCGCCGCCGCCATTGCGGTGATCGCGCTGGGGGCCTCGTGGCTGGCTGGGCATCAGAAGCCCGATGCCGAAAAGTGCTGCGCCTACGAATGCGGCTTCGACGCGTTCGGCGATGCGCGAAGCAAGTTCGACGTCCGGTTCTATCTGGTGTCGATCCTGTTCATCATTTTCGACCTGGAAGTGGCCTTTCTGTTTCCCTGGGCGGTCGCCTTGGGAAAAATCGGGCTGTTCGGCTTTTTCTCGATGATGGTGTTCCTGGGCGTGCTGACCGTCGGGTTCATCTATGAATGGCGTAAGGGGGCCTTGGAATGGGAGTGACCGTGCCGTCCACCGGTTCCGAGACCGACGCGGTGATGCGTTTGGTCGGGGATGAAATCGCCGACAAGGGATTCGTGCTGGCCTCGCTCGACGGGCTGGTCAATTGGGCGCGCACCGGCAGCATGTGGCCGATGACCTTCGGTCTGGCCTGCTGCGCGGTCGAAATGATCCACAGCGCCTGCGCGCGGTACGACATGGACCGCCTGGGCGTGGTGTTCCGTCCCAGCCCGCGTCAGTCCGACGTGATGATCGTGGCGGGGACATTGACCAACAAGATGGCCCCGGCGCTGCGCCGCGTGTATGACCAGATGGCCGAGCCCCGGTGGGTGATCTCGATGGGGTCGTGCGCCAACGGCGGCGGCTATTACCACTATTCCTATTCGGTGGTGCGGGGCTGCGACCGGATCGTGCCCGTGGACGTCTATGTTCCGGGCTGCCCGCCCACCGCCGAGGCGCTGTTGTACGGCATTCTGCAATTGCAGAAGAAGATCCGCCGTACCGGCACCATCCTTCGCTGAACGCATCCGGGAACGGTCCAAAAGCCATGACGCAGGCCTTGAAGGATTTGGGCGAGAATATCGCCGCCGCTCTGTCCAACGACATTCTCTCCACCGTCATCAGCCCGCAGGCCGAGCTGAGCGTGGTGGTCCGCCCGCAATCGATCGTCAAGGTGTTGACCTTCCTGCGCGACGATCCCGGCTGCCTGTTCAAGCAGCTGGTCGATGTCTGCGGGGTTGATTGGCCGGGGCGGGACCCTCGCTTCGACGTGGTCTATCATCTGCTGTCCTTGAAGCATAACCAACGGGTGCGGGTGAAGGTGCGGGTCGATGAGGATGTCGCGGTGCCGACCGTGACCGGCGTGTTCAGCGCGGCCGGCTGGTTCGAGCGCGAAGTGTGGGACATGTTCGGCATCAGCTTTTCCGACCATCCCGATCTGCGCCGCATCCTGACCGATTACGGTTTCGAGGGGCATCCGCTGCGCAAGGACTTCCCGCTGACCGGCTTTGTCGAGGCGCGCTACGACGAGGAGCGCAAATCGGTGGTGTATGAGCCGGTGCGGCTGACGCAGGACTGGCGGAGCTTCGATTTTCTCTCGCCCTGGGAAGGCATGACGACGCTTCCGGGTGACGAGAAGGCGCAGGGCAGGCGGGGCTGATCCGATGGCAGATGACATGACCGCGGCGCCGCAGGGTGCCACCAAGACCATCCAGATCGACAGCCACGCGATCAATTTCGGCCCGCAGCATCCCGCGGCGCATGGCGTGCTGCGCCTGGTGCTGGAGATGGACGGCGAGGTCGTCACCCGCGCCGATCCGCATATCGGCCTGCTGCATCGCGGCACCGAGAAGCTGATCGAATACCGCACCTATGTGCAGGCGACGCCGTATTTCGATCGGCTCGACTATGTCAGCCCGATGTCGGAGGAGCACAGCTTCGTCCTGGCAACGGAAAAGCTGCTCGGCATCCAGGTGCCGGAGCGCGCCAAATGGATCCGCACGCTGTTCGCCGAACTGACGCGCGTGCTCAACCATTTGCTGAACATCACCACCTACGCACTGGATTGCGGCGCCACCACGCCGAGCCTGTGGGGCTTCGAAGAGCGCGAAAAGCTCATGGAGTTCTATGAGGCGGTGTCCGGCGCGCGGCTGCACGCCAATTACTTCCGCCATGGCGGTGTGGCGCGCGACCTGCCGGCCGGTTTGCTGGAACGCATCGCCGAATGGGCCGACGCCTATCCGAAGTTCATCGACGATCTCGAAACGCTGCTGACCGCCAACCGCATCTGGAAGCAGCGCACGGTCGATATCGGCATCATGAGCGCCGAGGAAGCCTTGGCCTGGGGCTTCACCGGCCCCTGCCTGCGCGCC
>CAIULK010000070.1 GCA_903899885.1 uncultured Rhodospirillaceae bacterium
AATTCGCCGGAGAAAATTTGCCGGATTTCGGGGGGTGTTCCACGCGAATCCGGCAATTCGCGATTACTTCGGGACTATGCAGAAGCCAGGAAAACTGCGGTGTTCAGCGATTTTCACGGGCGACTATTTAGAGCGCCGTGCTTCAAATATGAAGCATGGCGCTCCTGCGAGCATTGAGCGAGCGGCCAAGCGCGCGGAGACGCACGCCCGGCGAGGGACAAAATATAAAGTTTAGGGTGTGATACCCATTTTGGGCATCACACCCTAGGTGTCGGCATCTTGGTCGCCGTCGATGGTATCGGCGGCAAGCCTCAGGCACAAATCGGCCAGTGGTTTTGTGTTTGCGCCATGGATATGGCAGCGGTTGCCCGTCGCTTTGACGCGACCGATGAACCGCACGATCTTCGGCTCGATCGCGTCCGCCTCCCCCGCCGCCAAATCGACCCCGATCGACTGGATCGCCGAGCCGGTGAAGGATGCCGTCGTCGTGAAGTCGATAGGAACGGTCGCGGCGACGGCCTTGGCGTGCGGGCGCAGCCATTGCAGGTATTCGGCCGTTCGATTGGGTGGGGTGCCGTCCTCAATGCCGTGGATGTCGAAGACCACGCTGTCCTTGTGATGGTGAAGAAGGCCCTGGCAGATCTTTAAATAGATATCCCGGTATTTTCGCGACGACAGGGTCAGGCGATGGACCGGAATGTAAATAAGGTTTTGCGCCCTACCGGCACCCATGGCCGTTAATTTCTTGGCCGCATACTCGGCGGTCAGGGCGTCGAGTTCGGCGATCACGGGGACATCGGCATCGGCGGGCAGTGCATCGTAGCCGTGCCGGAACCGCCCCGGGCCGTCCGGATAAAACGAGCGGCAGAAAAAGGACGAGATCGCCAGTTGTTCCGTCGAAAACATCGGTGACAAAGCGAAGCGAATGTCGTCGAGCGAAAATTTCACCTCGTGCCGCGCGGCCTCGTCGAGGAGCCGCTCGATATGGCCGACTTCCAGCGACGGCGGCGTTCCGGCGGCGGGCCGGGCACGAAGCCGCAGCGGGCCGCCGATCGGCGTGTCATCCGATATCGTCACCATCAGGCTGGCAAGGAAGAGTTTTTTGGGACCGGCCCCGGCCCCATCACGCGCGTGAAGATCTTTTCGCTGATCGCTTCGATCAACTCGCTGAAATTCTCATCCTTGTCCGCGGGGATGATGGCATACGACATCGCGTCGATACGCGAGTAGATTTCTCCGGTAATCAGGGACTCACGGAAAATCCCCTCGACGATGTCGTACACCTTCTCGGAGACCCTCGGCCATTCCGGGCCAAAATGCTGCCGCGCCGGGTCAAGGGCGACCAGATGCACCCGGCCAACGGTTTGATTGGCGGGATTGCGCAAAAGTTGGCTGAGGCGCCAAGCGACGCCCTCGGCCGCGGAAGGGTTACCGGAACTCTTGGGGGGAGACGGGGGCATGGCGCCTTTTTCCAGACGAGACAACCGATTGGCCGACGTAACGCGAGCCTTGGAAAGAAATTACCCCAATTCCCCCGAAACGAGAAGTGCCGACCCCGTCACGATCATCCCGGAGACGGCGGCAGACGGACGATCTTGAACCAATAGTCCTCCAGCACCTTGATGGTGCCGATGAACTGATTGACGTCGATCGGTTTGACGATATAGCCGGTCGCCCCCAAGCGATAGGTCGAGACCATGTCGCGCTCGACGTCCGAGGTGGTCAGGACCACCACCGGGATGGTGGCCAGCGCCGGGTTCTTCTTGATTTCGGCCAGGAAGCGCCGCCCGTCCATCCGCGGCATGTTGAGATCCAGCAAGATCAGATCCGGCCGGGGCGCATTGCCGTGGGGCGGGTCGCGTTGCAGGAATTCCATCGCCGCTTGGCCGTCCCCCACATGATGCAGATCGACCAGGATGTGATTTTCGCGGAACGCCTCGCGCACCAAATAGGCGTCGGCCGCCTCGTCCTCGACCAGCAGAACGGTAAAGCCGGGGGAATCGCTCTCGATCGTGCTCATGCTTCGGTTCCTTGGGGTAAATCCAGGATGACGGTCGCGCCGCCGCCGGGTGTTTCCTCGATCCAGACCCGTCCGTTCTCGCTTTCGACGATGCGGCGCACGAGCGACAGCCCGATGCCGGTGTTGTCGTCGCCCGCCACGGGGTGCAGGCGCTCGAAAACCTGGAAGACTTGGGTCCGGTATTGGGGGGCAATGCCCAGGCCGTTGTCGGCGACACGCAGGTGAACGCGTCCGCCCAAGGCCGTTGCCGCGATGTGGATGCGGGGCGGGGTATCCGGGCGGCGATAGCGCAGCGCATTGTCGAGAAGGGTGTCGAGCAGTTTGATCAGGCGCCGCCGGTCGATGTGCAGCCGGACCTCCGCCGTGTCGGTGCTCACCTCGGCCTCGGCCGCCGCCAGGGCGGCCTGGTGGCCGGTCAACGCCGCCTCGGCCGCCTCGCTTAAAAGAATCGTGCCGACTTCGCCCATCGGCTGTTCCACCGCCAGATAGAACTGGATGTCGCGAAGCAGGGCGCGCAGGCGATTGGCCTGCTGTTCGATGAAGGTCAGCGACAGCGCCGCGTCCTCGTTCAGCGTCTGGGACGCCAGCGACGCCTTCAAGCGCCCGGCGAACACCACCAACCGGCGGGCGGGTTCTTGCAGGTGATGGGCGGTGATCTCGGTCAGGCGATGCAATTCCTCGTTCGAGAAGCGCCATTTGCGTTGGGCGGTTTGGGTCGCGTCGGCCATGTGGTTGAAGGCGACGATCACCCGCAGCAGCTCGGGGCTGCCCTTTGGCGGGATGCGGCTGGAAAAATCGCCGTTCGCCAAATCGTTGGCCGCCTGGGTCAGCCGCGCCAGCGGGCGCAGCCCGCTTTTCAAGACCAGCAGAATTCCGGCGAAATCCAAGCCCAGCGCCAAGGCCAAAATGCCGAGATGCCGGATGAAATCCTCCCACAAACGGTCATGGGCCGCGGTTGCCGAAACCTCGACCTCAATCGTGCCATAGGTGCGCCCGCCGATCACCAGGGCGCGGCTGCCGTGTTGCGCGGTGATCCGGGTCAGGCGCGCGAACCAAGCCGGCGCGCGCGGGGCGGCCGCCGGCAGGGCGGCTTCGACGGTCTTGCCTTTCTTGTCCGTCCAGACGACGCGCCGGACATCGGCGCGCTTGGCGCGTACCTGAAGGCTTTGTTCGATGGTGGCATAGTCGCCGATGATCACCGGTTCGCCGAGCGCGATGACCAGCGAGTCCAGCTCGCCCTCGAGATTCTCGGCGATTTGGGCGGCGAAGAATTCGGCGTCGCCAGCCGTGGAAATAATCAACAGCGCATTCCCGGCGACCACCAAGGCAAGGGTCGCGCTGATCATCACCCGGCTGAGCAGCGAAAGCCGGGCCAGAAAAGGCAGCGGAATCGGCATGTCAGCGCCCCTCCTTGGCCCAGATGAGGCGGTAGACCGCGCCCTGATCGGCGTATTCGCGGTCCTCGGCCGCGACGAAGCCGTAGGGCGGTTCTTGCCCGATGATCGCGGCGCTGGCTTTCAGAATGCGTTCCCCCTCGGGGTCTTGCGCCATGCCGGCCAGGGTGGCCCGCACCAACGCCGCCACCGGTTTCGGCACGCGGGGGTGAACGGCGATCGGGATGTCGAGAAAGGGCGCCGAGGTCCACAGCACCCGATACCGGAAGCCCTCGCGGGTGCCGTATTCCTCCAACACCCGCGAATTGACGCCGCCCGCCGCGATGGTTCCGGCGCGCAGCTGCGCCATGACACCTTCCTGATTGCCGCCGAACACCGGACGGACCGAAATACCCGCCTGAATTAGCCCGGCCATCGGCACCGCGTAACCGGCAAATCCATCCTTGTTGGGAAAGCCCATCTCGCGGTCCTCAAGATCGCGCGGCGTGCGCAGGGGCGAGGTTTCCGCCACCGCGATCTGCCCGTGCAGCGGTTTGCCCGCAGGCTTGAGGACCACCGAATATCCGGCCGGTGTGTGGCTGGGGGCGAAAATATGATTGTCGTAAACGAAATCGAAGGCCCCTCCGGCCTCGGCCTCGGAATAGATTTGCGAGCTTTTCCGGGTGGTGAATTCCAAGACCACGCCGCTTTTCCTTTCGACGTAGTCGAGGATCGGGTTCCAGTAGCGCGCCGACAGCAGCGCGTTGCGGACCGGGACGACGCCGAAGGAATAGCTCTCCTCGCACGTGCCCGGCTGTTCCCAGGCCAGGGCGGCGAAAAGCACCAGGGTCCATGCGTGGCGGCGGATCATCACAATACGCCAAGGGTACCCCAGCGGGCCGCCCTTTAGAAGAGGTGTAGCTTTTGCGCTTTAAAACCCGACGCTGGCCATCACGAAGGCGGCGCGGCCCGGCGCTTCCAGCGGCTGGGTGGTCGGCCCGTCGGGCAGCGGGTTGATGTGCGGGTGGTATTCCTTGTTGAAAATATTGGCGATTCCGGCCGATATCGCGATGTGGTTGTAGACGGTCACCCCGGCGAACAGATCCCACACCGCGTATCCCGGCGTTTGGCCGCCGGTGTCCTCGCCCGAACCGGTCGAATTGTAGGCATCGACCCGGTGCTGGGTGGCCGCGAAATTCAGGCGCATTCCCAGGCTGCCCGCCAGATCCTCGGCCAAGCTTTCGCGGTGTTCCAAGATCACCTTGCCCTCCAGCGGCGGAATTTGGTACAGCGCGCGCGAATCGGTGGTGTTCTGGCCATGGGTCCAGTCCAGATGGCCGCTAAGCCCCAGATGCGGCGCGATCTGCCAGCCCCCATCGAGCGTGGCGCCCAGCACGGTGGCATCGACATTGCGATAGATGATGGCGTTGTTGTTCAACAAGATGCCGCCTTGGCCGTGCGCGCGGTCGGCGGTGATGAAATTGATGACCCGGTCGGCCGAGGCCCCGGCCGCCAGCCGGAACGACCCCGGCGTCGCCTGTTCGGTCAAGAAGCCCGACCAGCCGTTGTATCCCTGCTCGGCGCCCAAATCGACGCGGTGATGCGCCTCGGGCTTCAGTTCTGGATCGCCGACCTGAACCACCGACGCCGGTCCCGACGAGCCGTAGAAACGCTCGCCCGCCTCCGGGATGCGGACGTCGCGGTGGATATCGATCTTGAGCGCGCCGTCTTGGATGTCGTGGCGGTACAGCAATCGGCCGCTGGCGGTCAGATCGACCGGCGCGTTCTTGCGCTCGCCGCCGTAATAGCTGTTCCACAGCGCCTGCGGCGACACGTTGTAGAGGGACGCGTTGGTTCCCGTGGCGTCGGGGGTTTTGTCGGCGTCGTCGGCGTGCGAGCGGGCGGCGTCGAAACGCAATCCGGCGGTCAGGTGATCCTTGGGGGTCGGATCGAAGGCCGACGAGCCCGACAGGCCCGTGCGGAGGATCTCGACATCGGGCAGCCGCTCCTGGGCCAGCCCCTGGATTGGCCAATTGCCGCTGACCGGATTGCCGTAGCGCTGCATCGAGGCATCCAAGGTGACCGCGTTGCGAAACGGCCCCTTGTCGAACTCGCCCTTGACCAGTCCACGGGCGGTGATCCACCGCGCCTTGTAGGACAGGGCCAGGGCGCCCGGCGCGCGCAGGGAATAGTTATCGCCGCCGTAACTCAGCACCGTCACCTCGCCGCCGCCGGTGACATGGCCGAACGGTCCCGACGACGGGTTGGCCTCGTAAACCGACGAGGTGAACCAGCGTTCCAGCCGGGGAACGTCGATGCCGTAATGGGGCAGCCGGGAATTGTCGAAGGCGTCGCGCATGGCGAACACCGACAGTGTCGAATCCGGTGACAGCTTTTCCTTAACCGCGCCTTGAACATTCACCCGGTCGTAGCCGTAGGCGATATTTCGGTCGTCGCCGTCGAGGTACGACGACACCGTGTCGCGCCGCGCGGCCCCCCACAGGGTGGTGTCGTCGATTTGTTGGTGCGCATAGACCGCGTTGGTCCGCATGTCGCCGGCCGCGTCATAGCCGAAGGTTGCCACCGCGTCCTTGTCGGCGGCCAGCCGCTTCAGATCGCCGTTGAAATCGCTGGGGGCGACGCCGCGCCCCAGATTCATCGGCGCGGCACTTGTCATATTGGGCAACAGCATCGCCGGCGGCAAATCCTGGCCGTCATGGCGGGGGATGAAGCGGGTATCCTCGAAGCTGAGTGGCAGAAACAGCACCGGGTCCTCGGCCGCAGCCGAACCCGGGACCCAAGCCGCCAATAAAGCGGCTAGTCCGATCGTTTGCCGTCGCATCGGTTTCCCCACCCTTCTTCTTCTGGGTGTAGGAGTACCGTATTGCCGGGGGGGTGTTCAACCCGTTAAGCGATTCATCGCTTCGAAATCAAGCCGATACGGGATCCAATCCTCCAGCCCCTGAAACCCAAGATGTTCGTAGAAGGCCCGGGCGGCGGTATTCCAGCCCAGCACGTTGACGTCGATGCGGCAACA
The DNA here is from genome assembly GCA_903899885.1 of uncultured Rhodospirillaceae bacterium. Taxonomy (GTDB): domain Bacteria; phylum Pseudomonadota; class Alphaproteobacteria; order Rhodospirillales; family Magnetospirillaceae; genus CAIULK01. The sequence goes on from CAIULK010000070.1 coordinate 6,431, forward strand.
GCCCAGTTCCACGGCCCGGCGCGCCGCCCGCGTGACCAAGGCCCGCCCGGCGCCCGAACCGCGCGCGTCCTGTTCGACGAACAGGTCGTGGATGACCAGGGTCGGCGCGCCCGCCCAACTGGAATAGGCTTGATACGCGATCAAGACACCGGTCACGGCGCCGCCGCGCTCGGCGACCCACGCCTCGAACCGTGCCCCGGCGCCGAAGCCGTCGGACCGGATGATCGCCTCGGTGATCGCGACCCCGCCGGGGCTGCCTTCGAACGCCGCTTGGCGTTCCAGCAACGACAGCAAGGCGGCGGCATCTTCCGGTTCGGCGGGGCGGATCGCGAGGGTCATGGTCACTGTTTCTATCATTGACTTGGGGGCGCCGGGGGAGGATAAAAACCAAACCGTTCAGTTCAATTCAAGTTTTGGTGATGGCCGATGACGACGCCGTTTCGCATTCCCCCCTTGTCCGCCGTCAAAAAGCCATTGCTACTGTTGGCCGTGGCCGTGGCCGTGGCCGTGGCCGTGGCCGTGGCGGGGGCCGGGGCGGCGTGGTGGCTGAGTGGCGGCGGGGGCGGTGTTCCGCCGGGCGGCGCTCCGCCGGTTACCGTGGCGGTGCCGGTCAAGCGCGAGGTTGTCGATTGGATGGAATTTCCCGGCCAATTCACCGCCGTGGCCCAGGTCGAATTGCGCGCCCGGGTCGGCGGCTGGCTGACCAAGATTTTGTTCACCGACGGTCAGCTGGTGAACGCGGGCGATCCGTTGTTCGAGATCGATCCCCGGCCCTATGAAATCGCCCTGATGCAGGCCCGCGCCAAGATGACGCAGGCCGGATCGTCGCGTGAATTCGCCGCCCGCCAATTGTCGCGGGCGGGAGAACTGCGCCAGAAGGATTTCGTCTCGCAAAGCACGCTCGATCAGCGCGAACAGGAATCCAAGGGGGCGGGAGCCGGGGTGACGGCGGCCGAGGCAGCCATCCGTCAGGCGCAGCTGGATCTGGAATTTACCCGCATCGCCGCCCCGATCACCGGGCGGATCGGCGCCCACCGGGTCGATATCGGCAATCTGGTGACCGGCGGCAGCGGCAATGCCGGGCAGGTGCTGGCGACCATCGTGTCGGAAGACCCCATCCATTTCCAATTCGACGTCGCCGAGGCCGATTTCGCGCGCCTGCAAGAACTGGGTGCGGCGCCCGGCTCGGCGGTGGCCGTGCGGATCGGCGACGAGGCCGGGTATGGTCATACCGGCAAGCTGGATTTCATCGACAATCAGATCGACCGGGGATCGGGCACCATCCGGCTGCGCGCCGTGCTGGACAATCCCGACGGCAAGGTCACGCCCGGCACCTTCGGTCATATCCGTTTGGCGGGCTCGGCCCCTCACAACGCCTTGCTTATCCCCGACGAGGCACTGACCACCGATCAAGCGCGCCGTTTGGTGATGACCGTGACCGAGGACGGCAGCGTGGTGCCCAAGCCGGTGGTGCCCGGCCCGATGTTCGAGGGCCTGCGGGTGATCCGCGACGGGTTGAGCGAGGACGACCATGTCGTCATCAACGGCCTGATGCGGGCGCGCCCCGGAACCAAGGTGACACCCGAGATGGGCGTCATCACCGCTGGGCCGACCTGACATGCGGCTGTCTCATTTCTTCATCGATCGGCCGATTTTCGCGGCGGTGATCAGTCTGCTGATTACCATCGTCGGCGGCATCGCCTATTTCACGCTGCCGGTGGCGCAATATCCCGACATCGCGCCGCCGACCATCGTGGTCACCGCCTCGTACCCCGGTGCCTCGGCTCAGGTGGTCAGCGACACGGTGGCGACACCGCTGGAGCAGCAGATCAACGGCGTCGAGAACATGCTCTATATGAGCAGTCAGGCGACCGGCGACGGCAATCAGACCATCACCGTCACCTTCGCGCTGGGCACCGACCTCAACATCGCCCAGGTGTTGGTGCAAAACCGGGTGGCGATCGCCACGCCGCGCCTGCCCGACGATGTCAAACGCATCGGCGTGACGGTGGCCAAGAACTCGCCCGACATGCTGATGGTCATCCATCTGTCCTCGCCCGACAATTCGCGCGATCAGCTGTACATGTCGAACTACGCCGCCCTTCAGGTGACCGACGTGCTGGCCCGTCTGGACGGGGTGGGCAGCATCCGCATCTTCGGCGCGCGCGATTACTCGATGCGGATCTGGCTCGATCCCGACAAGGTCGCGGCGCGCGGCATGACGGCGGGCGAAGTGGTGCGGGCGGTGCAGGGGCAAAACGCCCAGGTCGCGGCGGGCGTGCTCGACCAACCGCCGGTGCCGGTGCAGGGTGCCTTCCAGTTCTCGGTGCAAACCCAAGGCCGTCTCACGGATCCGGAACAGTTTTCGGATATCGTGGTGAAGAGCGACGCGGACGGCCGAGTGACGCGGCTTAAGGATATCGGCCGGGTCGAACTGGCGGCGCTGGATTACAGCGTCAACGGTTATCTCGATTCGCGCAACGCGGTGCCGATCGTCGTGATGCAGCGGCCGGGCTCGAACGCGCTGGAAACCGCGACGCGGTTGCGCACCACCATCGAACAATTGTCGAGGAACTTTCCGCCTGGCATACGCTACGACATCGCCTATGACCCCACCCGTTTTATCGCCCAGTCGGTGCACGAAGTGAACAAAACCATCTTCGAGGCAATCGGGCTGGTTGTTGTGGTGGTGATCGTGTTTTTGCAGACATGGCGGGCCTCGGTCATTCCCGTGGTGGCGATCCCGGTCTCCTTGATTGGTACTTTCGCGATCCTGTCGGCCCTGGGTTATTCCTTGAACAACCTGTCGCTGTTCGGGTTGGTGCTGGCGGTGGGCATCGTGGTCGATGACGCCATCGTGGTGGTCGAGAATGTCGAACGCAATCTGCGCCTGGGAATGAATCCCCGCGACGCCGCCCACGCCACGATGGACGAGGTGGGCGGCGCCCTGATCTCGATCGCGCTGGTGCTGTGCGCGGTGTTCGTGCCGGCCGCCTTCATCCCCGGCATCTCGGGCCAGTTCTTCCGCCAGTTCGCGGTGACCATCGCTGCGTCCACGGTGATTTCGCTGGTGGTGTCCCTGACCCTGTCGCCCGCCTTGTGCGCGATTTTGTTCCGGCCGCATGCGGCGAACGACACCCATGCCGGGGTAATCCCGCGGTTTTTCGCCGCGTTCAACACCTGGTTCGAGGCGCTGTCGGACCGTTACGGCCGCCTGACCGCCCGGGTCTTGCGGATCGGCGGGATGATGCTGGCGGTTTACGCGGGCTTGATCGGCATCGCCGGGGTCGAATTCGCCCGCACGCCCAAGGGGTTCATTCCCGAACAGGACATGGGCTATCTGATCACGGTAATCCAGTTGCCGCCAGGCTCATCGCTGGCCCGCACCGACAAGGTGGTGCGCAAGGTGATGGAGGTCATGCTGGAGACCCCCGGCGTGGCGCACGGGGTGGGCTTCGCGGGTTTCGACGCGTCCAGCTTCACCAATGCCTCGAATTCGGCGGCGATCTTCTCGCCCTTGGCGCCGTTCGAGGAGCGCGGCGCCAAGGGTTTAAGCTCGACCGTGGTGATGAACGATCTGCGCCAGCGTTTGGGCGGCATTCAGGAAGCCTTCATCCTGACCGTGCAGCCGCCGCCGGTGCGCGGCATCGGCACGGCCGGCGGCTTCAAGATGTTGGTTCAGGACAAGGCCGGACGTGGCCCGCGCGTGCTGGAAAGTGTCGCGCAAGACATGGCGATGGCCGCCAACGGCATTCCCGGCCTGTCGGGCGTTTACGCCTTGTTCAACACCCGCACGCCCAACGTCTTCGCCGATATCGACCGGGTGAAGGCGGAAAAGCACGGCGTTCCGGTCGAGGCGGTGTCGGACGCCTTGCAGATTTACCTGGGATCGGCCTTCGTCAACGAGTTCAACTTCCTGGGCCGCACCTTCCGGGTGACCGCCCAGGCCGATGCGCCCTTCCGCTCGGACATCCAAAGCATCGCGAACCTCAAGACCCGCAACGATCAAGGCCAGATGGTGCCGCTGGGCGCCTTGGCGACCTTCCGCATGGACACCGGCCCCTACCGCGTGGCGCGCTATAACCTGTTCCCGGCGGCCGAGGTGCAAGGGGCGGCGGCGCCCGGCTATTCCAGCGGCTATGCGCTGGAGAAGATGAAGCAGCTGGCCGCCGAACGCCTGCCCGAGGGCTTCGGCTTCGAATGGACCGAACTGGCCTTGCAGGAAATCCTGGCGGGCGGCAACGGGCTGTGGGTGTTCGCCGCGTCGGTGTTGTTCGTTTTCCTGCTGCTGGCGGCGCAATACGAAAGCTGGTCGTTGCCGCTGGCGGTGGTGCTGATCGTGCCGATGTGTTTGCTGGCCGCCGTGACCGGCCTGATCATCGCGGGCATGCCGATCAACATCCTGGCGCAGATCGGTTTCGTCGTGCTGGTCGGTCTTGCCGCCAAGAACGCCATTTTGATTGTCGAATTCGCCCGTCAGGGCGAGGACCGGGGGCTAACCCGCGAGGACGCGGCGGTGGGTGCGGCGCGCACTCGCCTGCGCCCGATCCTGATGACCTCGCTGGCCTTCATCCTGGGCGTGCTGCCCTTGATCGAAGGGGCGGGGGCGGGCGCCGAAATGCGCAAGTCGCTGGGCGTGGCGGTGTTTTCCGGCATGCTGGGGGTGACCTGCTTCGGCTTGATCTTCACGCCGATCTTCTATGTCCTGGTGAGGAAGTACGTGGCGCGGCGGTAGGGTTGGGCGCCATCACGGGGTACCAGGCGGCAACCCCGCAAGCTATTTTGCCGTTTAACGCCACATCGAGCAACTGATATGGCCTTTCTTACTTCGTGGAAAGTAAACGAAGTTGGGCGAGAATTTCCTCCGGCTCGGCGCGCTTGCGGTAATTATTGGGTATATAGGCCCATGCGATAACACCATCTTGCCGTATGAGGTAGGTCGCTGGATCGGCAAAAGCGTATGTGCCGTTGCCGTTAGCTCTCTCGACGTCCACTTTAAAAATCTCAAGCAGTTTGCGGTGAGACTCGGGCAGGGTGAAAGCCACACCGAATTGTTTGGCAACGCTGGCGCTGGCGTCGTGGAGCACATCGAATGCCGGGGCGCTAACAATGGTGTCCTTGGTTTCCTGGGGTAGGTTGGAATCCTTGATGGCCTCAGCCCCGTCCCGTCCCTCCGAGGAGATCGCGACAAGGTTGGCGCCCAGCGCCTTCATCTCCGGGTAGTGCCTATCATAAGCCGCAAGGTGAACATTGCAGTAAGGGCACCATAGCCTGCGGTAGAACGTCAATACCAGCGGCCCATCCTTGAGATAGCCGGCTAGGCAATGTGCGCTGTTCGGCGTC
>CAIULK010000071.1 GCA_903899885.1 uncultured Rhodospirillaceae bacterium
GTGATCAGGAACGTGGCCAGCAGCAACTCCGCTCCCAACACGGGCTGGCCCCATAGCCTTTTCCACAATTCCCGCATGGCGTCAGGACGCTTCGGCGATGGCCGCGTCGGCTGTCGGTTGATCCGCCGCCGCCGCGGCGGGCGCCGCCCCCGACGACAGGGGACGGTAGCGATCGCCCATCGCTTCAAGCAACGGGCCCAGATACGGCTCGTAATTGCGCCACCGCTCAAGCGACGAGGTATAGATCGGCTGACGCACCTGCCAGGTGCTGGCGGTCTTGACCGGCCGGTCGGTCTTGTGGAATTGCAGACAGCTGTCGTTCCATTCCAGCCCGATATGCTCGACCAGCTTGCGCGCCGTCGCCTCGGTATCGTTGACCATGCCGGGATAAGGAACGTCGAAGATACGGCCGGGCAGAACGGCGTGCCAATGCGCCATCAGGCGATCGTACTCCCGCCAATACCGCCCCAGCGAGGTCAGCGACTTCGAGAACGGCATCACCGCCGTAAAGAACTGCGAGAAGCACGACAGGCAAACATCAAGCGGCTCGCGCACGCAGTGGATGATATGGGCCTTGGGAAACAGCGTGGCGATCAACCCGATATGCATGAAGTTGCCGGGCATCTTGTCGGTGATACGCTTCACCTTGTGGCCCGTGGCGAGTTGCTTGAGTCGGCGCAAATACCCCTCGCCGATTTGAAGCGATGTGACGGCATCCAAATTGTACACCGAATCGGGATAGCCGCCGCCCACCGCCTTGCTGATCGCGTGCGGCAGGTCGCCAACGAATTTCAACTCGCCCGCTCCGAACACATCCGGGTGGCTGGCCAGAATCTGCTCGGTCAAAGTGGTGCCCGAACGCGGCATGCCCAGCACGAACACCGGCACATCCGACTCGCAGCCGATCCCGCGCCGCGAATTGAAATGCATCTCGGTGAAGACATCGATCATGCGATCGACGGCGGCGGCATGGATGTCGGGATTGAAGGAATCGCCCCGGTCGTCGAGCGCATTGCCCATTTCGAAATGATGGAATGCTTTTTCATACTCGGCGACATCATCGTAAAGCTTGCCGAGCGCGAAGTGCAGGTTGACCCGGTGGTCGTCGGTGGTTTCCTTGCGTTCGAGCAGTTCCTCGATATGCTTGATCTCTTCGTCGTCGGAGCGATCGGCCTTCTTGCTGCGAGACAGATTGTAATAGGCGAAGGTCGAATCCGGGTTGGTCTCGATCGCCTTGTTGTAGATCTCGACGGCCTCGTCGATTCGCCCCAGCGTCTTGAGCAGGTTGCCCAGGTTGTTGAGCGCGCCGGGATGGGCCGGAAACCGCTCAAGCACCTTGCGGTACAGGTCGATCGCCTCGTCGTGCTCGCCGTCATCCTCGACCAGATTGGCCAGGGTCATCTGCGCTTCCACGAAATTCGGACGCAAGGCCAGCGTTTTACGCAAAAGCGGGATAGCCTCGGCCTCGCGCTCCTGCGTGATCAAGGTCATCGCCAGATAGTGATACGCCTCGGCGAAACGGGGATTGATGGCCAGGATCAGGCGGAACCGGGCGATCGCCTCGTCAATCCGGCCCAATTCGCGCAAGGTGTTGCCCATGCCCAGATGCGCCTTGAGAAACTCGGGCATCAAAATGGTGGCGCGCTCGAATTCCTTCAGCGCCTCTTCCGGCTTGCGCAGGCGGCGCAGGCATTCGGCGTGGTTGCTGGCATACAGCGCGTTCTTGGCATCCAGCTTGATCGCCCGGTGCAGGTGTTCGCGCGCCAAGTCGTAGCGCCGCTGAAGATAATGGGCCAATCCCAGCACATGCTGCGCGGCGCCGTTGCCCGGTTCTTCCTCCACGGCGGCCTTGGCGATTTCCTCGGCCTCGGCATGCTGGTTCCGCTGGAGATGGGCCATCGCCAGAGTGATCTGCTGTTCTACTGTCGCCATGAAACGATCGCTTCCTCATCTAATGCCGAAGGGGAGGGCGGTTTCGCCCTCCCCAACCGCGAACGTAAATAAACCATCAGGCCGCGGCTGCGTGATGCGCCGTGCCCTGAACGACCACGCTGTGATGGGTTCCCGTCGAGACCGAAAGAGACCGAAGATCAATGTTGGTATCGACCTTGGCGACCACGCTGGCGTGAGTTTTGCCAGCCGCCGCGCTGCCTTGCGAATAATAGACGAGATCGTGTTTGCCGCTTCCGGTCGTGGTAACCCGGAAATAGTGATCCGAAGTCAGGGCGTGCGACGCGACCTCGGCCGCGATCGAATTCCATTTGTTCGCCGTGCCGAACGCCCCGCCCGTCATCTTCACGGTGAATTGGGCGGCCGCCGTGGCGCCGACACTGGCCCGGATCACGTTCTGAGTCCCCAACGCGTTCTCGATCGAGTGGATCGAGCCTTGCAAATCCAAGGTGAAATGATCGGCCCCGCCGCCACCGCTGAACAGGATGCTGTTGTGGCTTCCCTTCGAGGCTTGCGTGATGTTCTGGGCATTGAGATTGAAAGCGATGGTGTCGTCGCCCATGCCGCCATGCAGCAAGATCGAATTGCTTTTCATCGCCTGGGACGCGGTCACGTTAAGACTGATGGTGTCGCCATGGTCGCCGCCGGTCAAGGACACCTGATTGTGCGAGAGCCGGCATGCCGACAACTGAGCGGACAGGTCGGCCCGCGACCCCATCAAGGCGTGAACCAGGTTGCCCGTCACATTGGTGTTACCCATTTTCAGCGACAGCGTTTCGTGGCTTCCGTGGCCAACAATGCTCACGGTGTTGTCATCGACAAAGCAGCCGTGATTCGTTTGGCTATGGTTGGGAGCCAAATCCACGGTAACCACGCCCCGGGCGCCAACCGTAAGGCTGACGTGGTTGTTCTGGAAGTCCGCCAAACCAGAATTCACGCCGAACCACAAGCTATCCCCGGCACCGGTGCCGGACATATGGACGGTGTTGCCGTGGCCGGCCGCGCCCACCCCGACCGAACCGTCGGTTATCAAGACCCTGGCCACCCCGTAACCGCCGATCGTCACGTCGATGGTGTTGGCGCTCATCTGTTGCCCGGACTGCCCGATGGTCGCATGCACGGTGTCATAAGACCGGCCGATAATGTCGACGTCGTTGCTGACCAGGTGCGGGCCGTACATTATCAACGATGCGTTGTCATGGCTGGCCAGGGTCAGATTGACGGTGTCGAGCAGCACGCTGGTGCCGGTCACATGCGCGACCAGCGACGCGTTGTTGCCGACGGCGTCCAAGGTGATGAGGTCATGGGTGGCGTGCCATGCCTGCATCGTCGCCGAGGCATGTCCGAACAGGCCGATGGTCTCGTTGATTTTGTTGTACGTCGCCACTTCCAGATTCTCGTGGGCAAAGGTGGCGTGCAGCGTGTCATAGGCGGCGGTGCCGTGCAGACTGATGGTGTCATGGGCTTGAATCGAGGCTGCCCCGAAGATCGCCGTCACGACGTCGTCGCTGCCCACGGTATCGTTGATGTGGTTGCCGCTAATTTTCGTGACAATGCCGTTGCCGCAGATCTCCTGATAGAGGGTGTCGCCGGTGCGCAACGCGGTCAGGCTAATCGTGTTGTCGAGGACGTGGCCGCCTTCCAAGAATATCGTGGCGGTTGCATGGCTGCCAACGGTGCCATGCACGAGGTTGCCCGTCATGGTGCCCCTAGTGGATCCCTCCCCATACTCCGCGAAAACCGTCATGTTGACGCTGGTGCCACGATACCGGTCGTTGAAATCGATCACGTTGCCGGTGTCGTGAACGCCAGCCGCATAGAGCGAAACAGTCTCGCCCATTCCGCCCGCCGTCAGATGGACGGTGTTGGTCAGCAATTTGTGCGCGGTGAGGTGGACACTCACCGAATCCGCGCCGATCCCACCCTCGATCGTCACATGGTTCTTGGACACCGTGTGCGACAGCAGGCTGTGGCCCAATTGAAGGGATACGGTATCGCCGCCGCCGCCGTCTTCGACCAAAATGCTGTGGTTCTTGACGTCGCCTTCGGTCGCGGATTGATCGGCGACCCCGAAATTCAGGTGGTCGCCGGCATGATTGCCCGCTTGGAGAGTGATGTTGCCGAACGCCCCGTTGGCTTTGGTCACGTTGGTCGCGGCGGCCAAATGATGCAGGGCACCGCCGGTCGTCCAAGTCCACTGCGAGGTGGAGCCTTCCGCCTCCGCCCCGCCGTTGCTGACGATCAGGCTGCCGCCCCACCAACGGATATTGCTCAGATTCAGATCGTCACCGAAGTCCAGGACCGTGGTTTCGTGGAGTTGAACCGTGGCCGCCGCCGAGCCCTGGGTGTCGTAGTACAAGGCGTAGCTGTGATCGTTGGCGGTGTGTCCGTAGCGGAAATAATGGTTGGGTTGGGCGGAAATCGCCGCCGCTTTCGTCCCGAAATCGGCGCTGGCGAACACCAGGGAAATCTTTTCGCCACTGATATAGGGCGCTTCGATATTCAGCCCGGCATTCGCGATGTCGGCGATCGCCCCGTTCAGATCGACATGCACGGTGTCGCCGGAATGACCGAAAATCTTCACCGCGTTGCCGGTACCGGCGGCGCCCGCGCCGATATGCAGATCCGCCGTGATCTTCGCGCCCGCGTGGCTTTCGTAAGCCATGAACAGGTCATGATGGGCGCGGGTGAAGGTTGCGTTCAGCGCCAAGGTATCATGGCTGGCAAAATTGCCCCGCATGATCACCGTATTGGTGTCCAACGTATGGCCGGTCAGATTGACCGAGATGCGGTTGGACGCACCCGTCCCGCCCGAGGCGAAGACCGCGTTTCCGGTCACACCGCCGCCAGCGCCCGCTTCCAGCGCCACGGTGACGTGACCGTCCTTCGCCAGCGCGCGCACGTCGTTCGATTTGACATAGGCGTGATGCCCGCCCCCGGCCTTGGTGTGGGCCGCGATCAGATCGACGGAGCCAAGGTCGGCTCCGGTAAACACCACCGAGTTGTGCTTTACATCCCCCGAAGCGCTGCCCGACGCCCGCAGGACGACATCCAGCTTGCCGGTCGAGATCCACAGCCGGTCGTTGCTGACCTGCGCGGTATGGGCGTTATCCGCCGTCAGATGGAGCGAGATGCTGTCGTAATAGCCGACATTGTCCACCATCACCGTGTCGGACTTGACGCTGGCGTTGGCGGCGATGGAAGCGCCGTTATTCGCCCCCTCGGCCAGCAGATCCAGGTTGAAGGAATGACCATCGGTCCCGCATGCGCCGCCACCGATCATCAAGGTATCGTGCGACAGATGAGCCGCGCCCCCGTTCTTGACCGACGCGGTCAGGGCAACCGCCAAATTGCCGGTCGCCTTGGTCGCCGACACCACCACGCGGTCGTAGTTGACCGACGCCACCGAACTCCCCGCCGCCTTCAGCGTCAGGGCCAGGCTGCCGTCGCTGTGCCACCCTTCGTGGAACGCCACGGTGTCGTAATCGACCTTCGCCGTGGCGGCGGTCGCCTTCAACGCAGCCACGACATTGGCGGTATAGGTATCGCTATTGTTATTGTACGACAGGACGCCGCCCGCGTTATCGCCCAGATGGATGGTCAACACATCATGGGTGACCAGGGCCGTCGCCTTGCCGTGAGCGTCGATGTTGACATGCACGCTGTCGTACCCGACGGCGTTCGACGTGGCCGAAACCCCCACCGTGTTGTGATCGACCTTGGCGCTGCCGCCCGCCTTCAAGTCCTGGGCGGTGAGATTCAGCGATATCGTGTCGCAGGTTCCCGCCAGAACACGGACATCGTTGGTCCGAAGGGCCGCATGGGTCCCGGCCGCCGATGCGCTTGCACTCATCCCGACCGACAGGTGATGCGAGGCGCCGTAAGCCGAATCATCGACAAGGATGACGTTGTTGCGCATCAAAACGTCGGTATGCTTGCCCTGCGTCACGAGGTATTCGCCCTCGAAATCGACCAGCGCCGTCCCATCGCCGCTGCCCAGGATCATCACCGCGGTATTCTTGGTGATAACCGCGTCGCCCAGCCCGCAGCCATCCACGTAGATGCCGGCGTGAACACTGCCATCCCCAGCCTCGATCCCCAGGCTGTTACCGGAAATCAGTTCACCGTGGGATGCGCCCGTCACCCCCGTCGCCTTGGCGTAGAGATCAATGCGCGCCTCTCCCGCGTTCGCTTGAGCGATGTTATCCAGATTGCCCACGATGGAGGCCATGACGGCGGCCCCGTTGCCGTGCGCCCCAGTCGCATTCATCTCGACCGAGCAGTCCCCGGTGCCGGTCCCGCCGATCTGCACGGTGTTGTCCGACACATGAACGGTATGCGAGCGATGCGCCCAGATTTTGGCGTCGGCAGAGTTGTAGGCGTGATCCAGGCTTAGGATCACATGGTTCGCATCAACCGTCTCGCCCCCCACGGTGACGCTGCCGATGGCGGCGGTCCCGATGGAGGCGCGCACCGTGTTCTCGGAAACCACATCGCCGCTCAAGAGCGCCTTGACCGTGTCGTGGAAGAAATCGCCATCGATCTCGAGGCTGTTGTCCTTGACCGGCGTGACGGTGGCGCCCCTGGCTGCGTAAATATCACCGCTCAGATACTGCGAATTGCCGTGCCCGTGAATGGTGACCTCGTTGCGGCTTACCACCCCAACATGGACGGTGTGGGTCTGCGCCACATCGACGGCGATGGAATCACGCCCGGTTCCGGCTTCGACATCGACATGGTTGGCCGAAACGCCGGACCCGGAGGCGGTCCCATGCCCCTCCACGCGAAGCACGACGGTATCGCCGCCGTTTCCATCGTGGACATTGACGGTTTTGCCCTTAACGGAAGAGTGAAAGACGTTCAGCGTTAGATGGTCGCCCGCGTAATCACCGGCGGTAACATCGACATTCGAACTGCCGACCGTGTGCGTTCCGGCGATTTTGTCGTAGTGCGTGACGGGGTTATCACCGGCAAGCAACGTCCATTGTCCCGCACTGGCCAAAGCGCCGTTATGGAAATGGAGCGTCCCGGCCGCGTCGGTCACCGACGCCAAATGGACGTCGTGATCGAACTGGGCGATAACCTTCTTGTCCGACGCCCCGCCCGTGGCCGAGTGATTCGAACAGTAATACAAATCGTACTTGCCGCCGCTCGTCTTGGCGTATCGGAAATAGGTATCGTTGACGTTCAGCGTGTGATGGGCATTGACCTCGGTGACGACACCCGCGCCGAAGGCGGCCGTGGCGATATCCACCCGATAGCTGTTGTCCGACTTGTACACGACGTCGAGATCGACATGCGCCATCAGGCTTTCGATCGCGCCGATCGACCCGTCCAGCTCGACGATGACGCTGTCAAAGGCCCCCGTGGCCGTCAGATGAACCGTGTTCTTACTGCCCGTCGCAAGGGTCCCCAGCGCATCGAACTTCGCATGCATCACGATGTCGGCGGCGCCGCCTCTCAGGGTGATCTGGTTGTCGATCGCCTTGTTTCCGGCATTGCTGAACGTCGCTTGCAGCGTGTCGTTGACGTGTTCGCCCCACAGCAGGACCGTATTGTGTTCGGCATCCTTGGCCGACAAACCGACCGTGAGGTGGTTGGTGGTATTGTAGCCGCCGTAAACGGTTACTTGGTTCTCGCTCACCTTGGCGGTGGTCCCGGTTGCCTTCAACAGAACCGAACACGCATCGCCGCCGACCGAGTTCTCTCCCATATCGGCCAAAATCGTGTTGTCGATGACCCCGGCGGAAATTCCCTCCGCCTCCAACACGAAAGTCGCGTGCACCTGCACGCTATCACCGCCGTGATAGCTCCCGCTGGTCGTGCTGGTCCCGTGCAGGTTAATCAGGTTGTCCGACACCAGCGCCGTCTGCACGCCCCCGGCGGTCGAGGCCTGCAGCGTCACCGAGGCCGCCAACACGCCATGCGACTGCATCAAGGTGATCTCGTTCAACGCCACCGCAGCCGTATGCCCCGCCGCCGCCTTGGCAAGCAGATCAATCTGCACAGTATTGCTGCCGACGGCTTCGTAATTATCGGTCCTAAACTGAATATTATCGAACGAAACCTTGGCCTTTCCGCTGGCCGAGGTGGCGTGGGCGACCAGATCGGCGGTGACGTGCCGCGTGCCGCTGCCGCTCAAATTCACCGAGATCCGGTCGGCATCCACGGCCGCCTCGTGCCCGGCCAGGGCGGACAGATGGAAGGTGATCGACGCGTTCCCCGATTCTTCCTTCAGCGAAATGGTGTTCCCGGTCGCCGACGTCACCGACGAGCCCTTGCGTTTGACGTAGCCGACATAGGCGTCGTGCGCCCCGGTCGCGGCAAAACTCACCGATAGAACGTCGTGCGGCGACCCTTCGCCGGTCGGCGCGGCCCCGCCGCCGTCGATGGTCAGATGATTGGCCATCACCGAAGCGTTGCCCTCGGCCGCGTTGGCCGACGCATGCAAACTCACATTGACATGATCGGCCCCAGTGCCGCCATGCACGCTTACCCAGTTGCCGCGATCGACCCACAGGGCAGAGGTATAAGAGCCATGCCCCCCTTGGGCGGGGACGTATCGATTGTTGCTCGATACCTCGCCACCCACGACGTGATGGTTGCCCACCTTGACCAATTTTCCGTCCGCGTCGGCCACGATCTTCTCGACGACCCGCACATCGGTGCACGAGAAATGCCCGTGCCCGTAATCGGCCACGAAACCGCCCTTATTGTTAGAATACGTAAGATTGTAGTGCTTGCCGACGTGGTAATTGAAATCGCCGAGCTCGACCCGCCCGCCACTATTATCCGTATGAGTGTAGCCGAGGTTCTGGTGACCTTGCGTGTAGTACTTCGCCAGATACGCCATCGTCGGGTTGAAGGACGAGTTTGTGAAGGTCCCTGCCGGACTTCCGGTGTTGTAGCTGTCCATCCACGCCGGCACGCCGTTATTCATGGCGGCCTGATAGCCGACTTCGGCGTCGTTCTTGCCCTTCGCGACCAAGTTGATGTCGATGATCCCGTCGCCGCCGCCGACAACGGATACGTCGTTGGCCGCCACGATGACGGCCGCGGCCGCCACATGCGACGTGGTGCCCTTGATGTTCGCGGAAACGGTGTTGAACGCCCCGTGAATGGTCGCGTCGATCAGGTTGGCGAACAGATATTCGGTGCCGATCGTCCCGCTGTCGTCGTGACCGATGTCGTGGAATTCCATCGTCGCGTGGATGGTGTTATATCCGCCGTTCGCGAGGATGTTGATGACATTGTCTTCCAGATTAACAACCGTCGATGCGTGGTGGCCGGTTATAAACCGGTCCTCGACTTTCGAGGCGTTGGTTCGCGTTCCCCGGAAGGCAACCCCGTAATCCGCCGACAACGCCATCAAGACGTTGATGTCGTCATGACCGGCGCCGGTCACGCGGACGTTGTTTTCGTTCAGATTCGGCATGTGGGTGCTGTCGGTATCGGTCGTGCCGCTCAATCCGGCGCCGATCGCCTTCATCACGATCCCGACATCGCCGTAAACGCCACAGGTTACGACGGCGTCGTTCGAGTCCATGATCGCCACGGGATTCTTGCCGGCCGTGCTGGCCAGCATCGACATCGCGACATTGGCGTAAGCCCCGACATCGGCCGTGAACCGGTTATCCGTCACCAGGGCCACCGCCCCACCGTGGGCCTGAAGGGAAACATGGACATCCGCCCCGACCGTCGCCCCGGTATGCGTCACGGTGCCGGTGGCGTGGATCGAAACCTTGTTTCCGCCCTGCTTGGCGGTGGCGCCGCTGGTGGCGTGCAGCACGATGCTACCGTCCATGATCGCGGCGCCGCCGTCCTGATACGCATAGACGGTATTGTTCGACATCTCCGCAAGCCCGTTGCCGGACTTTGCGATCAAGGTCATGTGAATGTCGGCGGTCGCGCCCGCGTGGAGGTCGGCGGTCACCCGATTATAATGCATTTGGGCGCGCGCGTTGCTTTGGGCGGCGGTGACCTGGAAGGACCCGCCGGTGGCGCTCATATCGACCGTCAGAGTGTCGGCGCCCGCCCCCATTTTGGCGAACACATTGTTCGTATTCAGCTCGGCATAGTTTTGTCCGGCACCCGTCTGGTGCGCCCGCATCTTGACCGTCATATCGGCGGCGGCGCCCAAGGTCGCGTGGATGGTGTTGTCGTAAATCCGGACGTCGGAACGGGCCGTCCCAGTCAAGCTGACCGCCAAAATGTCGGCGTTGCCGCTCGCGTAGACCGAGACATCGTTGTATTGCGCGACAACGTTACCCTTGGTCGCCAAGGCCTTCATATCGATGATGGCGTTGTCCGCCGCCGCCCCATCGGTCTGAAGCAGGGAAAGGCTGTTGCCGGTAAGATCGGCCTGCGCCGTGCCGGTGGCCGACAGGTGAAGGCTCACGGTCGCATCGTGACCGGAACCGGCATAAACCGTGGCCTTGTCGTAATAATCCTTCGCGTGCCCCACCAAGGCGCTTCCGGCCTTGAGGGTAATATCCGCCTTGCCGTCGGTCGGCAGCGTCACGGAAACGGTATCACACGAGACGGTGGCGGTTTTTCCCGCCCCGGCCGCGGCGGTCAGGTGAACACTCACCGTTCCCCCGCCCGCATCCACGGCAGTGACCTTGTCGTAATCGACCTTGGCGTTGCCCGTCGGCGCCGACGCCTTCAGCGTGATCAATCCAAGATCGTCGTTGAGGTGAACGGAAATCGTGCTGTCCGAATTAACCTTCGCCGTCTTGTTCGACCCCAACGCGTTGGCGGTCAAGTTCACATGAACCGTGTGGCCCACCGACAGCTCCGACACCACGACGCTGCCGCCAGTAACCTGCGCGCTGCCGGCATTGCCGGTCACGCTGGCCAGCAACGTCACCGAACCATCCGCCGCAAGGCCGGTCAGCGTCACTTGGTCGCCATCCACCTGGACATCGCCCTTGGCGGTCGCCTTGACCAGCACCTGCCCCGACCGCGCCCCATCGACCGTCACATGGTTGTTGTTGGCGAATGCGCCGTTCTTGCCCTTTGCCCAAAGGGTCACGAAGGCGTCGTCGCCCGTATGATCGATGTCGAGATTGACGGTGTCGTTGTACACGCTGCCGCTGCCGTTCTGCGCCCCGTTGGCGCTCAACAGCACGTTGGCCGAGCCGGTCCCCAGATTCTCCAGTTGCAGATTGCTGGCGTTGATCTGGGCCACGCCGTTCCCCGCCGTCGCCTGCAGCGTGATCGCGCCGGGAATGCCGGTCAACTGCACCGAAACCAAGTCGTGGGTCAGCGTCGCCGCGCCGGAAACGCCCTTGGCCTTCAGATGAATGGCTCCGTCCGCCCCGGCGCCCGCGCCGGTCGGCAAAACATACAGGCTGTCGTACCCCACCACGGCCTTTGCCGACGCGGTGGCGGTCAAATCCAGCGCCACATGCGCCAAATGATTGGCCCCCGCATGGACGGTAACGTGATCGCCACGGCTGGAGGTGCTTCCGCCCACCGCCCCCGCCGTTCCCACCAGCGAACTGCCCGCCTTCAGCGTAATGCTCGCCGCACCGTTGGTCGGCAGGGTCGCGGCAATCGTGTCCCGCGATATGTCGGCGATCTTCCCGGTTCCGGCGGCGGCGGTCAGGTTGACGCTGACGGTTCCCCCGGCGGCATCCGTAACGGTAACGTTGTCGTAATAGACCGTGGCGTTGCCCGCTGGCGCCGTCGCCTTCAGCGTGATCAATCCAAGATCGTCGTCGAGGTGAACCGAAACCTTGCGGTCCGAACTGACATCCGCCGACCGGTTCGATCCCAACGCATGGGCGGTCAGATTGACATGAACCGTGTGGCCCACCGACAGCTCCGACACCACGACGCTGTCGCCAGTGACCAAGGCGCTTCCGGCATTGCCGGTCACGCTGGCCAGCAACGTCACCGAACCATCCGCCGCAAGGCCGGTCACCGACACTTGGTCGCCGTCCACCTGGACATTGCCCTTGGCCGTCGCCTTGACCAGCACCTGCTCCGACCGCGCCCCATCGACCGTCAGTTGGTCGTTGTTGGCATAGGCCGCGTTCTTGCCCTCCGCCCACAGGGTCACGAAAGCGTCGTCGCCCGCATGGTCAATGTCGAGATTGACAAGGTCGGCGCACAGGCTGGCCTTGCTGCCCAAGGCCGCATTCGCCGTGAAATCCACCGAAACCGGACCGGCGCCATTCTCGGTCAAGGTCACGTGGTTGCCATAGACCTTGGCCAGCCCATTATCCGCAATCGCCACCAGCGAGATAACCGCCTCGCCGTCGGCCACCACCGACAGTTTGCCGATATCCGTGACCTTCGCCTGAAGACCGACCGCCTTAATCAGAACGTCCGCCGTGCCCGCGTTGGCCAAGGTCGCCGAATTGTTGTAGACGCTGGCCGCGCCCCCGGTGGCCGATGCCAGCAGCGTCATCGCGACATTACCGCCGTCCATGCCCAGATTGAGCGCGGTGTTGTTATCCACCCGCGCGTAGTTCCCCGCCCCCTCGGCATAGGCGTTCAACATCAGCACGACGCTGGCCGCCGCATGCTCGGTCAGCGCCACCGCGTTATCGGCGACCTGAGCGTTGCCCGCGCCGCCGCTGCCGGCCGTGGCGGTCAACCTCACCGTCGCCGCGGCGCCCGCTTGGACGGTGAGGTTATTCGCCGAGGCGTGCGCACCGGCATGACCGCTGGCGTGCATTTCAATGAACACCGGGCCGCCCAGGCTGTCGTTCGCCGTCGCATGATTGCCGATGACATTCGCCGAGCGGGTATTGGCCGTGGCATCAAGGATGACGTTGGCGGCACCCCCCGCCATGTTCAAGACGACGGAATCGTTCGACACATATCCGTTGCCGCTATGCCCTTGCCCCTGAAGCAGAACATCGACCGTCCCGACAGCCAGATCGTCGAGGGTCAGGTGAACGCTGTTGACCTTGCCGTTCGAATTGCCCGCCGTCGCCTGGACCGTAACGGACGCCAGACCACCGTCCAACCAAAGGGAAATGGTGTCCTTGGAAATGACGGCGGTGTTCGATGAACCGGCGGCGTGGGCGTAAAGCAGGACCGACGCGGTTCCAGCGGCCGCGTTATCAATGATGATCGAGTGATTGTTTTCGATTTCGGCCGCGCCGTGGGTCGCCGTCGCCTTCAACGAAATCCCCGCGAAACCACCCGACAGTCCCACCGAAACCGTGGCGTTGCCGTCGATCTTGGCGCCGCGCAGCGATCCCGAGGCATGCGCATGCAGCAGCACGGTCGCGGGGTCAAGGGAACCGTCATTCACAAGGACGACGTTATTGGTAACCGAGGCGCTGCCGCGCGCCGCAACCGCTTGCAGCGTGACATCCGCGTCGGTGGCCTGTCCTATCTGGACCAGGTCATTCGAGACCTTCGCCCCGAAGCCCGATCCCGCCGCATGGGCGCTCAACAGCACGCTGGCGACCGCGGCATTGTTGACCGTCACGTAATCGCTCACAACGCTGGCGCTGCCGGATGTTGCCTGGGCGATGATGCTGGCGGCAGCCGTGCCGCCCGCCAGGGAGAACGACAAGTGATCGCCGGTCGCTTGCCCGCCGAGATGCACGCCGGTCGCATGAACCTCGACATGAACGGCGGCGGTACCGGCGCCCGTGACGCCAACCGTGTTGCCATCGGCCTCCGCCGCGCCCTTGGTCTCGGACAACACGACCCCGGCGTGGCCGCCGTCCATTCCGATCGTGATGTGATTGGCGTCGATGGAACCGGCAACGCTGGCCGCACCCGTCGCCATCAACGACAGATGAACGGTTCCGCCGCCGGCATCCTCAACCGTAAGGGTGTTGTTCGATACCTTGACCTGTCCGCTCGGCGGCTGGTCCGCATCCAAGACGACGTCCAGCGTGCCGCCATCGACGCCAAACGACAGCGTGTTGTTGGTGATCTTGGCCGTCCCGGTACTCGCAACCGCCTCGGCCACCAGATGGACCGAAATGATATCGTCGAGCGCGTTTTGAATGGTCAGAGTGTTGTGATCGATCGTCGCATTGGCGCCCGCCGCCGACAATTTCGCGGTAAACGAGGCAGACTGACCCAAATGGGCATGAACGGAGTTCGAATGAATCGTCTGCGCCGACAACGTCGCCGCGATCGTATCGTCCGCTTGCGTCGCGGCGATGCTGACGGTGTTGGCCGAAATCTCGTGCCCAGCGGCATCGGCCACCAGGGTCATGTTCTGATCGGCTCCGGCCCCTTGCAGGGTGATCTGGTTGGTGGCGATATTTCCACCGGCATCCAAGGCCAAATGAAGGTGATCCGGGCCAAGCCCGGCGCCGATGATCACGGTGGACTCGCTGATCGCGTGGCCGGCCGCGTCCAACGTCACCTTGACCGTATCGCCGCCGTCGCCGGCCTTGACGCGGTACGTGTCGCCGATGATATCGGCCGCGGCGCCAACCACCAACGTCGCCTCGTCGTCGCCGAAATTATCGGCCCATAAATGAACGCTGTGGGCGCCCGTCCCTTCGTTGACATTGTCGAGATGCCCGGCAAGGACCGGAGCGCCGTCATCGACCACCAGAGTCCAGTGATAGACCGGCCCGCTGTCTTGCTGGTTGGACTGCACCGTCGGCGTTGGTCCGGTTTGCAGCCCGGAATTATTCTCCTGCTGGGTCGTTACCCCGCTGTTGTAAAACGAATAAACGCCGCTGCCCAGTTGCGCGGTGGTGCTTACGTTTGGCCCCGAGCCCCCCGGCGCCGACAATCCGCCCGCCCCCCCCGAGGAATCGGCCCCACCAGGCCCCGGCGCGCCGGTATAGCCCGTGGGGCCGCCGACCGTCGGCCCCGGGGCGGGACCCGGCGATCCGCCATTCCCGCCCAAGGATCCGCTTTGGGTTCCGCCACTGGATGGCCCCCCTTGGGTTCCGCCCCCCAGCGGAGCGGAAAAGGCCGAGGGCGTACCGTTCCCGCCCGTGGTGCCCGCGGCGCCTTCGAACGTTCCCGAACTGGGCGCGAAGTTGGATAGGCCGCCGCCAAGCTCGCCGCCCGCCCCGGAGACCGGCAACGGCCCCAAACTGGCGGCCGATACCGGCGACGATCCAAGACCGCCACCGCCGATCGTTCCCTGACCGCCGCGGCCGATATCGGCCGAACCGAATACCCCGGTACCCTGGCTGATTCCGCCAAGACTGCCCGACACCCCCCCCAACGATCCGGCCAACGCGACCATCTCGCCGCCGACCGCGGCCGCCCCACTGATCGGTGCGTTGCCGAGGCCGCCGCCGCCGATGGTCCCCCCGGTCGCCGCCGCGCCGGGACCGCTGAATGTCGTCGAGGCCGGGCCGCCCGACGCCGCCGCCGAGCCGCCGAGAGTGCCGGACATCCCCGACATCGCCCCGCCAAAACCGCCGCCATCGGCCGCCGCGCCCGAAATCGGCGCCGTCCCGACTCCGCCGCCGCCAATAACACCCGAGACATGGCCGGATGCCGGACCGCCCAAGGGACCAGCATGATCCCCCCCGACCGGACCGCCCGACACGGCCCCGCCGGAAACCGGACCGCCGGACAACGGACCCGACTTCGCGGCCGGGTCGTCGCCTAGCACTTGGCCCTGCGGCACCGTTCCATCGGCGTTACCGCCCTGCGTTTGCCCCTGCGGCGCCGCACCGTCCGCATTGCCGCCTTGCCCGGCGTCTTGCGCCGGAACGGGCGCGTTATCTGGGGTCCCTTGGGCGCTCGCGGCGCCGGGATCGATCTGCTGAGCCAATTGCTGCTCAGACACAGACATATTTTGCAATGAGCCCTCGGGCATCGTGCCTTACTCCGTTCCGCCGACCGTCGAGACACGGTCTCGGCGTACTTTCCCTAAAACGCTCGTGCCACGCCGCCCGCATCAGCGGACGACGCTGCCCGCCGACGATGTGTCGGCCGCCTGCAACACCAGATCGGGCTCGAGGATGCCCATTGTGTAGAGGAGCTTGAAGACCGCCAACAGGACATCCCCCTCGGCGCCGATCGCATCGCTCTGCGCGTTGATGTAGACGGTTTCGCCGTTCAGCACGTCCAACAGCGACCGCGTCCCGTGCTCACGCTCCTTGCGCGCCAACTCCAGGAATTCCCCGGCGATATTGGCTTGATTGCGCAGGTAAGCGGCGTTTTCCTTGGCGGTCGATAATTCCTGCCACGCGTTGCGCACCGCTTCGACCACCTGATTGTGGGTGGTCTTGCTGCGATAGGTGGCCGCCTCGACACCGCTGTCGGCCGACCTCAACGTGTTCACGGCCGTGCCACCCAGATTAAACGGCATGCTCGCCTGTAGCTTGATCGTGGAATCGTTCTCGACCCCGTGAATCTGGCTGACGTTCTTTTTTGAATCATGGGACGCGACGATTTCGATCCGCGGAAAAAAACTGGCGGAACGGGCGACCCCCAGATTGCCGCGAGCGACATCTTCCTTGAGGAGTTCGTTCTTGAGGATACTGCTTTTATCCTCGGCGATGCCCATGGCATCGGCCAACGACGTCGGCACCACGCTCGCCGGCAATCCAGGCCAGCGCATATCCTCGATCTTCAGATCACGCTCGCCGAACACGAAGGTGAAGTGGTTACGCGCGGTGACCAACGCGCCCTCGGCCCGAACCCGCCGGGCCTGGGCACCGGCCAACTGCGACTTGGCCTGCAAGACGTCGGTCGTATAGCCACCGCCCTTTTGCACGCGAGCCTCTTCCAGGCCGCTTTGCTTGAGGATGTTGGATTCGGATATCCGGGAATAACGCAGGGTTTCCGTTGCCTTCATCAAATTGATGTAGGCGGTCGCGGCATCGAGAACGACCCCTTGGCGAGCGGCATCCACCGCGACCTTGGCCTGTGTTTCCTGAAGCTCGGCGACGCCGATTTTTGCCCCGGTCTTGCCGAAGTCATAGACGAGCTGCGAAATGGAAACGCTGCCTTCCTTCGCCGCCCAATCGCTGTGCTTGGCCGAATCGTAAGGCCGCAACTGTTGGTCATTGCCGGCCCAGCCGGTAACGGTCGCTTGGGGGTAGTAATCGCCCCACGCCACCCGGCTGTTGTTATGTGCCGCGGTCAGGTCGGCGGCCGGGGCAAGAACGCGCTCATCCGACTGCACGACCTCGGGAAGCAAATCCGCCAGCGTCTGCGCTTGGGCGCCGCGCGCCCACACAATCATACCGCCGAGGAAAACAACGGCCGATACACGCAATAACCGAGTCGTCATGGTAAAAGTTATCGTCACACCAACCCCCACCGGCAACGAGGGCGCACTGCCCTGATCCAGATCCTGTACGCCATTAAGTCGCTAAAGACTGGCGTCCGGTAAAGTATCTTGGATTAGGAGAAAGGCGCCGCGTGTTAGGAATACGGCGCAAGAAGCGCAGTTAACTGACGTTTTCTTGCGGGCACACGGAATGTTTGCACTGATGACTAGGCAATCGCCGACGGGGCGATCAGAATTCGGACGGGCGGCGAGGGGAGGAAAGCTCGACCGCGCCCGCCCGCAAAAGGGTCGGCGGGGCGCCGAAACGCCGCGTGAACACGGCCGTAAAAGTCGATACATGCGAATAACCCAGGGAAAAGGCAATTTCCTTGATGGAAACACGCCCCGCGATCACAAGGTCCCGCGCTTGCTGCATCCGCCACTCATTCAGCCATTCGAAGATGGCCGATTGATAGACCGCGCGGAACTGAGCATTGAGTTTCCGCTCGGTCACCCCAACCATTTTCGCAAGAGCCGCCAGCGACGGCGGAGATTTCGGATTGGCCACCAAGATGTCGCGCACCTTGCGGGCGTTATTTTCGTCCTCGGCCATGGGGGTGACGGCGAGGACGGCCTCAAGCAGCAGTTCCACGATCTTTCCCTGCGCAAAAAGACTGAGGGCGACACCCTGATGCGCGGTACTCAAAAGCTCCGACGCGATCCGCCGAACCGCGGCGCCATTGTTCACTAAAATCGGCGCCGACGGGGAGCCCGGCCGATCCAGGAACGTGTCCTTGACGCCATGACCTAAAATCGCCTGGAGACGTGACGCGGATATCCGCACGGCCAAGATGCAGCCCGACATCGAATCAACGCAATCATTAAGGTCAACACCGTCTGGTTGCACGTAGATTTGAGCCACGGGCGCGCCGTCTACATCAAGCTTATTCGCCAATGAAATATCGATACCACGGCCGACACGAATATGACGCTGTTCAACGGGCATTCCATTTCACCGACACTAAAACCGTACTTAGAATACGGCATGTCAGTTCCGGGCGCAATACGGAGTTGATATAGGATGTAGCGCAAAAGTATTAGGACCAAGCGCAGGCACGGAGGGTGCTTGGCGGCTAACCCCGACGATAACCGGCCGGCGGAATACCAAACCGGCGGGTGAAAGCGGCGCTAAAGGTACTGACGTGCGAATAGCCCAGGCGATGGGAAATCTCCTTGATCGGAATTCCACCCTCGCACAAAAGCTCGGCCGCGCGGACGA
>CAIULK010000072.1 GCA_903899885.1 uncultured Rhodospirillaceae bacterium
GACCCGAAGATCAGCCGATTCCGATTCACCCGCTGCCATGTCCATTTTGACCCGCTCCAGCAACCGTCATCACATTGATTTATATAGCATAATAAGCGATGGACGTCACGAAATGGCTCGGTCATCTGGGAAATCCGGGTGTAGAGAATGAATAATTTGAACTGGTTCCATTGACCTTCAGTCGCACGTCCAGAAGTCGAATCCCAGCCTTGAGTTGGTCGGTGATACTTTGATAATGGCAAGCATACGGAGTGACCAGCCACCCATTGATCGAGGCACTGTCGTGCGTTCCCGGGATATTAATATTTCCAATCGCCGTGCTGTCCGCAATACTTCCAAGCCATGTGGATGTATCAAGCGTTGGCGTCGCGAACGTAAGGGCGGGGGCGAATGAAGATTGCGGCGCATTCCCGCCCGCAGCGGCATTGATCGCGCAATCGCCAGACCAGCGCATTGTCCAATCCATTCGTGCGTAATAAATGTTGTTCGTTCCCTTGCCAACGTATACAAGTAGCAAGTAACTTCCGTAATTAATCAATGCAGGCTGCGAATCGGTTTCTGGGGAAATTGTTCCTCCAGAAAGTTCGTGGATACTTTTATCGCCATGCCACGCGCCATCGAACCATGAAATATAAATTTTGCTGGTTCCAACTCCCTTGTAAGCTAGGTAAAGCCAGCCGTTATATGATCCCAGCGCGGGGGGCGCAATCCGTCTCCGGATCGATTGTTCCGCCGAAAAACGCGATGGTGCGATCACCAACCCAAGAGCTCCCGTCAAAAATCGATATATATATCTTATTGGAGCTTCCAATTCCCTTGTATGCAAGGTAGAGCTTACGATTAAATAGTCCAGCGGTTGGACTGCAGTCCGTTTCGGGAACAGACGCATTGTTAACTATTTTTACCGCCTGGTTTCCATTCCATTGATCTATATTCAAAGTCGCCTGGCGGATTTCATTGGTCCCATCCCCCTTATAGAAAAGATACAGCGTGTGATCGTATTCAATAAGACAGGGAGGCGAGTCTGTTCGTGCGGTTATGTATCCATAATTGCCATGAATGGACTTATCACCATGCCAACTTACATCCCTGTATGACATATAGAGGTCAGGGCCGTCCCAAGCCTTATAGACAACATAAAGCCGCCCTTTGAAATTACAGCATGCCGGGCCGACATTCGTGCGAGGATCTATCCCCCCAACCTGAGAAGATATGTCCGTTCCGCCGCTCCACGTTAGATTGGCCAACGTTCCGGTCAAGATTTTTGATTTGGTGTTGAGGTACACCGCTCCATTGTATGTATCTGTATAGATGCCATTCGGAGCCGTATAAACAACCATAAGTGTGCTTTGCGGGGTGTAGGATGTAATTGTCATTTTTCAACTCCCAATGAACCTGAAAAATCCATGGCGGCGAGCGGGTGTGTCGGCACCCGCCATGGTTGACCATACGATACCGCTCCTCGGCCTGTCACCCGTCTTCGGCGACACCATGGCGGCCAGGTTCGATGGTTGAGGGTGTTCCTCGGACGCTGGGGTTTCCGCGCCAACTGGCCGAACGCGATCTACGCGGCTGCGGCTTGTTGGCTTTGTTGAATCCAGGCATCCAACGCCTTGGGAGCGGCGCCGTGGAACCGCACCCGGATGGTGTCTCGGCGGACATCGACCACCCGGAAGTCCAGAACCATTTGGTCCAAGGTCAGGTGGCCCAGGCCGCCGATCGCCGCGCCCGGCACATCGCGGACGCAGGCGCCCCCCAGCGAGATATTCTCAAGCGTTCCGCCGTGTTCGATGTCGGCAAGTTCGACCCGGACCGCCGCCGTGACCGGATGACGGGGATGGGCGCGGCGGTCAACCTCGGTGGTCGTGGTCCGCACCACGCGGTTCAGCGTCGGCGCCAAGTCGGCGACCCGGATCGCCATCTCCGACAGCATCGCATGGACTCGGCTGGCCTGCTGGCCGGTGGCGTCGGCGTCGATGGCGACTTCCTCGATGCGTTCGGTTACCTCCTTGGCGGCCGTTGACGACCGGGCGACGTTGCGGGCAATTTCAACGGTGGCGGCGTCTTGCCGATCGACGGCGGCCGCGACCGCGCGGACGATGATATCGACATCTTGAATGCGGTCCACGGTAACCTGGATGGCGCCGGCCATTTGCGCGCTCATGTCTTTCAGAAGAATGATCCGGCCGGTGATGTCTTCGGTCTGCCGGGCCGTCTGACTGGCGAGGTTCTTTACCTCGTGCGCGACCACGGCAAAGCCCTTGCCGGACTCGCCCGCCCGGGCGCTTTCGATGGTGGCGTTCAGCGCCAACAGGTTGGTCTGGGCGGCGATATCGGCGATGACCTTGACCACGCCGTCGATGGCCGCCATCGCATCGGTCAGGCCATGCACCACGGCGGTCGCCTGGTTGGCAGCCTCGACCGAACTGGCGACCACGGCGCATGATTGATCGACCTGGGCGGCGATGTCCCGGATCGACGCCGACAGTTGCTGGGCGGCATCGGCCACCGTCTGGGCATTGGACATGGTCTCCGAGGCCGCCGACGCTACGAACCGGGAGTTCAGATCCACGCGGATGGCGTTGGCCGCCATCTTGTTGGCGGTTTCACCGATCCGCTCGCTTTCGGCGTGAATGTTGTCGATCACCGATGCCGCTTCGATTTCGATCTTTTCAGCCATCGCATTAAGAATGCGGCGGCGGTCGGCGACCGACCGGTAGCCGATGGATTCGCGTTCGGCGGTCATCTGCTCGACCATCATGCCTTGCTGCTGAAAGACCAAGACGGCGCGTGCCATTTCACCGATTTCGTCGGCCCGGGTCAGCGCGGGGACGAAGGCTACCCGGTGGCCCAGGGTCAATTGGCGCATCGTTCCCACCAGACGCAGAATCGGCACCGTGATGCCGCGCGACAAGGCCATGACCCCGGCGACCACGACCATCAGGAAAACGGCGGCCGCGGCGTTGAAGATCGCCATCGCCCGCGCGGCTTGTACCCGGGCAAGGATCAAGGGGGCCGTTACCGTTTGGGTCACGTAAGGTTGCGTGGCGGACGGTTCGCCGGGGATGGCGTTGGCCGCCGCGATGATCGTGTCCATGTCATCGATAATGGCGTTTTGCTGAATATCCACGATCGCCAGGGTGATGACGGCGACGATCACCGTGCCCAGC